>NZ_JBFBML010000001.1:0-126887 GCF_040687075.1 Leucobacter sp. NPDC077196
GCCGGGGCGAGGGTGACCGCTCGCGGTATGGATCTCACCGCCGCGTTCTCGGAGCGTGCCCGAGGCAAGGTCGGAGCACGAAGAGTGACCCCGCTGCGGTTTTTGGGCGGGGAAGAGGGGCTGCGGGCTGGCCTAGGCGAGATCCACGGCGATGCGGCGCGACTCTCGCAAGCCGCTCTCGATCGCGCCGTCGATGAAGCCGCCCCACAGGTTCGCGTTGTCGGTCGTCGCGAAATGCACCGGTCCGTGCGGCAGCTGCAGCGCGGAGAGATACTGCGTGAGTTGCCCGGGGCGGTGCGTCATCCACGTGTTCTGCGAGAGCGGATCGGCCATCCAGTCATGCCCGGTCGCGCCGGTCACCTCGAGGCCTGGCCGCAAGACGTCGACGGCGGCCTGCACGGCGGCGACGTCGTCGAGGTCGAGGCGCGTGTGATCCGGGCCGAATCCCACGAGCAGCGTGTAGTCGCCGTCTGCGTCGGCGCCGTAGTACTCGGCTTTGAGCACCGAGAGCGGGTCGTGCTGACTCGCGTACGCGAAGAACCGCGTGACGTGGCCGCGCGCCCTGATCCACGCCTTCGTGCCCTGCGAAGCGACGCGCTCTGCCGAGAGCCGCTGCCACGCATCGGGCAGCGGCGGGTGGAAATCGATCGTCGAGATGGCATTCGCCGGAAGGGTGGAGACGATGCGACGAGCGCGGATCCGCGAGCCGTCGATCAGCTCGACGCTCGCCCCGTCGGCATCGCTCTCCACCGCGGCAACGGTGGCGCAGAACCGGATCTCGCCGCGCACGTCTGCGGCGATGGCGGCGGTGAATGCGCTCATCCCGCCGACGACGCGGTAGGTCGCCGACGCCTCGTGCATGAGCTGCCAGTGCCCGCCCGTGGCTGCGACCCAGCGCAGAGCGCTCGACAGGCCCACCCGATCGAGCGGGGCGTTGACGTGCCCGACCCACACCGATTCGTTCGCCGCCCGCGCCTCCGGCGTGAGGTCGAGGGAGTCGATGCGATCCTGCACCGTGAGGCTGTCGAGCTGCGTGATGCTGCCCGTGGTCGGATCGACGCCGCGCGGGATCGCCTCTCGCGCATCGTCGATGATGCCCTGCTGGCCGTCGTCGATGAGTGCCATGAACTCAGCGATGGAGCCTGTTCGGGAGACGCCGTCGGCGCCGAGCCAGAACGCCTCGTCGGCGCTGGGGCTGCGCTCGATGTCGCGGCCGTAGCGGGTCATCTCTGCCCACGTGTGCGGCTGCACCCAGTGCACCCAGGTGCCGCCGAGCTCGAGATCGTGCCCGAAGCGGTGGTCGGTCCAGGTGCGCCCGCCGACGCGGTCGCGGGCCTCGAGCACCACCACGCTGAGCCCGGCGGCGCCCAGCTCTCGTGCGGCGACCAGTCCCGCGAACCCCGCTCCGATGACGACAACGTCGACCGACTCCATGCGCTCCTCCTCGAGTGCTCGTTGCCCCGATCCTAGCGGCGCTCGAGCCGCCGGGGCCTCATGCTGAAATGAGTGGCGCCGCACCTGGTCCCGCCGAGCCGGGTCACGTTCGGAGGGTGTCGGAAGCGTGGTCGGCGTCGACACACTCCACAAGTGACCCCGCTGAAATGAGTGGCGGCGCGCTGAGAGATGTGGCGGCGCGCTGAGCCGCGCAGCGGGCGGCGCGCTACAGCTCCGCGACGACGCGCTTCAGCAGATCGGCGAGGCGCGGCTCGGCGGCCTTGCCCTCGGCGAGTACCTCGGCGTGGCTCAGGGGATCCCCCATGCCTGCCGCCGGGTTCGTGATCAGCGAGAACCCGAGCACCTGCATGCCTGCCTCACGCGCGGCGATCGCCTCGAGCGCGGTCGACATGCCGACGATCTGACCGCCGATCGTGCGCAGGTAGTGGATCTCGGCCGGCGTCTCGTAGTGCGGCCCTGGCAGCTGCACGTACACCCCCTGCTGCAGACCCGGCTCGACGGACCGGGCGATGTCTCGCAAGCGCGACGCGTAGAGGTCGGTGAGGTCGACGAAGTTCGCGCCCTCGATGGGGGAGACGGCGGTGAGGTTGAGGTGGTCGCTGATGAGGACGGGCTCGCCCGCGCGGAACGCGGGATCGACGCCGCCGGCGCCGTTGGTCAGGATCATGATCTCGGCCCCCGCCGCGGCCGCGGTGCGGACGCCGTGCACGACGGTGCGGACGCCGCGCCCCTCGTAGTAGTGGGTGCGCGCACCGATGATCAGGGCGTGCTTGCCGCTCGCGAGCCGGACGGACCGGAGCGTGCCCGAGTGGCCGGGCACGCCGGAGACGTGAAAGCCGGGCACCTCCTCTGCGGGCACGACCGCGACGGTCTCCCCGATCACATCGGCGGCTTTGCCCCACCCGCTGCCGAGGGTCAGGGCGACGTCGTGCCGTTCCACGCCGGTCAACCGGGCGATGGCGGAGGCGGCTTCAGCGGCCAGGGCGGCGGGGGTGTCGGACGTTGCGGCGCTCATGCGCTCCAGCTTAGAGCGCCCGAGCACTCGGCCGCCGACGTCGTTCACGCTTCCGGGCGGAGGACGCGGTACCCACGGCGCGCGTCGTACCCGTGAATCTCGCGGGTGTCGAGCACCGCCATGAAGTCGAGCACCTCGGCCGAGATAACCTGGCCGGGAACGAGTACCGGGAACCCGGGCGGGTACGGCGTGACGAATCCGGCTGAGACGGGCTGCTCGCCTCGCCCGACCCGCTCGGCGAGCTCGGCGGGGGAGACGTGCTCGACGGCGCCGCGCTGCTGCCCCCGGAAGAACGCTGCGCGCATGTCGCCGTCGGGCAGCACCCCGTCGGTGGCGTAGCGCTGCGAGAACGCGCTGAAATCGGGCAGCGGCGGCATGGCGACCTCATCGGGAACGAGGAGCTCGGGATCCTGCTGGGCCCGCGCCTCTTCGAAGCGTTCCGCGAGCTTCACGAGCACCTCGATCAGGTACGCGATCGCGCTGCGAGACGTGCCGATGTTCGTCATGAACAGCACCGTGTTGCGGCTCGTCTTATTGACCTGAATGCCGTAGCGATCCATGAGGTACTCGTGCTTGAAGGTGTCGCCGTCGACGCCGGTGCGACTGATCTCGATGGTGATGCGCGAGGGATCGACCACGAACTCGTCGGTCGCCCACGCCTGCCACATCGATGAGAGCCCATCGCGCAGCGGCATCGGTCGCCCCGCCTCGCGGTTCGCACCGGGAACGAGATCGTGCGCAGTGAGCACCCGGAATGTGCGGCGCAGCAGCGGGTGCCGGGCGATCGCCTGCGACAGGCTGGTCGCGAGGTCGAGCTGGCGCTGCACGAGCTCGAATCCCTCGAGCTCGACCTGACGGCGGCCGATGTCGAGCGAGGCGAGGATCTGATAGTTCGGCGAGGTCGACGTATGCGTCATGTAGGCCTCGTGGAACGCCTCCTCTGCGTCGCGCACCCAATCCTGGTCGTAGACGTGAATCATGGATCCCTGCCGCAGCGCGGTCAGGGTCTTGTGCGTCGACTGCGTCGCGTACACGCGGATACGCGCGTCGGGCGCCGGGATCAGGCGCTCCGCGAGCCAGACATCATCGGCGGCGGGGGAGCCGGGAGTCTCGCCGCCTGCGGGGAACAGCCGCGCTTGCTGCGCGCGATAGGCGGCGGCATGGGCCGTCGTGCCGAGCTGCTGCTCGAGTCGCTTCGCGGCTGCCATCGCGGTGCGGCGCCTCGTCACGGGGTGGAACGCGGCGAATGCGAACCACGCCTCGTCCCAGAGGAACACGAGGTCGGGTTTGATCGCGAGGCACTCCGCCATCACCCGCTCCGGGTCGTAGACGATGCCGTCGAAGGTGCAGTTGGTGAGGGTGATCATGCGCACCTCGTCGAGCCTGCCCTGGGCTCGGTAGTCGAGCAGGAGCTGCTTGATGCGGTCGATGGGCACGGCGCCGTAGAAGGCGAAATCGTTCAGCGGGTACGCCTCGAGATAGGCGGGGCGCGCGCCAGTCAGCATCACGGCATGGTGGTGCGACTTGTGGCAGTTGCGGTCCACGAGCACGACGTCGTTCGGCGCCATGAGGGCCTGGTGCACGATCTTGTTCGCGGTCGAGGTGCCGTTCGTCACGAAGAAGGTGTGCTTCGCCCCGTACGCGCGGGCGGCGAGGTCCTGCGCCTTCTTGATCGCGCCGGTCGGGGCGAGCAGCGAGTCCAGTCCGCCCGACGTTGCCGACGTCTCGGCGAGCAGCAGGTTCAGGCCGTAGAAGTCCGCGAGGTCGCGGATCCACTTCGATCCGACGACCGAGCCGCCGCGGGCGACGGGCAAAGCGTGAAAGACGCCGACGGGGCGCCGCGCGTGGTCTTGAATCGCCGAGAAGAACGGGGTGTCGTAGAGGTGGGAGACGCGCCGCAGCAGCGTCAGATGGAGTTCGAGCTGATCCTCCCGCCGAAACACACGGCGGAAGCGCCGGGTGAGCGCGCCGGCGAGATCCTCGATGTGCGCTCCAGCGATCAGGTAGAGGTCGAGTTCGGGGCGGATCGCGGCGAGCGTATCGGCGAGACCCAGCACGCGCTGCACCGAGGCGAGCGAGCTCCGCGCCGGCGCGGCGCCGGGCACGACCTCGGCGCGGGCGAGTCGGATCGCCTCCTGCAGATCTCGGCTCAGTTTCTGCCGGGTGTGCTCGCTGAACCCGGGGCGCACGACGCAGGCGAGGATGTTCGGGTTGGTGAGCACGGCCGCGACGGCGTCGTCGGCAGAGGGTACGACGACGTAGTCGTAGACAAAGTCGTCGGCCGGGCCGCGCAGGCGCAGCAATTCAGCACGCAGGCCGTCGCGATCCTGAGCGGTCGTCTCGTCGACGATGAGCACCTCGAAGCGAGTTCGCGGGTCAGTATCGACGGTGAACTCGGCGCGCTCCTGCTCGTCGAGGAACTCGTCGCGAGGCTCATCAGGAACGGTGTCGTGCCGCAGCCGGTTCACGACTCGGCCGATGCGGTCGAGCGCGGTGCGGTAGTCTCCGGCTTCGAGCAGTTCGCCGATCGCGGTGACGTAGCGCTGGCCGAAACCCGCCCAGTAGAGCTCGATGGTTTCGAGCGCCCGCAGGTTGCGGTGCACCTCACCGTCTGCGGCGAGTGCGTCGGCGGTGGCCGCGTCCGAGTCGGTCGCGAGTCGCTTCACGGCGAAGCGCAGATACTCCCACGCGTCGCTGCGTAACCGCCACGATGACGCCGGCATTCCGGGATCGCGCTCGAGCGCTGCGGGCGCGTAGGCGGTGCGCGAGCGGAGGGTGGGAAGGGGAAGGCCGCCCCCGATCGCATCCCTGCCCGTAACGCTGTCCAGCGCGGTCGATGCGAAGGAGTCGATCCTCGTCATGTGTGGCGGTCCTTCCAACTTCATCGTGTGGTGGCGACACCGGCGCACGCGAGGGATCGAGATCTCTCACCTGCGCAGTCTGGTCTGGCTCGATCCTAAACGAATGGCCATACGCCCTCGGTTACGTGACCCGTCGTGACGCGCGTGGAAGGAGAGAGTTGCATGGGCGTCGAATTCGCTGTGAGATCTTCCGATCAAGGTTAGGACGCCCTAAGATGAGATTGTGAACTTCTCCGAACCATTCGATTTTCCCGAGGCTGTCTCGGTCGTCGATCCCGAGGGCATCGATTGTGTGCTTGCGGCGGGCGACGCTTCAGACCTGCCGCAGCTCGGCGAATGGCTGCGCGAGCTTCCCGATACATCGTACGGGCGGGTGTTCATCGAGGTGTTCTCCGAGATCCAGATCGAGACGCTGCCGGCACCGCCCAACGTGGGCGTGACATGGTTGTGCCGCGAGGCGCGCGAGCAGAGCCCGCGCCCGGGGCTCGGCCGCCGACGCGGCGAGGCACTTGCCGGCGCGGTGGATGCGTGGTTCGACGAGTGGCTGTGGGCCGATGGAGAGGCCGTGCGCAACATCCAGCTGTGGATGGGTGCCCGCACGAGTTCGGTGATGCAGACGTACTGGATGGGGCTCGACCGTCGGCTCGAGAAGCGCTGGCCGGGGTACTGCGAGCGCGAGTGCCGCACGGAATGCCAGCGCGGCGAGTAACCCCGAACGTTCGGCGGTCGCGTGCCGCGCGGCTGCGTAGACTTGCACTATGGCGAAAGCGAATGAACGTAAGCATCGGATCGCGATAGTCGGCGGCGGCCCAGGGGGCTACGAGGCGGCGCTCGCGGGAGCTCAGCTCGGCGCAGAAGTCATCTTGATCGAACGCGCAGGCGTGGGCGGAGCGGCGGTGCTCACCGACGTGGTTCCCTCGAAGAGTCTCATCGCGACGGCGAGCGCAGCGCAGAGCGTGCGCGACTCCGGAAAACTCGGCGTACAGGCATTCGTGCCTGGCGGCGACGGCAAGCCCGTTCGCCCCGAAATTGCCGTCAATCTCGCCGCGGTCAACAAGCGCCTGCTGGCAATGGCGGGCGCTCAGTCGGTCGACATGCTGCGGTCGCTCGAAGATGCGGGCGTGCGCGTGGTGCAGGGCGAGGGCCGCCTCGACGGCCCCAACGCTGTGGTGATCTCGACGGCCGCGGGCGGGGGTGGCACCGATTTCGACCGGATCGAGGCGGACACCATCGTCGTCTCAGTCGGCTCGAGCCCGCGCGAGCTCGACTCGGCCAAGCCCGACGGCGAGCGCATCCTGACCTGGAAGCAGCTCTACGATCTGCCGAGCGTGCCAGATCACCTCGTCGTCGTCGGCTCGGGCGTGACCGGAGCGGAGTTCGCGAACGCCTACCGCACCCTCGGTTCGGAGGTGACGCTCGTCTCGAGCCGCGATCAGGTGCTTCCCGGCGAGGACCGTGACGCCGCGGGCGTGATCGAGCGCGAGTTCACCCGGCTGGGCATGCAGGTGATGTCGAAGTCGCGCGCGACCTCCGTCACCCGCACCGAGAACGGCGTGCTCGTCGAACTCGAAGACGGGCGCACCATCGAGGCGACGCACTGCCTCATGGCGGTCGGCTCGATCCCGAACACTGCGGGTCTCGGCCTCGCCGAGGCGGGCGTCTCGTTGACCGACAGCGGCCACATCCGCGTGAACAAGGTCGCGCGCACGAACGTGCCCTCGATCTACGCGGCGGGCGACTGCACCGACTTCTTCCCGCTCGCGTCGGTCGCGTCGATGCAGGGTCGCACGGCGATCATGCACGCGCTGGGCGACTTCGTGCGCCCGATCGATCTGCGCAACGTGGCGGCGAACGTCTTCACCTATCCCGAGATCGCGACGGTCGGGTGGAACGAGAACTCGCTCGCCGAGGCCTCCGACGTCGCGAAGGCCATCTCCCACACCATTCCACTGAGCGTCAACCCGCGCGCGAAGATGATCGGATTCACCGACGGCTTCGTGAAGCTGTTCGCATGGAAGGCCTCCGGTACCGTGATCGGCGGCGTCGTCGTCGCTCATCGCGCCAGTGAGCTGATCTTCCCGCTCGCGCTCGCCGTCGAGCACCGGCTCACCGTCGACCAGGTGGCCTCGGCCTTCGCCGTCTACCCGTCGATGACCGGTGCGATCACTGATGCGGCCCGCGCGCTGCATCAGCACTGAGCGCGGCGGCGCGATGACGAGGGGTATTTCGCGGCGACGTCTGCTGACCGGTGCCGTCGGGATCTTCGGTGCGACTGCCGCGGTGCTGCTCGCCGGCTGCGCGCCGGGCGCGCCGGAGCCGGTGCCCTCGGACGACGACGTGCAGGCCGTGGTGACGGTGACCGTGACTGACAACCGCTATGAGCCGGCCGAGGTCGAGATCGCTCCGGGTCAGGCGGTGCAGTGGGAGTTCGTCGGGCCGAACGAGCACGACGTCGTCGCCGAGGATCGCAGTTTCGTGAGCGAACTCCTCGTCGAGGGCAGCTACACGCATCAGTTCTCGGAGGAGGGCGAGTACGCCTACCTCTGCTCGATCCACCCCGAGATGCAGGGCATCGTCCGGGTCGTCGCGCCGTAGGAGCGGGAGCCGGGCGTCACCCGATCGCCCGCGGGTAGGGCGGCATCGTGACGAGATCTGCGATCGCCGAGCCGGCACGGAACACCGACGCCTCCGCGAACGGGTGGCCGACGACCTGCACCCCGATGGGCACGCCGACAGATGAGACGCCCGCGGGTACCGAGAGCACGGGCACCCGGTTGGCGATGTTGAAGGGGCTCGTGAGGTGCGCCTCCCAGTAATGCTCCAGGTGCCGTGTCGAGCCGTCGGCGTCGAGAGCATCGATCCCGTCGAGGTAGTCGCCGTCGACGTCGAGCATCTCCACGGCCTGCGTCGGTGTCAGCAGCACGTCGATGCCCTGCATGGCAGTGGCGAGCTCCGACTGCACGGCCGCGTCGAGTGCGAGCGAATCGGGGAGGCTCACTCCGGCGGCGGCCCGCTCGGCGTCGGAGATGAAGCGGCGTGTGTACGCGGCGAGTTGCGACTCGGTGCCCGCGGTGAGTTGCGACATCGCCGGCCCGAGGATGTGGCCGAAGTGGGCGAACGCCGTGCGGCGCAAGCGCTCCGTCGTCCAGGGGAGCGCGACCTCGACGATCTCGGCACCCGCGGCTTCGAGTGCCCGGGCTACGCGCAGCGTCTGCGCCCGTACCGAGGGAGCGACCGGATAGTCGCCCAGTGTCAGCGAGAGCCCCACGCGCAGGCCGCCGGCGCCGTCGGCGCCCCGGAGCGCTGCGGTGAGCTCGCCATCGCCCTGACGCCCCCAGGATCCGTGGTCGGCGATGTGACGCCCGCTCATCACTTCAGCGAGCAGCGCCGTGTCTGCGACCGTGCGGGCCATGGGCCCGTCGCCGCGGTACCAATCGGCGGAGAGCGGTGGGACTCCCGGAATGCGGCCGTACGGGGCCTTGTACCCGACGGTGCCCGTGAACCCTGCCGGGATACGGGTGCTGCCCGCGATGTCGGAGGCCGTGGCGAGCACCGCCATGCCGGCGGCGAGCGCCGCTCCGGCTCCACCCGACGAACCGCCGGGTGTGGCATCGAGATTCCACGGATTGCGCGTCACGCCCCACATGGGAGAGTGCGTCGTGGTCGCGCACGAGAACTCGGGCGAGGTCGTGCGACCGTGGATCACGGCTCCAGCGGCGAGGATCCGCTCAACCACGGGGTGGTGCGCCTCGGCGACGGCGCCGCGGCACGCTTCGAGGCCCTGCACGAGGGAGCGACCCGCGATCCCGTGCTTCTCCTTCGTCGCGACGGGAACCCCGAGGAGCGGAGGAAGCGCATCGCCCGGCGCCGCGGCCGCGTACGCCCCGTCAGCCGCTCGCGCCGCCTTCCGCGCGGAGTCGGCGAGCACCTCGGTGAAGGCGTTGACGCCGCCGTGCGTCGCGTCGCCGTTCACCTCGTCGATGCGGGCGAGCGTCGCCTCGAGCAGTTCGCTCGGCGTGAGGTCGCCGCTGATGAAGCGTCGCCTCGCGGTGTGCGCGTCGATGTATGCGAGATCGAGATCTCGGCCGAGAGCGGTCGGTGTCATGGTCGTGCTCCGTCCACTCACGCGTTCGCAGGCGCGGAGGCCGGGGCCGCGACGAGCTCCGCCTGCAGCGCTCCGTGCACCAGTCGCCAGCCGACCTCGGCCAGCATCGCGACGCCGTCGATCATGTCTTCGTCGCGCGTGTACTCGCGTTCGCAGTGGCTGACGCCGTCGACCGACGGGATGAAGAGCATCACCGTCGGTGCGATGCGGTTCATCGCGACCGAGTCGTGCCCGGCCATGGTGCGAATGCGGCGCGAGCCGAGCCCGAGGTCGGTCGCAGCGGCCTCGGCGAGCGCGAGACCCGACTCGGGATAGTGCTGGTTGTCGCGCACGTCGAAATCCCGGGCGGTGATGGTGAGCCCATAGGCCTCCGCGATCTCTGCGATGTCGCCGAGCAGCTGATCCCGAGCGGCACGAACGACGGCGGGGTCGTCGGCCCGGAGATCGGCGACGAGTCGCACGCGGCGCGCCACCACGATGGGGGAGTTGGGCTCCAGGGTCAGTTGGCCGACCGACGAGACCAGGGTCTCGGGTTCGAAGAGCGCCGTCACCTCGTGCACTTTGGCGATCACCTTCGCAGCGCCCAGGAGCGCGTCGTGGCGATCCGCCATCGCGGTGGCGCCGGTGTGCGACTGCTCGCCGAGCACCTCAACGTCGAGCTTCTGGGTATACCAGCTGCGATCGACAGCACCGATGGGCAGGCCATCGCGCTCGAGGATGCGGCCCTGCTCGATGTGGATCTCGGCGTACGACGCGATTACCGGTCGCTCGTCGGTGCCGAGGTAGCCGATGCCGTCGAGCGCCTCGCGCACCGACGTACCGCTCAGATCCCGCACCTCGAGCATCTCGTCCTCGCTCTTGATGCCCGCGAAGACCGAGCTGCCCATGATCGAGGGCGGAAACCGACCGCCCTCCTCGTTGAACCAGTTGACGACGGCCACGTTGTAGGCGGGGGCTTCGGAAAATTCGGCCGACGACTCCGCAGCGCGCTCGGCGATGCGCTCTGCCGCGTGGAGCCCCGCAATGACGCCATATGCGCCGTCGAAACGGCCTCCGAGCGGCTGCGAGTCGAGATGCGAGCCGAGCAGCACGTAGGGTGCTCCGGGCACGAGCTCGACGAGCGCGAACTGATTTCCGATGCCATCGACGCGAGTCTCCCAGCCGCGGCGCTCGGCGAAGGCGCGGAACCACTCGCGGGTCTCGCGGTCGGCTGCGGTTGCGGCCTGGCGGTCCACCCCGTTCGCCGGTGTCGCGCCGATCCGGGAGACGGCGTGAAAATCTTCGAGGAACGCGGTGTCGGTCATCGGGCAACTCCTGTCGCGGGCTTCCGCTTCAGCGGGTGGGTTTCGGGGATACGGGTGAGCACGAGCACGAGGAACACGATGGCGGCGGCCGCCGCCATGTAAATGCCCGGGCTCGCGCCGAAGCCGGTGGTCTCGACGAGCCACGTTCCAATGAACGGTGCGGTGCCGCCGAAGATGGCGTACCCGACGTTGTAGCTCACCGCCGCCGAGGTGAAGCGCGTGCGGGTCGTGAAGATCTCGACGAAGAACGTGTAGCAGCCGCCGCCGTAGACGCACACGGCGCCGACGAAGAGGAACTGGCCGAGAATGGCGAGCGGCAGCGATCCCGACGTGACGAGCATGAACGCCGGCACGGCGGTCACCGCGATGATGGCAGCGCCGGCGATCAGCATCGGTTTGCGCCCGACGCGGTCGCCGATGATGCCCCCGACCGGCAGCAGCAGCGCATAGAGCAGCATCGCCGCGGCGTTGGCGAGCAGCGAGCTCTCGCGCGACAGGTCGCCGGCGGTCTGCACGTACGAGACGAAGTAGCCGGAGAGGAAGTAGAACCCCATCGCGGTGAGTCCCATGACCATGATGACCTGCAGCATCTTCAGCCAGTTCTCGCGGAAGGCGTCGCGAATGGGCGTCGGGCGCTCCGCGCTCTGCTGCTGCTCGGCCTGCACCTCCTTGAACGCCTCAGATTCATCGGTGCGCGAGCGGATCCAGAGTCCGAATGCGGCGAGCGGCAGGGCGAGCAGGAACGGCACGCGCCAGCCCCACCCCTCGAACGCCTCAGCGGGAAGACTCTGCGAGAGGGTCAGGATCAAGGCGCCGCCGATGACCGACGGCAGCGCCGTGGCCGCAAGCGTGATGTTCAGCCACAGGCCGCGCCGATGCTTCGGAGCATGCTCGAAGACGAACGCCGGTGCGCCGACCGACTCTCCGCCGGCCGAAAAGCCCTGCAGCAGGCGGCAGAGCACCAGCAGGATCGGCGCGGCCACCCCGATCTGCGCATAGGTCGGCAGCAGGCCGATACCAGCCGTGGCGATGCCGATCGTGAGCAGCGTGATGTACAGCACGGGGCGGCGCCCGTACCGGTCTCCGATGGCGCCGAAGAACAGTCCGCCCAGCGGGCGGATGAAGAACGCGACACCGAACGCCGCGAACGTCGAGAGCAGCCCGACGGCGGGGTTGTCGCTCGGGAAGAAGAGGGTCGCGAGCGTCAGCGCCGATAAGCCGTAGAGGCTGAAATCGTAGAACTCGATGAATTGGCCGACGCTGCCGGCGAGCAGCACGCGGAGGCGCTTCTTGTCGAGCTGCTTTCGCTCGGCGACGGGGAGTGGACCGGTCGGCAGGTTGACGGGGTCCGTGGGCGGGAGTGCGGTGGCGTGCTCGGCCACCCGCTCGGTGGTGAGGGGTCGGGCAGGGTCGGAATTCGGCGTCATTGCGTCCTCCATGGATGTCCCGGTCGGGGTCGGGTCGAAGTGGATCAGCGGCGGTGACCGGGCTCCCCCATCCTCGAAGAGGAGCGAAGCCGCGTCTAATGGGAACTTCCGTTATCGCCGATCGAAGGAATCGATGGCTGTGCGCTGCCCTGATAGATCTCGCGGCAGGTTTCCACGAAGGCCTGGGCCTTGCGCGTCGCCGAAATGTCGCGGCGCTGCACCAGGGAGACCTCGGTGGGCGGAAACTCGTCGGAGAGCCTGAGCGGGATCACGCGTTTACCCGAGTAGGTGAGGCCCTGATCGAGCCACTGGTTCAGAATCGAGTAGCCGTGCCCGCGGGCGACGTAGGAGCGCACGGTCTCGTACCCGAGCGAGACGTGCCTGATGTGCGGTTCGAGGCCGAGCTGCCGGAAGAGGCGCAGGTAGTAGTCGCCGGTGTGGGGCAGGTCGAGGAGGATGAACGGTTCTTCAGCGAACTCCCTAAGACTGACGACCGATCGGCCCGCGAGTGCCTGAGCTCGGGCTTCGGGCACGATGACGTGCGGCGGCACACGGTCGATCACGGTGCGCTCGAAGCGATGGTCGACGCCGAGCTCGTACATGAGTGCCACCTCGCACCGGCCGTCGTGCAGCGCGTCTTGCAGGCTGCCCTGGTCGCCCTCGAAAAAGGTGAGCTGCACGTCGGGGTACGCGGCCTCGAACCGGTCGAGAATCTCGGGGGCGCGAAACGGCGCGAGCGGGGCGTAGATGCCGACGGTGAGTTCACCTGAGAGCGCCTCGCTCGCCGATCTCACCGAAGACGCGAGCAGGTCGGCCTCCTCGAGCAGGGCCGGACCGCGAGCGAGCAGTGCGCGCCCTGCTGGCGTTAGCTGGAGGCCCCGCCCGCGATCCCGGGTGAAGAGTTCTACGGCGAGTTCCCGCTCGAGCTGCGAGATCGCGCTCGACAGCGTCGATTGGGTGACGTTGAGCTCGGCAGCGGCCCCCGTCATGTTCTCCAGCCGCGCGACCGCGCTGAAATAGGAGAGTTGAACCAGTGTGAACGCCGTCGTCATGCTCCCATGATCGCAGCGAACGGTTTCAGCGCGGTTGCGAGGATTCGATGTCGCCAGCCGGTTATGCCCGCTTGAAGACTGCCAGCGACTCGAAGTGATGCGTGTGCGGGAAGATATCGAACGCGCGGAGACCGGTCAGCTCGTAGCCCGCCGCGCGCAGCGTCTTCGTATCGCGAGCGAGCGAGACGGGGTCGCACGCGACATAGACGATGTTCTGCGGCGAGAGCTCGATGAGCTGTGCGGTCACGCCGTTGCCAGCGCCGGAGCGCGGCGGGTCGAGCACAACGGTGCCGCGCCGCAGGCGATCTCGCACCGGGGCGGAGGCCTTCAGCAGGTCGGCGAGGTGCCGATCGACCCGGGCGGTGTGCGCGAGCGCTCCCACGAGGGCTGACAGATTTTCCGCGGCGTCTTCGGTCGCGGCGGCATCCGACTCGACCGTTGCGATCTTCACACCGGTGCCCGCTGCCTCGGCGACGGCTGCGGCGAGCAGCCCGGCTCCGCCGTACAGGTCGAGGTTGCCGGCGCCCGGCTCGAACCGACCGTCGGCGATGAGATCGGAGACGGCGTCGCGCACGGCGGTGAAGAGCACGGCGGGGGCAGCCCGGTGGACCTGCCAGAAACCGCCGGCGCGCACCAGGAACCCGCGATCCTCAACCCATTCGTGGATCGGATCGCTGGCACCCGAGCGCTGCTTCTCACCGGCAAGCGTCAGGAGCATTCGGGGATCATCGCCCGAGGGATCCACGAGATCGACCGTGTCAACGCCGGGCATCAGGTCTGCAAGCGGGGCGATCTGATTGACGCCGAGCGTGGCGAGCGGCAGAGATTCGACGGGGATCACGCGCCTGCTGCGCGCCGCGTACGGGCCGACGGCGCCGGTCTCGGGGTCCACGTGGAGTCGCACGCGCGTGCGGTAGCCGAGACCCGTGTCGGCCTCTGGTTCGTCTGTGTCTTCGTCGATGAAGGCTGGCGGGGGCTCGACGATCTCGGCGAGGGCGCTCGCGAGATCGTCATCGCCTTCGGCTGCGAACTCGACACCGCCGAAGCGTTGCATCGCATCAGCGAGCACTTCGGCCTTCAGCGATCGCTGGCGGTCGAGCGAGATATGTCCGAACTCCGCGCCTCCGGCTCGATCCTCAGGCGCACGAGCGATGGAGGCTTCTGCCCAGATGTGCTCGCGGCGATCCGCCGAGGCGTCGAGCACCTCGACGGCCGTCGCGCGAGCGAACGACTTCTTCTTCGCATCCGTCACGACGGCCCGGACGCGTTCGCCCGGGATGGCGTCAGCCACGAAGACGACGCGACCCTCATGACGCGCGACACCGACACCGCCGTGAGCGATGCCGGTGACGACGAGGTCGACCTCTGCGCCGGGTTCGAGCGGGGCTGAGCTGTGCAATGCAGTCATGCCTTCATTCTCCCATTGCGCGAGGCCGACCTCGTGCCGCGGCGCGTGCGCGCCGCCATACTGCGGCGGAATTACGCCGCGCGGTTGCCCTTGCGACCGGTGATGAGGCCCCAGATCAGCAGAACGACAATCGATCCGCCAATCGCGACCAACCAGGTCTCGATCGAGAAGAACTCACCGAGGTCGGCCCCGAAAAGCAGGCCTCCCAGCCAGCCTCCGATGAGAGCGCCGATGACGCCCAAGATGAGGGTGGCGATCCAGCCGCCGCCCTGGCGACCCGGCAGGATGGCCTTCGCAATAGCCCCTGCGATCAGCCCGAGCAGCAAAAATCCGAGGAAACCCATGAGAACTCCTTCCGTTCACGGGGAGGCACGGTGCATCCCCATGACCACAAGGTACGACGGGATGCCCGACCTCTGACAGGGGGTTGTCGAGGCGGAACGTACTGGTGTAGCGCGCGCCCGTGTAGCAGTCTGCGCCCCCGCTCTCGCGCACTGCTCCGGGCCGCTCCCGATCGGTCATTCCGTTTACTCGCAGTTTAGGCAGCGGATCTGAGTGTGTGCAGTGCATATGGGACTTTTCGGGCCGCCTAAACTGCTGACCATGCGTCTCTACCTCGCGTCCACGTCTCCCGCCCGGCTCTCCGTATTGCGCGGGGCGGGTATCGAACCCGTGTGCTTCTCTCCCGAGGTTGACGAGGAGGCAGAGGTCGCCGCTCGTGAAGAACGGCTTGACAGGGCGTTGACGGCACCGGAGCTCACCGAGTACCTGGGCCGGCTCAAGGCTGAGGACGTGGTGCGCCGACACGGGCCCGACGGGTCGGGAGAAATCGACGGACTGGTGCTCGGCGGCGACTCCATGTTTCTACTCGACGGCGAGATTCTCGGGAAGCCGCATCGCCCCGAGGTCGCCCTCGAACGCTCGAAGCAGCACCGCGGCCGCACCGGCGTGCTGCACTCGGGGCACTGGCTCATCGACTGCACCGCGGGCGAGACGCGCGCTGCAGTTGGTGCGGTCGACACGGCCACCGTCACGCTCGCGAGCGACCTGACCGACGCCGAGCTCGAAGCGTACGTCGCGACGGGCGAGCCGCTCGAGCTCGCGGGAGGCTTCGCCATCGACGGCCTCGCCGGGGCGTTCATCGAACGCATCGAGGGTTCGCCGAGCTGCGTGATCGGGCTTTCCCTGCCGGCGCTGCGCCGCCTCGTCATCCAACTCGGGCACGAATATCCCCGCCTGTGGCGTGACTGAGGCGGGCGCAGCCGTCAGTCGCTGCGCGCCAGCAGCGCGACCGTGAGCGTCGCAATCGTCGTTCCGTCGGCGAGATCGACGCCGAGCAGTTCTTCGATGAGCGCGAGCCGCTGATAGAATACCGAACGCGAGAGTCGCGCGCGCTGAGCTGCGAGCGAGCGGTTCGTGGGGTGCGCGAGATACGCCCGCAGCACCAGCAGCAGGTCGCCGCTGTGCCCGGGCCCCGTGCCCGCATCGTGCGCGATGAGGGGGCCGAGCGCGTCTGCGGCGAACTCCTGCACCTCGGGCGTGGCCGACAGGCCGCGCACCAGGTACGCGAGCGCCTGCCGTTCGGCCTGCTGCACGGTGACCCGGCCGGTCGCCGCTGTCGGTCTCAGACGCCCGGCGGCCCGCACGCGTTCAAGCGACGTGATGAGCGAGCGAATGCCTCGGCCGGGCGCGCCGAGACCGAGGTGCGCGCGCCACCCCGTGGGCGTCGGGGAAGGGATGAGCATGTCGAGTTCGCGCGCCAGGCGAACCGCGAGCGGCGGGGCGGATCCCGAATCGGCGACAGCCGAGATGCGGGGGTCGTCGGCGGGAAACGAGAGGAGCGCGAGCAGCGGAGTGCGATCGTGGTCGCCGTCGGAGGCGCGGGAACCAGCCGTGGGCGCCGCAGAGTCGGTCGGGTCGGGGACGAGGATCACGCGGCCCTCCGGGGCGACCGCGCGCCGCAGCGCCGTCTCGAGTACGGCGCGTTCGAGCGAGGAGTGACCTCCGAAATCTTCGGTGCCGCGCAGGGTTGCGCCGAGCAGCACTCGCCCGTCGATCGGGAGGCCGGCAGCCGCGAGCTGCGTCGCGAGTTCGGTGTCACTGCGGTAGCGACCGTTGAGGAGAGCGTCGAAGAGGCGCTTGGAGCTCAACCGCAACCACTGCTCCCCGTCGGGGTCGGCGAGCTTGCCGAGCGCGAGCGCGAACGCTCCGAGTTCGAGCACGGTGCGTCGACCGGCTGCGTGCGGCGGCCCGGGGAGCGCGGAGAGGCGGCCCCACCGCTTCCCCTGCGCCTCGACGGCGACGGAATCGGCTCCCGTGGGCAGCGCGCCCGGGTGCGTCGCGGCCCACGGGGCGAGCGCCGCCTGGGGGAGCAGCTCGCCCCCGGCCCAGGCGACCACGCGGCCAGCGGAATCCTCGAGCACGACCGGAGCGTCGAGGGTCTCGGCGAGACGCTCGACGACGTAATCGACCGGGCTGCGATTCAGGCCGAGCTCCGTGAGCATCGTGTGCACATCCGCGCGCGCCGCGAGCGCTTCGGTCTGCGCCGCGAGCACGCGCTGATGCACGCGCTGCGTGATCTGCACGAATCGCACTTCTCGGTGCAGCACGATCAGCGGGATGCCGTGGCGCTCGCACGCGCTCGCGAGCGCGGCCGGCGCGGCATCGAAGTGGGCTCCGAGTTCGAGAATGGCAGCTGCCGGGTCGGCGGCGACCACCGACTGGGCGAGGGCTGCGAGCGCGAGGTGATCCGTCGGCCACCCAGCGCCGGTGGTGAGGATCAGCTCGCCGCCTTCGAGCAGCGGGAGCGCCCCGGCGCCCGCCACCACGTGGGCCCACCGGATCGATCGATCGAGACCGGATCGCCCGGCGACGAGCTCGGGTGAACCGGCGCGAAGCTCGGGAAGGGCGAGCGCGTCGGCCACAGTGACGGGGGGCGCGTCGGTACGGGTTTCGCTCATGTCATACAAAGTGTACGGGAGACATGCGAGAACTGGATGGATTGCGGTCGTTTCGGCGGATGACGCCTGTCACACTGGGTTGCGGCGGGTCTTATGAACCCGAACAGATTGCCCGATACTGCGGCAATCGCCCACCAAACTGCACGCACACCTGCATCTCAGAGGAAAGAAGGCGAACACATGGCACGCATTCCCCACGTCATCGGCGGCGAAAAGGTTGACACCGCAGAGAGCACCCAGCCGGTGTACAACCCGGCCACGGGCGAAGCCCAGCACGAGCTGAGCATCGCATCCGTCGAGACCGTCGAACAGGCCATCGCCGCGGCGCAGGCCGCGCTGCCGAAGTGGCGCAAGACGAGCCTCACGAAGCGCGCGGACGTGTTCTTCAACCTGCGCCAGCTGCTCAAGCAGCGCACGCCGGAGCTGGCAGCCATCGTCACCAGCGAGCACGGCAAGGTGCTCTCGGATGCCGCAGGCGAGATCGCGCGTGGTCTCGAGAACGTCGAGTTCGCGTCGGGGCTGCTCCACCTGCTGAAGGGCGAGCGCGACGAGCAGGTCTCGACCGGCGTCGACGTGCACTCCATCAAGCAGCCGGTGGGCGTGGTCGCGGCGATCACCCCCTTCAACTTCCCGGTCATGGTGCCGCTCTGGATGATCGCGAGCGCGATCGCCTGCGGCAACACCGTCGTGCTGAAGCCGTCCGAGCGCGACCCCTCCGCCTCGGTCTTCATCGCGGATCTCTTCCGCGAGGCCGGTCTGCCCGACGGCGTGCTCAACGTGGTGCACGGCGACAAGGTCGCCGTCGACACGCTGCTCGACAGCTCGGACGTCAAGGCGATCTCGTTCGTCGGCTCCACGCCCATCGCCAAGTACATCTACGAGCGCGCGGCCGCCAACGGCAAGCGCGTGCAGGCACTCGGCGGCGCGAAGAACCACATGCTCGTCATGCCCGACGCCGACATCAATGTGACCGCTGACGCCGCGATCTCTGCCGCCTACGGCTCCGCCGGCGAGCGCTGCATGGCCGTCTCCGTCGTCGTCGCGGTCGGCGACGTGGCGGATCGCCTCATCCCCGAGCTCACCAGCCGTATCGCGAACCTCAAGATCGGCAACGGCACGGATCCCGCATCTGAAATGGGACCGCTCATCACCCGCGAGGCCAAGGAGCGCGTCGAAGGGTACGTCGCAGGCGCCGAGGCAGAGGGTGCCACAGTCGTCGTCGACGGTCGCGAAGCGCAGTTCGAGGGCGAGGGCTTCTTCACCGGCGTCTCGCTGATCGATCACGTCAAGACCGACAGCAAGGTCTACCTCGAGGAGATCTTCGGGCCGGTGCTCGCCGTGGTGCGCGTCGACAGCTACGAGGAGGGCCTCGAGCTCATCAACTCGCACCAGTTCGGCAACGGCACCGCGATCTTCACCCGCGACGGCGGCGCTGCGCGTCAGTTCGAGTTCGAGGTCGAGGCCGGCATGGTCGGCATCAACGTGCCGATCCCCGTGCCGGTCGGTGCGTTCTCGTTCGGCGGCTGGAAGGACTCGCTCTTCGGCGACGCCCACATCTACGGCCCCGAGTCGATCAACTTCTACACCCGGTCGAAGGTCGTCACCACCCGTTGGCCGCACGCCGACCAGTCGAAGATCGACCTCGGCTTCCCGAGCAACCACTAAGGAGCTGACCGAATGAGCGACTACATCGACCTCAACGGCGCCGAGCAGAGCTTCGGCGACACCGAGGCGCAGCGCGAGGTGCGCGAGAACGACCGGCAGTACGTCTTCCACTCGTGGTCCGCGCAGGGCGCGATCAACCCGTTGCCGATCGCGAAGGGCGAGGGCGTTCGGTTCTGGGACTACGACGGCACCGAGTACCTCGACTTCTCATCCCAGCTCGTCAACCTGAACCTCGGCCACCAGCACCCCGGGCTCGTCAAGGCGATCCAGGAGCAGGCCGGGCGCCTCGCGACGATCCAGCCCGCCATGGCGAACGACGTGCGCGGCGAGCTCGCCAAGCGCATCGTCGAGCACTCCTTCGAGGGCGCACGCTCGGTGTTCTTCACCAACGGCGGCGCCGATGCGGTGGAGTACGCCGTGCGCATGGCGCGCCACCACACGGGTCGCCAGAAGGTGCTCGCCCGGTACCGGTCGTACCACGGGTCGACATCGACGGCGATCACGCTGACGGGCGAGCCGCGCCGCTGGGCGAACGGCACGCTCGACGCCGGCGTCGTCCACTTCCACGGGCCCTACCCCTACCGCTCGGTCTTCTACTCGGAGACGCCGGAGCAGGAGACGGAGCGGGCGCTCGCGCACCTGCGCGCCACGATCGAGCTCGAGGGGCCGGCGACCATCGCGGCGATCATTCTCGAGAGCGTGACGGGCACGAACGGCATCCTGATCCCGACTCCCGGCTACCTGGCCGGTGTGCGCGCCCTCTGCGACGAGTTCGGCATCCTGCTCATCGCCGACGAGGTCATGGCCGGATTCGGTCGCACGGGCCACTGGTTCGCCTTCCAGGCGTTCGATGTGCACCCCGACCTGGTGACCTTCGCGAAGGGCGTGAACTCGGGCTACGTGCCGCTGGGCGGCGTCGTCATCTCGGAGGCCGTGCACCAGACCTTCGATCAGAAGCCGTTCCCCGGCGGGCTCACCTACAGCGGACACCCGCTGGGCGCCGCTGCTGGCGTTGCGACCTTCGATATCTTCGAAGAGGAGGGCATTCTCGAGCGCGTGCGCGATCTCGGTGAGCGCATCGTCAAGCCCCGCCTGCGCGAGATCGCTGAGAAGCATCCGTCCGTCGGCGAAGTGCGCGGTACCGGGCTCTTCTGGGCGATCGAGCTGGTGAAGGATCCCGACACCCGCGAGCCGCTCATTCCCTTCAATGCGGCGGGCGAGGCTGCGGCTCCGTTCAACGCGGTGGTCGCCGCGTGCAAGCAGGCGGGTCTCTGGCCGTTCGCGGCGGGCAACCGTCTGCAGGTCGCGCCTCCGCTGATCATCTCGGAGGAAGACCTCGTGAAGGGTCTCGACATCATCGACGAGGCGCTGAACGTTGCCGACGGGTACGTCGGCAAGTAATTCACACCGCGCACGCGACAGCGCCCGCCGCCCCGACTGATCGAGGGTGGCGGGCGCTGCTGCGTGCGGGGCTTGGTCTCACTGATGCCGAACAGCCGCAATCGCGGTGACCTCGACGAGCATCTCGGGCCTCGCGAGTGCCGCGACGCCCACCAGGCAGCGCACGGGACGGGTACCCTCCGGCATCACCTCGCGGTAGACCGCGTTGAAGGCATCCTTGTTCGTCGGAATGTCGCACAGGTGGATGGTGAGGTGCGCGATGCGGTCGAGTCCCGATCCCGCGGCGGTGAGTTTTGCCTCGAGGCGCTCGAGTACGCGGCGGCTCTGGGATTCGATGTCCCCCGTGACGTCTCCGCTCGCGTCAACGGGAATCGCAGTGGTGAACGCGAGCTCGCCGACAATCGTCGTCTGCGCAGAGAGCGCGGCTCCGGTGTCTTCGGGAATTCGGGTGAGTGGTGCTGCAGTGGTCACGATGCTCCTAGCTGTTGGATGTCAGAACGCTTTCTCGGGGTTCATGAGCGACTGCGGATCGAGCGCGAGCTTGATGCTGCGGTGCATCTCCACGACGTCCGCGCCGAGGTCGAGGGCGGCGAACGGGCGTTTGAGTGCGCCGATGCCGTGCTCACCCGACGCAGTGCCGCCCAGTTCGAGCACGGCGTCGACGATCAGCGCCATCGCCGCGTGCAATCGTGCGAGTGCTTCGTCGCGATTCGCGGGGGCGGGGTCTGCGACGAGCAGCACGTGCAGGTTGCCGTCGCCGAGGTGGGCGGCGATCCTGCTGCCGGTTCGCTCGAACCCCGAGGCGATCGAGCGGATGCGGCCCACTGCCTCGGCGAGCCTCGACAGGGGCACCGAGACGTCTTGCGGCAGCGCGGGCACGGATCCTGACGCTTCGACGAGTGCTTCGGCCGTTTGGGGCGCGCCCGCAGACCGCACGGCCGACCCACCGCGGCGCACCGCGAGCACGGTTTCGAGGTCTTGAGGCGCCACGGTGTGCACGCGGGCTCCAGCGTCTTCGAGCAGCTCGAGCAGTGCCGTGTGCTCCGCATCGACCGCCGAGCCGTCGACCTCGATCATCAGCAGCGTCGGGTCGTCCCCCCACTCGGAGGGACGACCGATGAGCGGAACGATCGGCGCGGTGTCGCGGGCTGCGAGAGCGCCGGCGTCGAGCATCTCGCACATGCTGGGCGTGAGCGCGTCGAGCGTGTCAGACGCGAGAGCCACCGCGGCGTCCGCCGAGCCGAAGGCCGCCAGCGTGAGCCGCGCATCCGTCGGCGCGCGGCAGAACGTGATGCCGATGCCCACGATCACCCCCAGCGTGCCCTCGGAGCCGATGATGAGGTGCGTGAGGTCGAAGCCCGTCGCATCCTTGACGACCCGATGACCGAGCGTCACCAGTCGTCCATCCGCGAGCACGACGTCGAGCGTGCGGATCCATCGCTCCGTCACGCCGTATTTCACGCACCGCAGGCCACCCGCGTTGGTCGCGACCGTTCCCCCGATCGTGGCGCGCGCAATGCTTGCGGGATCGGGCGGATACAGCATGCCGTGCGGCGCGAGCATCTCGCCGATTTCCGCGATGGTGACGCCGGGGCCGAGGTGCGCGTAACGCCCCGAGATATCGAGTTCGCGCACGGAACGGATGCCGGAGACGTCGATCACCAGGGAAGGCACGACGGGGACCGCGCCGCCGACGAGGCCGGTTCTGCCGCCTCTCGGGACCACGGGAACGCCGTGCCTCGCGGCGAGGGACACCGCGGTCTGCACCTCGCCGGGCGAGTGCGCCTCGACGACCAGGCTTTCGGGCGCCGAAGACATCGGCGACTCGTCTCCCAGCTGCTCGATTCCCTCGACGATCCGTGCACGATCGGCGAGCGCGGGGGCGACTGCGGCAATCGCTTCGACCAAGCGCACGAGCATCGGCGAGGGCCGAGCTGTGATCGCTTTCGACTCCATGCGTCTCCTGTTCCTTGGCAGCGGATAGATCGCATGCTAGCATCGCTCGTATTGCAGAACAAGATGCCGTCTGTACATATTAGACAGCGAACGCAGAGCCCGAGGAAGTGCATGAAGAACCGTCAGGTCGATACCCGTGGTCGCGCAGCCGAGACCGTCATGAACCCGCGTCGCCTCGGAGCGCTGCAGCCCAATCGGTTGAGCGCGGCGCGGAGCCTGTACGCGAAGATGCACCGGGAGCACTGGCGCATCGAGCTTGTCGCGGCCGACATCGATCGCGTCGGGGCGGGTCGCGTGCTGTACCGCGTCGATGCCGGTGGGCACGTCATGCACGTCGTCGCCTTCTCTGAAGAGCCGAAGATGGTGGATCGCAGCCCGCGCATCATCGGGTCGAGCTGGGACATCGTCGGAGCGTTGATCGACGGCGAGGTGACCGACGAAGAGCTCGAAGACACGCGCACGGCGATTCCCCGCCTCTACGCGGGCCGCGCGACTCCAGAGACGCTCGTCTGGTTCCGCGCGAATCGCAGCATCCGCGTCTTCGACCACGTGGTCGACGCGCTGTCTGCGGCGCAGCAGCCCGATCTCGAGCGCATCGCCGAGGTCGGGTACCTGCTGCGCAACACCGGTCTCGACGGCAACGGAACCTTTGGTACCAAGGACTTCCAGAATTACGGTGCCGAGCACCCGCTCGCGACTCCCTATTACGCCCAGCTGTTCACCGCGTACATGATGCGGGAGATCTCACTCGATCTGGTCAATCGCATCGCTCGCGCCCGCAGCGCGGATGCCGTCGAGGCAGACGAACGCACGCGGGGCAGCATTGCAGTCGGCAACGGGTCGGCACTCGGTCTCGTGCTCCTCACGATGAATCGCCCGCAGCTGGTCAACGCGTGGCTCAGCGGATACGAGACGCTGCTCGCGGGGGTATTCGAGCGGTATGTCACCGCCGAGGTCTTCGCTCGCGTCGACGAGCTGCTCTGCGAAGCGATCGAGTTCAAGGAGCAGGACAGCACGGACTACGGTGTCTTCCCCTCGGGAGAAGCGGTCGCGGTCGATCTCGCGGTCGTGCGGCGACTGCTGCGGAAAGCGGAGCAGATGCACGCGGCCGGCGTCGCAGTGACGCTCGGCGAGGTCTCGCGTTCGATTCCGGATACGGTGACCCCTGACGCGCAAGAGATGTTCCACTCCCTCTTGCTCGAACTCGCGCCGGTCGAGCAGGTCGTCGAGGCGACCCGCTCCCTCATCGTCGACGAGCGAAAGCAGGTCGACCCCACGGCGACCGTCGCTCAGCTCTCGGCCCAGATCTCACGGGCCTTCGCCTGGGTCACGGAGTTCCCGGTCGCCTCGCGCGAGGATCGCTCGCGCATCTGGTACAAGTCGCGCAACTCCGAGGAACCGCGGAGCGGCCCTGTCGCGGAGGTGCCAGACCGCACGAACGACCTCGCGGTCGACCTGCTGGGCGGAGTGCGCGAGTTGCAGCAGGCGTTGGGCCATGCCATTCCTGCCGAGCGGGTGGGGCGGTTCGTCGCGCGGCACCCGCATCTCGGCCAGATCGTCGGATATGTGCAGGCGACCGCCGACCTGCCCTATGCGACCCCGCACATGGACGTTCGCGACGACCGCTTCGTGCCGGCGTACATCATCAGGCTGTTCAACGCGTTCTGCTACGGACTCGACAAGACCCGCGACGTGCACCAGCGCAACCTGCGCGGGTTGATCTTCGAGAACGCGCACTTCGGTCGAGACCTCGATCTGGAGCCGCGCGACTGGCGCTGGGCGGTGAGCGCGTGAACGCGGAGCGGGCCGACGAGCAGGGGCGAACGAAGGCCGGCACCCCGGTGCTGCAGACGGGCATGAAGATGCTCGCCGCGATCGACATGCTCTCCACATCGGAGAACGGAACGACGGTCTCCGTGTTCGCGGAGCGGATGGGCTGGGCGCGCGCAGCCGCTCACCAGTATCTGCAGACCGCTGTTGCCGCCGGGTGGGCGTTCCAAGACGAGAGCGCCACCTATCATCTGAGCCTGCATGTCGCCGAGCTCGCGACCAAGGTGAACCCGGCGAAAGAGCTCAGGCCAGTGCTGCTGCCGGTGATGCAGGAGGCCGTCGCCGAACTCGGAGCCCCGGTCTCGTTCGCCGTGATGGAGCAGAGCAGTCCGGTGATCGTCGAGCGCGTGGAACCGGTGCGCGCGAAGTTCATCCGACGCGGCTACGAAGCCAGGGTCTCCCCGCGCTCCTCCGCCTCCGGGCAGGTGCTGCTCGGCTTCTCAGACGATGTCTACCGGGCGGTCGCCCGCGAGGCCGAGGTGCTCGACGACTCCGTGTACGAGCGGGTCAGGACGCAGGGCTATGCGCTCGTGCACTCGGTGTGGCTGGGCGACCTCATCACCGCCGTGGCAGTGCCGATCATGAAGGGCGGAGCCTGCGTCGGCGCGCTGAGCGTGATCACCGAACAGGGCGTGCTGCCCGACGACACCCTCATCACGACGATGCAGCGCGCCGCGACGCGCATCAACAACGATCTCGCCGCGTAGCAGCGAATCGAAGAAGGAGAATGACAGCAGTGGCTCTCGAAGTACAACAACGAAGTGTTCTTTCGGCCTTCGCGAACGACGATCCGGAAACGCTTCCGCACACGGATCACATTCCGGCGCGCATCCGCATGTCGCGCCGTGAACTCTCGCTCATCGTGGAGCGGCTCGTCATGGCGCTCGATTGCCCTCAGGGGATGTGGCCGGGGGTGCGAGACTTCGTGCTCGAGACGATCGCGGTCACGGGAAGCGCCGGGCTCGACGAACTCGAGCGCGCCATCACGGCTCGCGAACCCGGCCGCACCTGGACGGGCGCGCGAGTCACCGACGCGGGCATCGATGTCGCTGGAGAGAGCCTGCTGCTCGCGGGAGACGTGATCGTCAATGCGTTGCTCGCGGCGGCGGCCGACGATCCGACGGCGCCGTTTATCGTGAGCGGTCTTGAATCGATCGTCGGCTCGGCCGGACTCGAGGTGCGCGCGCGTTACCACGGGTACGCGCTGACTTCGGAGGCGGACCACGACGCCGGCACGCTTCGCATCTCCATCGCGCCCTGCGAGGCCGATCGCGGGGCAGATGTGGTGCAGCTGCTGCGAAACGGCATCGACGTGTCGGGCGAGCAGTGGTGGCGCATCTACCAACCATCGAACTTCGCGCTGAGCATCGAGTCGGAGCTCTCGCGCACACACACCGGAGTGAGCGAAACGCTCCTCCACTATTCGGTCTGAAACCCGTGGGGGGAACCATGATTGTCGATAGTTTGATCTGTTCCCGGCTCGACCGCCGGGGCATCGAAGAAATCCGGGAGGGCGGCGTCGACGTCGTCACTGTGACGTGCGGCTTCTGGGAGGACGCCATCGAGTCGCTCGATGCGATCGTCTCGTGGCGCGAGCTGGCCGAAGCGAACAGCGACATCGCGCAGATCGTCACCAGCGCTGCGGAGATGCGCGCGGCCCGCGACGCCGGCCGGCTCGGCATCGTGCTCGGATTCCAGAACAGTTCGTTCTTGCAGGGGCGTCTCGGGTTCGTCGAAGTATTCGCCGATCTCGGCGTGCGCGTCGCGCAGCTGACGTACAACATCCAGAACGACATCGGGGGCAGTTGCTACGATCCGCACGACTCCGGGCTGACCCGGTACGGCGCTGAAGTCGTGGGCGAGATGAATCGCACCGGCATGGTCATCGACCTCTCGCACGTGGGCAATCGCACGTCGCTCGACGCTGTGCACGCGTCAAGCCTGCCGGTCGCGGTGACGCACGCGAACATCTTCGAACTGGTGGAGCACCCGCGCAACAAGCCGCTCGAGGTGCTCCGGCCGCTCGTCGAACGCGGCGGGGTGATCGGACTCACGACCTATCACAACCTCACGCGGGGCCGGATCGCCACCCCCGAGCTGTGGTCGGAGATGGTCGCCCGATCCATCGATCTCTTGGGTCTCGCCGCCATCGGCATCGGCACCGACGCGAATCAGCGCGGCACGGACGAGTACCGGGAATGGATGCGGCGCGGGCGCTGGAGCCGGAAGCCGCAGCAGGGCGCATCTCCGCCTGCCGGCGTCGCGCCCTCGGCCCGTCCCGACTGGTTCGGCGGGCCGCAGGACTTCGGGCGCCTGGGAGCCGCCCTCGAAGCGAGGGGGCTCACGCAGGAGGAGCGCGATCTCGTGCTCGGAGGCAACTGGATGAATTTCACCACCCGCGTCATCGATGACGTCCGGGAGAAGCAGATGGGAGGGGCCGTATGAGTGCGTCACTAGCAGAGCGGACGCGGTTGGGGGGCGTGAGCGTCGACGGCGTATCGAAGGTCTTCCGTCGAAAGCGTCTCGAGATCCACGCGCTCTCCGAAACGAATGTCGAGTTCGAGCGGGGCGAGTTCGTGTCGCTCATCGGCCCGAGCGGGTGCGGCAAATCGACGCTGTTGAAACTCATCGCGGGTCTCGATACCCCGACGAGCGGCCAGATACGCGCAGGCGGCGAAGTCGTCTCTGGAACGTTGCCGTCGGCGAGCGTCGCCTTCCAGAAGCCGACGCTCCTGTCGTGGCGCAACGTGACCGACAACATCCTGCTACCGATCGAGATTCGGAACGGCCGCCCCTCGAAGGCCGATCACGCATATGCCGCAGAGCTCATCGAGATGATGGGCCTCCAAGACTTCGCGTCGCATTACCCGCGCGAGCTCTCGGGCGGCATGGAGCAGCGCGCGGCGATCGCGAGGTCGTTGATCACGCGGCCCGATCTGCTGCTCATGGATGAGCCGTTCGGCGCGCTCGACGAGTTCACGCGGGAGGACCTCAACGAGGAACTGCTGCGACTCTGGAACGCGGAGCCGAAGACCGTCATCTTCGTCACGCACAGCATCTCGGAGGCGGTGTTCCTCTCCGACCGGATCGTCGTGATGTCGGCGCGTCCTGGGCGCATCGTCGACGTCATCGACGTCGACCTCCCGAGGCCTCGTTCGGCACGAACGCGGACCTCGCCCGAATTCAACGAGCTCGTGAGGCGCGGGCGCGTGAGTCTTGAAGCCGCGAAGGCGGCCGGCGGACCCACGCACGATGCAGAGGCAGGTGGAAAGCCATGAGCGCGACCAAGACCGAACTGATGCCGGTGCTCTCCGGCGATGACGTGCGAACGACGACCGGGCGTGAGACGACGCTGCGCAGCGTCTTCGCCTCGACGAACGTGCGCGCGGTGCTCATCGTGATCGCGATCTTCGGCGGCGGCTTCTGGCTGTGGAATGTCAGCACCGAACGCGGGTGGGTGTCGCCGCTGCTGCTCGCTCCGCCGGAGGCGGTCGGGGAGGCCCTCGGGCGCATGTTCTCGGACGGGACGATCTGGACGAATCTCGCGGCAACGGCGCAGATCACGATCCTCGGTCTCACCATCGCCATCGTGCTCGCGCTGCTGATCAGCTTCCTCTTCGTGTTCTCGGAGTCGCTGCGCAAGGCCGTCTACCCGATGCTCATCATCATCCAAACATTCCCGAAGGTTGCGATCGCTCCACTGATCATCGCCGGCTTCGGCTACGGCACGACGCCCAAGGTGATTCTCGCCGCGCTCATGGCCTTCTTCCCGATTCTCGTCAACGCGCTGGTCGGCATGACGAACATCAATAACGATCAGGTCAATCTCTTCCGCTCGGTGGGTGCCTCGAAGTGGCAGGTGATTCGCAAGCTCCGGATCCCGAACGCGATCAGCTACCTGCTTCCGGCGCTCAACAGTGCCGCGGTGCTCGCGCTCATCGGCACGATCGTCGCGGAGTTCGTCTCCGCTCGCGAGGGAATGGGCTTCGCGATCCAGGCCGCAGTGCAGACCGGTTCGGTCGGCACCACCTTCGCCCTGCTTTTCGTGCTGGGCTGCTTCGGCGTCGCGATCTGGCTCACGATGGCGGGACTCAATTTCCTTCTGCGCAAATACCAGCGTTGAGCGCAGGCTCTCTGTACCACTTCGATCCGCAGGCAATGTAGCCATCTCATAGAGGAGAACATCAGAATGAAGCAACACAGGATCACCGCAGCTGCGGCGTTCGCGGCGATCGCGGCTCTCGCGCTCTCCAGCTGCGCGTCGTCGGAAGGCGACGCATCCGCCGAAGGGGCGGCAGACCTGACGCCGATCACCTTCGCCGTGACCGACCAGACGCTCTCGGCTGCGACGGCGAGCTACGCGACGGTGCCGATCGATCTCGGCTACTTCGCCGACGAGGGCCTCGACGTCACGATGCAACCCGTCGAGACCGCGCTTTCGGGTGTGCAGTCGGTGGTGTCGGGCAACTCGGTGTGCACGTACGCGTCCGTCGCGACAGCACTGCCCACCGTGGCAGGCGACCCCTCGATCACGATCGTCGGTTCGACCGCGGGCAACATGTTCCGCGTCGTCGCGCCGAAGTCGTCGGGCTTCACATCGGTGGCCGATCTCGAGGGCAAGACCATCGGGAGCAATTCTGCGACCGCGACGGGCATCAACTACGCGATCGGCGGCATGGAGGCCGCGGGCGCTTCGGCGTCGAAAGAGCAGTTCCTGCCCGTCGGCTTCGGCGCCCAGACGGCCCTCGCCTTCCAGCAAGGGGAGATCGAGGCCTACTCCGCGTGGGACAGCCCGAACCTCGTGGTCGAGTCGCTGCTCGGCGAGGAGCTCGTGAACCTCGACTCCGTCATGAACGACCTCAACGGCACCTCGACGTTCGTCTGCTCCACCGAGGTGGTCGAGAACGACCCCGAGATGATCGCCGGGATCTGGCGCGCGTTCTACAAGGGAGCGATCTTCGCCGAGGAGAACCCGGAAGCGTCGATCAAGCTGCATTGGGAGCGGTACCCCTCGGCGAAGCCGACCGAGGGTACGGACGAAGAGCAGCTCGCGCTCGCGGTGCGCCAGCTCACGACGCGTCTCGAACTGACCGGTGGTCAGGGCGGCTCGGGGCAGTACGGGCTGCAGACCGATGAGGATCTGCAGCAGATGGTGGATCTGCTGACCGAGTACGGGGTCATCGAGGGCGCGGCAGCCGACTACGACGTCGCCACGCTCTTCAACCACGACCTGACCGATCAGATCAACGACTTCGACCCCGAGGCCATCCGGGAAGAAGCGAACAACTACACGGCCGAGTAGCGAGCGGGGGTGCGGGCCGCGGGCTCGCACCCCCTCAGCAGTACATCCCAGGAAAAGGTGCGCATGTCCGACCTCGTCTCGAATACCATTGTCACGCAGCTCGAGCTTCGCGAGGTTCCTCGCGTCTATCAAGTGCCGGGGGAGAGCTTCCTCGGACTCCTCGATGCCCTGCACGACTCCCATATCGAGCTCGTCACCGCTCGTCACGAGGGCGGGGCCGGGTTCATGGCGGTGGCCGAAGCGAGACTCACGGGCCGCGCGGGGGTCGTCGCGGTGACGCGCGGGCCGGGCGCTGCCAACGCCTCGATCGCCATCCATACCGCGTACCAGGACTGCACGCCGCTCGTCGTCTTCGTCGGGCTCATCTCGACCCACGTGCGCGACCTGGAGTCGTTCCAAGAATTTGACCTCAAGGCGTGGTTCGGCAGCACCGCGAAAGCCGTGTTCATCCTCGATACTCCCGAGACCGCGGCGGAACGCGTCGCGCGCGCTTTCGAGATCGCCGAGTCGGGTCGACCAGGCCCCGTGGTGGTCGGCCTGCCCGAAGAGGTGCTCGTAGAGCGCGCTGCGGGAGTGCTTCCGGTGCGGCAGACCGAGCGGCCCGCCGTGATCTTCGCCCCCGAATCGGTCAGCGCAGCGATCGAGGCGATCGACGCCGCCGAGCGGCCGGTCTTCGTCGTCGGCGGAGACGCTTGGAACTCCGATTCCGCGGCGGTGCTGCGCCGAATCGCCGAGCATGCAGCGATCCCGGTCGTCTCCGACTTCCGCAGTCACGACGCGTTCCCGCACGACTCCGCGGCGTGGGTCGGAAGCCTCGGCTTCGGCCGCAACGAGGGCGCGTCCGAAGCCTACGGAGCAGCAGACCTGGTCTGCTACCTCGGCACCGTGAGGCGAGATGTGCTCTCCGACGAATACACGCTCGGCGGCGGTGAAGACTGCACGATCGTGGTGAGCGCCGATGCCGACCTGCTCGGGCACGAGGGGCAGGTCTCCGTGCAGTTCGTCGCCGATCCGGGAGATTGGCTCACATCCCTCACCGAGCTGCGCGCGGCGACACCCGCGCGCCTCGAACGTCTGCACCGCACGCGGCAGGCGTACCTCGACTGGAGCACGCCGGCGGCGGAGCGCTCAGGGGAAGACGCGTGGCGCGGCTCGGTGTTCGGCGAGCTGCAGCGTCAACTCCCGAACGACGCCATCATCGCGGTGGGTGCGGGCAACTACGTCATCGGCGCACTGCGGTACCTGCATCATCAGCAGCCGCGCACATTCATCGGGCCGCGGAACGGGGCGATGGGCATGGGAGTTCCCGCAGCGGTCGCCGCTTCGCTGGTGCATCCGGATCGAACCGTGGTCGCACTGGCCGGAGACGGCTGCTTCGGCATGAACGGCCAGGAACTCGCGACGTTGCAAGCGACGAACGGACGCGCCATCGTCATCGTCATCGATAACGCGGGGTTCGGCACGATCCACTCACATCAGGAGCGACACTTTCCCGGGCGCCCCTCGGGAACCTCGCTCACGAACCCCGACTATGCGATGCTCGCCCGTGCGCACGGTCTCGAGGCGCATGACATCAGCGATATCGCCGACTTCGGCCCGGCGCTCGAGAGCGCACTCGCCGCGGAGCGATCGACACTGCTGTGGGTGCGGATCGATCCCGTTCCCACCGCACCGGCGTCACCCGCGCTCGACGCCCAGACGTCTGAGGTGACGGTATGAGCACCGAGCCTTCGACGGTCGATCGGGTGCTCGCGCTCGCCGCAGCGGCGTCCGCCCCGTGGAGCCGACAGAGCATTGGCGCCCGTGCGCGCGTGCTGGCGAAAGCCGCCGAACTGTACGAGCAGCGCGCCGACGAGATCGCTCGGCAGATGGCGCTCGATATGGGCAAACCCATGACTCAGGGGCTTGCTGAGGTGCGGTCGTGCATTGCGATACTGACCTATTACGCCGAAAACGCCGCAGAGCTGCTGGGGCCCGAGCTCATCGCCCACGAAGACGGCAATCTCGCCGAGGTGCGGTTGCAAGCGGTCGGCGTGGTGCTCGGCATCATGCCGTGGAACTATCCGCACTATCAGCTGATCCGATGCATTGCCCCGAACCTGCTGCTCGGAAACGCGGTCGTGTTCAAGCACGCTTCGATCTGCGGGGGAAGCGCCGCGCTGGTCGAAGAGCTCTTCAGCGAGGCCGGTGCGCCCGACGGACTCGTGCACCACTCGAAGTTCACGCACGACGAGGTGTTCGCGGCGATTGCGCACCCCCTCGTTTCCGGCGTTTCGTTCACGGGTGGCGAGCAGGTGGGTGCCGCGATCGCGGAGGCCGCGGGAGCTGCGCTGACGAAGGTCGTGCTCGAGCTCGGCGGCAGCGATCCGTTCATCGTGTTCGACGAATCGCGCGCTGCGGAGCTCGCCCGCCTGGCTGCGACCATGCGCCTGTCGAATGCCGGGCAGACCTGCGTGTCTCCGAAGCGGATCATCGTGCGCCGAGATCTGATCCAGCAATTCGCCGACGATTTCACGGCGGAGTTCCTCGCGGCGCAGCCGGGGGATCCGCTGGACGCCGACACTCGGCTCGGCCCCCTCGCGAACGAAGCGGCGGCTGAAGAGCTGCGTGGTGCGGTGCGCTCGGCGCAGCTCCAGGGAGCCGAGCTGCGCGGATCCATCGAGCGGGACGACGAGGATCCGCGCCGCTTCGCTCCCGTCGTGCTGCTCGAACCGCTCCGCGAGCTTGCGGTCTGGCATCAGGAGCTCTTCGGCCCCGTCGCCATGATCGTCGGAGCCGACTCGGTCGACGAGGCAATCGAACTGGCGAACGACTCACCCTACGGCCTGGGTGCGACCGCCTTCGCGGATACGCCCGAGGCGGCCGAGAGGTTCGCCACCGAGATCGTTGCGGGCATGGTGTCGGTCAACCGGCTCAAGGGAGGCAGTCCCGCGCTTCCGTTCGGCGGAGTCAAGCGCTCGGGGTTCGGCCGCGAACTCGGGGCGCAGGGTCTTCGGGAGTTCTCGAATCAGAAGCTCGTGGTCGTGGCCAGCTCGTAGCGCAGTTGCACCGCCCCCGCGTTGCCGCTCTTCGGCGGCTCGATCAGGCGCAGGTTCGTCGGCATCGTGCCGGCGGGAAGCACCGTGCGGCCCTCGCCGAGCACGATCGGGTACACCCAGAGGCAGAGTTCGTCGAAGAGTCGCTCCGCGATGAGTGTGTGTGCGAGGTCGACGCTCCCGACGACGTGGGTCTCGCGGTGGCGATCGCGGATCGCGCGCACCTCAGCGGCGAGGTCGTCGCCGATGCGCGTGGTTTTTCTCCAGGCGGGCGACAAGTCAGGGTTACGGGTCGCCACGTATTTCGGTGCCGCGTCGAACGTGCGACCGACCGGATGGTCGTTGTGCTTCGGCCAGTACGCGGCGAAGATGTCATAGGTGCGGCGCCCGAGCAGCAGCGCGTCCATGCGGTCAACGTACGCGAGCACCTGCTCTCCGACCATCTCATCATCGAACGACGCCTGCCAGCCGCCGAAGCGGAAACCGCCGCTCGTGTCTTCGTCGGGAGCCCCCGGCGATTGAGCGACGCCGTCGAGGGTGGTGAAGAGATCGATGACGATTCTTCCCGTTGCGGCTTCGGTCATGGGGGCTCCTGTGCCAGTGGCGTCCCGGTCGGAGGGCCGGCAGCGGGTGCGGCCCGCTGACTCGAATCTTCCTCCAGATCCCGTGAAGTATCAACGGCGTCGACCACGCGGAACATGCCAATGCATCGTGGTACGATATAAGACGTGATAGCATCGCTTGTGTGACTGCGCAGCAATCCGTAAATAATTCAGGTGCCGATGCGCTCGCGCTCGATCTCACCCGCGTCACCGGGCGATTCGCCCGCGTGGCCGGCCGCTTCGCCGGAGGCGGCTTCTCGCTCATCGCGTGGCGCGTGCTCTCTGAGCTCGAGCAGGCGGGGCCCTTGCGCATCAGCGCCCTCGCGCATCAGCAACACGTCGCGCAGCCCTCGATGACGGGTCTGGTGCAGCGCCTGGAAGGAGAGGGCTGGGTGAGTCGTGCCCCCGACCCCGGCGACGGACGCGCAACGCTCGTCTCCGTCACGCCCGCGGGTGTGGATGCCCTCGAGGAGTACCGAGCGGCCGCCGCAGCACGGGTGCGCCCGCACCTCGACGCGCTGTCCGACTTCGACCGGGCCACGCTCGCGCGCGCCGCGGAGCTCATGCAGCAGATCGGCGACGGCATCGACGCCCGCCCGGGCTAACCCGCCCCCGCCCCGATCACCGCATGAACCGCGCGCCGAGTGCGCCCGACCACGAGGAGCAGATCACGTCCACCACCGCTGAATCACGACCAGGCACCGAGTCCACAGCCGTATCGTCGCCCGACCAGAAGACGTCGATCCTGCGCCAGCCCACCGCGGTGTGGGCGATCGCCTTCGCATGCGCCGTTTCGTTCATGGGCATCGGGCTGGTCGACCCGATCCTCCCCGCAATCAGTCACGAACTCGGCGCGAGCCCGAGCCAGACCATGCTGCTCTTCACGAGCTACCTCTTCATCACGGGCGCTGCGATGTTCTTCACGAGCTGGGTGTCGAGCCGCCTCGGAGTGAAGCGCACGCTCATCGCCGGACTGGTGCTCGTCGTCATCTTCGCCGCGCTCGCCGGGGCATCGGCGTCGGTCGACGCCATCATCGGGTTCCGCGCCGGCTGGGGTCTCGGCAACGCGCTCTTCATCTCGACCGCGCTCGCCGCGATCGTCGGCGCGGCCTCCGGGGGCGCACGTCAGGCGATCGTGCTCTACGAGGCGGCGCTCGGTGTCGGGCTCGCGGTTGGGCCGTTGGTCGGCGGAGTGCTCGGCACTCTGTCGTGGCGTGGACCGTTCTTCGGCACTGCAGCGCTGATGGGGGTCGCGCTCATTGCGATCCTCGTGCTGCTGCGTCAGCCGAAGCCCGCACCGGTAACCGACGCCGCCCCGCGCGCCGAGCGGGTGTCGATCCTCGCTGGCTTCCGGGCGCTGCGCAATCCCGCACTGCGGTCACTCTCGCTCGTCGCGCTGTTCTACAACTTCGGGTTCTTCGTGCTGCTCGCCTACAGCCCCTACCCGATGGAGGCTGCCGCGAAGCTGCTCGGCGTCGAGTTCGGCGCGCACGAACTCGGGCTCGTATTCTTCGGGTGGGGCCTGGCGCTCGCCATCACCTCGGTGCTCGTCGCGCCGGCGCTCACCCGCCGCTTCGGGCTGCGTCCCGTGCTGTTTTCCATGCTCAGCGGGCTCACCGTCTGCCTCGTGCTGCTCGGCTGCTTCACCGGTTTGCTGACCGGACTCGTCGTCGTCATCATCGTCAGCGGGCTGCTGCTCGGCGTCATGAATACTGCGCTGACCGAGGCCGTGATGGAGGCGACGGATCTGCCCCGCAACGTGGCATCGTCGACGTACTCCGGGGTGCGGTTCATGGGAGGCGCCGTCGCGCCCGCGGTCGCCGGCCCGGTCGCCGAAGCGTTCGGGGCCGGAATGCCCTATTGGTTCGGCGCCGCGGCGATCGTCACCGCAATGATCATGCTCGGGATCGCGGGGCGCCACATCGCCCATATCGGCCGTCCGGCGCCACAATAGAGTCATGGCTGAACCCGCGATCCCGCTCTTCCTCGACTGCGACCCGGGCATCGATGACGCCATAGCGATCGCCTACCTGCTGTGCCAGCCCGACGTCGAGATCGTCGGGATCGCCGCGAGCGGCGGCAACGTCTCGACGGAGCAGGTCGTGCGCAATACGCTCGGCTGGCTCGCACTGGCCGAGCGCGCAGACCTGCCGGTCTATCGCGGCGCGGTGCATCCGCTCGCGCAGACCGCCGCAGCGGCGCGGGAGGAGGCGGAAGCTGCGACTGCTGCCGGCTCAGCCGACCCCGAGTACGCCGAGGTCACCCACGGCGACACCGGGTCGGGGTACGCGACGCTGCCCGATCCGACCTGCTCCACCCGAGATCTCAGCGCCGCGCAGGCCTGGGTCGACGCGGCGAGAGCGCACCCAGGCGAACTCATCGGCGTGATGATCGGGCCCGCCACGAACCTCGCCCTCGCCCTCGAGATCGCGCCGGAGCTGCCTCGACTGCTGAAGCGCCTCTTCGTGATGGGCGGCGCCTTCAACTACCGCGGCAACACGCATCCGACGACGGAGTGGAATGTGAGCTACGACCCGGAGGCCGCCGCACGGGTCTTCGCCGCGTTCGGCGGGGCCTACATCGCTGACGAAGCTCTGTTCCCGCCGGTGATCGGGCCGATCGAAGCGACGGAGATGGTCGAGATGACGCCCGAGCGCCTCAGCCGCATCGTCGATGGAGCGCACTCGGCCCCGGCGCCGTGGCCCGCGTTGCTCCATGAGATCGGAGAGGCGCTGCGGTTCTACTTCGAGTTCCACGAGGAGGACGGCCACGGCTATCTCGCCCATATTCACGACCCCTACGTCGCGGCGACGGCGGTGCACTGGGCGCGGAACGCGGCAGCGTCCGTGCCGCCGATCCGCGGTGCGGGTGCCCCGCGCGACCCGGCCGAGGTGCAGGCCGAATCGCGCGGAACGGCGACGCCTGGCAGAATTCCCTGGGCGGAGACGGTGTTCGCTCCAATCGATGTGGAACTCACCGGCACCCTGACGCGGGGCGAGACCATCGCCGATTGGTTGGGGCGATGGAACCGGCCGGCCAACGCTGAGATCATTCGTCGCGTCGACGCCGCACACTTTCTCGACCACCTCACTGACACCCTGATGGAAGGACCGCAGTATGACCGCACGCGATAGCGTCTCTGGGCAGGGGCTCATCACCACGATGAGTCCCGGAGAAGCCCGCCCCACCGCCCCGAAGTGGGCGTACCTCCTCACCGCCGCAGGTGCGGCTGTGATCATCGCCACCTACGTCGCCGTGCTCGTCACCCAACCGGCGACGCTCGGCCAGGATCTCGGCAACACCACCCTCTGGGTCATGGTCGGCTATCTCGCCGGTGCAGCGCTCATCGCCGCCGGCACGCTGCCGCTCATTCCGCGCAGCATCTTCGCGCTCATGCCGATCGCCATCGCCCTGAACATCACCGTCGGGCAGATCGTCGGCACCCTGACGCCCATTCCCCTCTATCTCGACTCGCTCGGCTCCGTCATCGTCGGAGTGCTGGCCGGTCCTGCTGCCGGCGCACTGACCGGAGTGCTCGGCAATCTCATCTGGGGCGTCACCATCAACCCCACCGTCATCGCCTTCACTGCGGGCGCCGCCTTCGTCGGCGCCGCAGCGGGATGGGCCGCACGACTCGGCGCATTCCGAGCCGCGTGGTGGGCCGTGCTCGCAGGTGCCATCGCAGGGATTCCCGGGGGCGCACTCGGCGCTCCGGTCGCAGCCTTCGTGTTCGGCGGAGGCCTCGGCGTCGGCACCGGCGGCATCGTCGCGACGCTGCAGGCGGCGGGGCTCGAGATGCTGAACGCGACCACCGTGCAGAGCCTCGCCTCCGACACCGCGGACAAGGCGATCATCTTCCTGCTCGCCTTCCTCGTCCTGCGCACCTTGCCCAAGCGCATAGTCAGCAGGTATCCGCTCGCCATGCGCTCGCTCTCGGCCATGCGGTCGAAGACGCACAGCGTTTCGAGCTGATCGTGGAGGATCGCCCGTTCGCCGGCGACCCGGTCGTGAACACGGGCAGCGCCGCGCCCGCCCCGACCGGTGCGGCGAACGGACGACCCGCGATCCACCGCCCCAGCATCTTGCACCCGGCCACTGAACTCGTGCTGCTCGTGTGCGCGCTCGTGCTCACCTACGGCATTCCGTCTCCACTTGTTCCTGCCGCACTGCTCGTCGCGGCGACGGCGGTCGCTGCGGGCTCTCCGCGTGTGCGCTTGGGGCGCTGGTGCGCGACGGTCGCCGTACTCGCGGTGCCGATGCTCATCATGGTGGGTCTCGTACAAGGACTCTTCTATCCGGGCGACGATCTCGAGGTCTTGTGGCAGTGGGGCGCGGCAGCCGTGACCGTCGAAGGTCTGTCGGTGGCACTGCAGCTGTGGCTGCGGGTCGTCGCGATGATCGCCGTGTGCGCACTGTTCGCGTTCGGCTCCGATTCGGCGCGCACCTTCGACGGCATGATCAGACTCCACCTGCCACTCGGCATCGCATACGTCTGCGCCACGGCGCTGAGTCTCGTGCCGCTGCTGCGCGATCAGGTGACGCGGGCGCTCGCCGCCCGAAGCGCGCGCGGCTGGAACACCGGGCGGCTCGCAACGCGCGTGCGCCTCATGCCCGGAATCATCGCAGGGCTGGTGACGGCGTCGCTCGTGCAGCTCGACCAGCGGCACGACACGCTCGAGCAGCGAGGTTTCGGCCGGTCGCCACGGCCGGCTGAACTCCAGGATCACCCCGACGGTGTTGCGCAGCGCGTGCTCAGGTGGGGTGCGCCGGTCGTGACGGTGCTGCTCGTGACCTTGACGCTCGGCGGTGTGCTGCACCTGCCAACAGCGTCTGAACTGCTGGAGGTGCTGCGTGGATGACACCGTAGTGCTCTCGCTCGCTCGAGCGGGGTTCGCGTTCCACGGCTCCGAGACTCAGACACTCGCGGAGATCGACCTGCGTATCGGCCCCGGCGAGATGATTGCCGTGCTCGGCCCCCAGGGGTCTGGTACCTCGACGCTCTGCCGCCTTGCCGCGGGCTTGCTCGGCGATCGCGGTGCGGTCTCGGGCGCGATCACGGTGCGCGGCAGCGTCGCGATGCTCGGCGACGACCCCGAGGCCCAGCTGACGGGCATGACGAGCTACGTCGATGACGAGGTGAGCCTCCCGGCCCGGCTCGCGGGCAGCACGAGGCCGGTGGACATCGGCGCGGTGCTCGACACGTTCGGCATGCAGCGGCTGCTCGGTCGCCGGCTCGACACGCTCTCGGGCGGCGAACGGCAGCTCGTCGCTCTCGCGAGTCTGATGACCGGTGAACCAGCACTGCTCGTGCTCGATCAGCCCGCTCTCTCGCTCGATCCCGACGCCAGAATGCTGCTCGTGCGAGCGCTGCGGAGCTTCTGCGACGCAGGCGGATCGGTGCTGCTCACCGGGCACCAGCACGACGACCTCACTGCCGCAGCGGATCGCGTGGCGTTCGTGCGGGGCGGGCGACTGGTCGGCAGCGCGCGGCCGGCCGAGCTCACGGACGAGGCGCTCGGCGTTCGCGGCGTGTGGAACACCCTGAGCGATGCTGCACACCTGCTTGCGCCACCTCTGCCGGGCGCACATGTGAACGCATCGGAAGCTCTTCTCGACGTGCGCGGTTTGAGTGTGCGCCGCGCGACGACGGAGATCTTCCCACCGCTCGACGTCCGCGCTGCCCCGGGAGAGGTGGCGGCGATCGTCGGACCGAACGGATCGGGCAAGTCGACGCTCTTGCGAGCTGTCGCCGGACTGCTCGAAGTCGACGCGACGGCGGGCACCGCAGGGTCGGTGCGGGTCGGCGGAACGGAACTGGTCCGCATGCCGGCGCATCAGCGCACGCGGTGGCTCGGCTGGGTGGGGCAGGATCCGGGGGCTCAGCTCTCAGCAGCGACGGCGCAGACCGAGCTCGAACGTGCGCTGCCGCTTCCGCCGCACCGCAGACGAGACCGTGCGCGGCTTCGGGAGGAGCGCGCGACGGACGTCGCCGGCGTGCTCGCGCAGACAGGTCTCGTCGAGCAGGCGGCCGAGCACCCGTACGACCTCGCTCCGGCGCAGCGCAAGGATCTGGTGATCGCTTCGGCGCTGCTGCTGCGCCCCGAGGTCGTGCTGCTCGACGAGCCCACGCTCGGGCGTGACTTGGCCGGCATGCGCCGCCTCGAACGGGTCATCCGAGACTTCACGGCATCCGGCGGTGCCGTCGTCGTCACCACGCACGACCTGCGCTGGGCCGCTCGCATCGCCGCTCGCGTGGTGCGGATTCGGTGAGAACTTCGGCTTGCGTGAGGCCGAAAGCTCCGCGCAGACCCCACCGAAGCCGAATGTCTTACCGAACCAGCGCCCCGCGCTGCGCTCCGTGGGCTGGCGCTGTTGCGCCAGCGGGCGCGGTGCCCGAACGCGATGCGTTCGAACTCAACGCCCTGCCTCGCGCTGCGCTCCGTGGGCTGGCGCTGTTGCGCCAGCGGGCGCGGTGCCCGAACGCGATGCGTTCGAACTCAGCGCCCTGCCCCGCGCTGCGCTCCGTGGGCTGGCGCTGTTGCGCCAGCGGGCGCGGTGCCCGAACGCGATGCGTTCGAACTCAGCGTCCTGCCCCGCCCGTCGCCAACTTCATGAGATCGCTGTCGAAGTCGATACCGAGTTCGGTGCCGCCGGCGCTGCCGTATGAGTGCTGGTACGCGCCCCACGTCTCACCGCGCACCGCTTCACGGAATCCGCCTTCCACCAGGGCGACGAGCTCCGTCGCAGCGCGTTCAATGCGCTTGCCGAAGTCGCGGCTCGTCCAGTCGTCGGGCGCCGCGAAGAGGCCAGTCGGCACGGTGATGGTGCGCAGGTAGGAGAAGAGCCCGCGCAGCTGATCGTCGACGACGAGAGCGTGTCGCGCACTGCCCGCGGTCGCGCCGAGCACCACAGGGGTGCCGATGAGCAGATCGTTGTCGAGCACCTGGAAGAACGCGGTGAAGAGCCCGCTCGCACCCGCCTTGTAAACGGGTGTCGAGGCGACGATGGCATCGGCATCGCGCATGATGTCGCTCGCGGCTTGCAGTGCGGGGGAGACATGCTGGGTGACGAGCGCCGTGGTCACGTCCTCGGCGAGCGCGCGCAGATCCACGAAGCGGATCCGCAGCTCGATGCCGCGATTCGTCGCGAGCTTCGCGGCGGCGTCGGCGACGCGATTCGCGAGCATCGTCGTGGTCGACGGGTCGCTCGTTCCCGCACTGACGAGGGCCAGCGTGCGCGGCGCTGTGCTGAGCGCGGTGTCAGAGGCGCGGGCGGAGGATATTTCAGTCGGTCCGTCGAAGGGGGTGTTCATGGCGTGCTCCTCAAGGAACGATAGGGGTGATGACGTGGTGGGGTCAGAGTAAGTCGATGCCCGCGACGAGCTTTCCCGCGAGGCGCCGCAGGTCATCCATCTCCGCAGCGGAGAGAGCGGATCCGAGCTGCCGCGCCACGCTCTTCGCGTGCGCCCGCCCGACCTGCTGCTGCAGGCGCTCGCCCTCCGATGTGAGGCTCAGCAGCACGGCGCGACCGTCTTGGGGATCGGGCTCGCGCGCGATGAGCCCGCGCGTCGCGAGGCGGTCCACCATGCGCGAGAGCGCCGGTTGGCTGAGCAGTACGCCGCTCTGCACGTCGCACATGCGCATCGCCCCAGCGCGCTTTGAGAGCGTGTAGAGCACGTCGTACTCACGCATGCTGATCTCAGACCACATGTGCTCTGCTGCGAAGGTGTGCATCAGCGCCGCGTGCGCCGACATCACCGACTCCCAGGCCTCATTGGCGAGGCGCACATCGATACGAGTGGGCTGTTCCATCTCGCGTTCTCCTTCATGCTGCTGGTCTGACCGGGTGGGGAGGGGCGCCACCGCTGCAGCGCCCCTCCGTGAACGGGCGGAGGATCAAGCGACCCCGAACGCCGCGCCCTGCTTCGCAGGTGAATCCTGGTACGGAGAACCCCCGGTGACATTGTCCCCCCGATTCGCGTTCGGTCGGGGCTGGCGAGGCGCCGCGTCGCCGTACTTCGCGGTGACGAGGTCGGCGTGAGAGGGGGCGTCGGCCACCTCGGGGTCGCGATCCTTCGCCATCTCCGCACGCAGCACGGGAAGCACCTCGGAGCCGAAGAGGTCGAGCTGCTCGAGCACGGTCTTCGTGGGCAGGCCGGCGTGATCGATGAGGAACATCTGGCGCTGGTAGTCGCCGAAGATGTCGCGGAACCCGAGCGTCTTGTCGATGACCTCCTGCGGGCTGCCAACCGTCAGCGGCGTCTGGCTCGTGAAGTCCTCCATGCGGGGCCCGTGACCGTAGACCGGGGCCTCGTTGAAGTACGGTCGGAACTGCGCCCGGGCGTCCTGAGAGTTCTTCGCCATGAACGCCTGGCCGCCGAGGCCCACCACGGCCTGCTTCTGAGTGCCGTGGCCGTAGTGCTCGAAGCGCTCGCGGTAGAACCGCACGAGGCGCAGCGAGTGCTCGGAGGGGGCGAAGATGTGGTTCGAGAAGAACCCGTCGCCGTAGTAGGCGGCCTGCTCGGCGATCTCGGGGGTGCGGATCGAGCCGTGCCACACGAAGGGCGGCACGTCGTCGAGCGGACGCGGCGTGCTCGTGAAGCCCTGCAGCGGGGTGCGGAAATTGCCGTCGTAGTCGACGACGTCTTCGCGCCACAGGCGGTGCAGCAGGTTGTAGTTGTCGAGGGCGAGAGGCAGCGCCGAGCGGATGTCCTTGCCGAACCAGGGGTACACGGGCGCGGTGTTGCCGCGTCCGAGCATGAGGTCCATGCGGCCCTTCGCGAGGTGCTGCAGCATCGCGTACTCCTCGGCGATGCGCACCGGGTCATTCGTCGTGATGAGCGTGGTGCTCGTCGAAAGCTTCAACGTTGTGGTCATTGCCGCGATGTAGGCGAGGAAGGTCGTCGGGCTCGAAGAGAAGAAGGGGGCGTTGTGGTGCTCGCCGACGGCGAAGACGTCGAAGCCCACCTCTTCTGCGTGCACGGCGATCTCAGTCAGTCCCTGGATGCGCGCGGCCTCGCTCGGCGTCTCGCCCGAGACCGGGTCGCGGGTGACGTCACTGACGGAGAAGATCCCGAATTCCATGATGTGCTCCTGTGTGTCTCGCGGTGCCGTGATCGGGGCCGCTGATGGTGTGCGCCATATATATGCGCCTGCATACAAATGTAACACGGTGGCCTCGGATTCATTCCCGGTACCCTGAACGGCGATGAATCTCTCGCACCGTGACGCACGATCGCACGCTGCGGCCGACGTTCGATTCGGTGCAGGATCGCCGCGGCGTGCGCTCCGCTTCGCGCTCGGAGGCGCGGTGATCGCCGCAGCGCTCCTGGCCGGGGGCATTGTGGTGATGGTCGCGCTCGGCACCTGGGAGCAGCGGGCGGCACCGCAGGCCCCATCACCGGCGCCCGCTGCGAGTGCGCCGGATTCCGATATCTCGGAGCCTCCGCCTGCCCTACCGAACGCGGTAGCGCTCGACCCGGCCTGGCTGGACCGGGTGTCGGCGGATGCCGGAATCCCGCAACGGGCGCTTCGCGCATACGCCAGCGCCGCGGTGACGCTGACTGCAGAGCAGCCGGGATGCCACCTCGGTTGGAACATGCTCGCCGGCATCGGCAAGGTCGAATCCGAACACGGCAGCATCAACGGCTCCCGCCTCCTTGCGACCGGGGAGACGGCTCCGCGCATCATCGGCGTGCCGCTCGACGGCACTCGCTTCCTGGCGACGCCCGACACTGACGGCGGTGCGATCGATGGTGATGCCGAGTGGGACCGAGCGGTCGGACCGATGCAGTTCATCCCCGAGACCTGGGCGATGTTCGGTCGAGACGGTAATGGAGACGGGCGCATCGAGATCGATCAGATCGACGACGCAGCCCTCTCCGCCGCGGCGCTGCTGTGCGATCCAGGTCTTGATCTCACCGTGGGCGAGCACTGGATCGAGGCGCTCGATGGCTACAACCCGAGCGCCTCGTACAACAATGACGTGGCTGAAGCGGCCGAGTTCTACGCCCAGTTCGGGTAGCTCCGAGCTGTCTACTCGCTCAGCAGCGCCTGAATGCGGCGAATGCCCTCGACGAGCGCCTCGTCGCCGAGTGCGTAGCTGAAGCGCAGGTACCCGCTCGGGCCGAACGCCTCGCCGGGAACGGCAGCGACCTCGGCCTCGGAGAGGATGAGGTCCGCGAGCTCCAGCGACGTCTCGGGCGTGACGCCCCGATAGGTCTTGCTGAGGGCCGCCGTGACGTCGACGTACGCGTAGAACGCACCCTCGGGCGTCGGGCAGTGGAAGCCGGGAACCTCGTTGAGCTCGGCGACGATCAGCTTGCGCCGACGATCGAACGCCTGCCGCATGGCCTCGATCGGCTCCTGCGGACCCGTGAGCGCCGCGATCGCAGCGCGCTGCGCGATGTTATTGACGTTCGAGGTGAGATGCGACTGCAGGTTCGAAGCGCCCTTCACGATGTCGGCCGGCCCGACCATCCAACCGAGACGCCAGCCCGTCATCGCATAGGTCTTCGCGACGCCGTTGACGAGGATTGCGCGATCCTGCAGCGCCGGAACAGCCTCGACGATGGAGACGGCGCGCACTCCGTCGTACGTCAGGTTCTGGTAAATCTCGTCGGCGATGATCCACAGCCCATTGGCCTCTGCCCACTCGCCGATCGCCCGCGTCTCCTCTGGCGAGTAGACGGCACCGGTCGGGTTGGAGGGCGAGACGAACAGCAGCACCTTCGTGCGATCGGTGCGCGCCGCCTCGAGCTGGTCGACCGTGACCTTGTAGTGCTGGTCAGCTCCCGCGAAGACCTCCACGGGAACGCCATCGGCGAGCTGAATCGCCTCGGGGTACGTGGTCCAGTAGGGAGCGGGCAGCAGCACCTCGTCGCCCGGATCGAGCAGCACCTGGAATGCCTGGTAGACGGCCTGCTTGCCGCCGTTCGTGATGACGACCTGGGAGGGATCGACGGCCCAGCCCGAGTCGCGCGCCGTCTTGTCGGCGACCGCGCGCTTGAGGTCGGGAAGGCCGGCGGCGGCCGTGTAGCGGAAGTTCTTGGGATCGTCGAGTGCGGAGCGAGCGGCGTCGACGATGTGCTCCGGCGTGGAGAAGTCGGGTTCACCTGCCGCGAAACTGATGACGGGACGCCCCTCGGCCTGCAGGGCTTTCGCCTTCGCATCGACCTTGAGCGTCGCCGACTCGGCGATTGCGGAGATCTTCTTTGATAAACGGGAGATGTAGCTCACCGTTCGATCCTATCCCCGGGCGCCTCGGCGTGGGGCGCCCGATCGCGGATGGTGGATGAGAAAACGGTCTCCGACGGGGTGAAGAATTGCGACGCGCCCGGGCACACCGCGCTCGGTTCGACACGGGCAGATCGATCACGTAGAGTATCTCTCGGTAGTTGACTTCTGCCAGAATTTCCTATGCCTGCCAGGCACAGAGATTTTGGTCGAACACTCCATAGGGCAGTGGCGCAATTGGTAGCGCAGCGGTCTCCAAAACCGCAGGTTGCAGGTTCGAGTCCTGTCTGCCCTGCAAGTCCCGTTCGGCGTGAGAGCGCCGAACGGGGGCAACGGAAAGGACACGCGAGTGAGCAGCACTGAAGTCGAGGAGAGCGGCGGCCTCGTCGAGCGCGCCAAGGCCGATCGCGCGGCGAAGCGCAATTGGTTCAGCCGTATCATTCTCTTCATCCAGCAGGTCATTGCCGAGCTGAAGAAGGTCGTCACACCGACCCGCAAGGAACTCATCAACTTCACCCTCGTGGTGATCGCCTTCGTGCTGATCATGATGGCGCTGGTGTGGCTACTCGACCAGGCGTTCGGATTCGTGACGGTCTTCCTATTCGGAACGACGCTCGGCTGATCAGCCGCCGAACGAACCGACCGTAGAGCAAGGAAAGCAAGTAGAGATGACGAGCGAGAACAACACCCCCGAGGCAGACCTCGACGCGGCACTCGATGCATTGGTGCAGTCGACGGACCCCGATGTGGACTCCGCGGTGGAGGACGCGCTCGATATCGACAGCGCTGAAGAGGCCGAGGCGGCAGCCAGCGCAATCGTGGACGAAGAAGCCGAAGAAGAGACCGGCGAAGACGGCGAAGTCGCCGTCGATCCCTACAAGGCCTTCAAGAAAGATCTGCGTCGCCGGCCCGGTAAGTGGTTCGTGATCCACACCTATGCGGGATACGAGCGCAAGGTGAAGTCGAACCTGTGGAACCGTCGCGAGACGATGGGCGCTGTCGACGACATCTTCGAGATCCAGGTCCCCATGGAAGAGGTCATGGAGGTCAAGAACGGGCAGCGCAAAATGGTGACGCGCGTGCGCATCCCCGGCTACGTGCTCGTTCGCATGCACCTCAACGAGACCACCTGGTCCGTCGTGCGCCACACCCCCGGTGTGACCGGCTTCGTCGGCAACGCGCACAACCCGGTTCCGCTGCGCATCAATGAAGCCTTCGAGATGCTGAAGAGCACCGTCGAGCTCGAGCCCGCCGCGACCGCCAAGGGCAAGGCCGCCGCGAACGCCGCGGCTCAGGGCAACGTCGAGATCGACTTCGAGGTCGGCGAGACCATCACCATCAAGTCGGGCTCCTTCGAGGGGCTCCCCGGCACCATCAGCGAGATCAACCCGGCCGCCGGCAAGCTCACGGTGCTCGTATCGCTCTTCGAGCGCGAGACACCGGTCGAGCTCAGCTTCGACCAGGTCACCAAGATGGTCTAACCCCCAATCTGCAGGAAAGCCCCGCTTCGGCGGGGCTTTTTGCATGTTGCGTCGTTACGGTGAGCACATGCAGTCAGGCAGGAAGAGCACACGAGTCGCTGCTGCGGTGCTCGGTGTCGCTTCGGCACTCGCGGTGCTCGGCGTCGCAGAACTGGTCGCAGCATTCGTGAACGCCCGCTCGTCACCGCTCTTCGCCGTCGGCTCGCTCGCGATCGATCTCGCCCCGAGCTGGGTAAAAGACACCATGATCAGCCTGTTCGGCACGGCCGACAAGGTGGCGCTCTTCGTCATTCTCGGTATCGTGCTGCTGGCGCTCGCCGTGATCGCGGGAATCGCCGAGTTGGCCCGACGCTGGACGGGCGTGCTGGTGCTCGGGGTGGTCTCGGCCGTCGCACTGATCGCGATCCTGACCCGCACCGAGGCCACGTTCCTCTGGGCGCTGCCGACCGTGATCGGCGCGTTCGCCGGGTTCTGGGTGCTGCACCGCGGACGGCCGCGGGCTTTGGCCTGGGGTGGGGCCGCGATGCAGCTCGAAACCGCGGGCACCGTGCACCGCAAGAATGACCCGGCGAAGCTGGAGCGACGCAGCTTCCTGCTATTCGTGGGCGCAACGTCGGCGGCCGCTATCGTCATCGGTGTCGGGGCTCGAGTGAAGAATGCCAGCAGTGCCGCCTACACCGCCGTGCGATCGGCGATCCGGCTGCCGAACCCGGCGCAGGCGGCCCCTGCCGTTCCGGCAGCCGCAAGCCTCGACGCAACGGGAATCAGCCCGCTCATCACCCCGAACGCGGACTTCTATCGCATCGATATCGCCCTCCAGGTCCCCAGGATCGATCCGTCGGCCTGGGAGCTGCAGATCACCGGCATGGTCGACACTCCGATGACCATCACCTATGATGAGCTGCTCGCGCTGCCGCTCGAGGAGCACATCACCACGATCGCCTGCGTCTCGAACACCGTCGGCGGCGACCTCATCGGCAATGCGACCTGGCTCGGGTACCCGATCCGAGAGCTCCTGCAGCGAGCGGGAGTCGCGAGCGGCGCCGACATGGTGCTCTCCTCCGGCCCGGACGGATTCACCGCGGGCACCCCGATCGAGGCGCTCACCGATCCCGACCGCAACGCGCTGCTCGCGGTCGGAATGAACGGCGAGCCGCTCCCCGCCGAGCACGGATTCCCGGCGCGGCTGATCGTGCCGGGCCTCTACGGATACGTTTCTGCGACGAAGTGGGTCACGCGCCTGGAGGTGACCCGGTTCGCCGACGCGGAGGGGTACTGGACGCCGCGCGGTTGGTCGGAGCTCGGGCCGATCAAGACCGCCTCCCGCATCGACACTCCGCGCTCCGGGGCGAAAGCAACGGGAGACACGGTGGCGATCGCCGGCGTGGCCTGGGCGCAGCACACCGGGATCGCCGGGGTCGAGGTGCAGGTGCACGACGGCGACTGGCAGCAGGCGACCCTCGCCACCGCGATCTCCGATGACACGTGGGTGCAGTGGACGCTCCCATGGTCGGCCACTCCGGGACGACACACCGCTCGAGTTCGGGCCACCGACGCATCGGGATACACGCAGACCTCGGCGGAGGCTCCACCGGCGCCGAACGGCGCCACGGGTTGGCACTCGGTCGACTTCACCGTGTGAGCCGGGGCGACTGCCGTGGACGGCGTGGGAGCGGCGGGAGCCGCCGACGGCGGGAGCGCGTGCGCGATCCGGCATCATCGGGTAGACTTACCTGGTTTGCGTCTGCGAACGCCCCTGGCGTGCGTCGACACAGACGAGTACCGCATCCGGAACGGCCGGACTCGCGGGAGAGCTCGCACCACCGTGCGGGTTCGATGGAAAGGAAACAATCATGGCAAAGGCCAAGAAGGTTACCGGTCTGATCAAGCTTCAGATCCCGGCCGGTGCAGCCAACCCCGCACCTCCCGTGGGTCCGGCGCTCGGTCAGCACGGCGTCAACATCATGGAATTCTGCAAGGCGTACAACGCTGCGACGGAATCCCAGCGCGGCAACATCGTTCCGGTGGAGATCACCGTGTACGAGGACCGTTCGTTCACGTTCGTTCTCAAGACCCCGCCGGCAGCCGAGCTGCTGAAGAAGGCGGCAGGCGTGCAGAAGGGCTCCGGCACTCCGCACACCGTCAAGGTCGCGAAGGTCACCGCAGAGCAGGTTCGCCAGATCGCCGAGCAGAAGCAGGCCGATCTCAACGCGAACGACATCGACGCTGCGGCGAAGATTATTGCGGGCACCGCTCGCTCCATGGGCATCACGGTCGAGTAAGGGGCATCGGACATGGCACAGAAGTCAAAGGCGTACCGCGCCGCTGCCGAGAAGATTCAGGCAGACAAGTTCTACACTCCCGCCGAGGCAGTCGCCCTGGCCAAGGAGACCGGTTCCACGAAGACCGACACGACCGTCGAGGTCGCCGTCAAGCTCGGTGTGGATCCCCGCAAGGCGGACCAGATGGTTCGCGGCACCGTGAGCCTGCCTCACGGCACCGGCAAGACCGCACGCGTCATCGTGTTCGCGGTGGGCGCTGCTGCTGAGGCAGCGATCGCAGCCGGCGCCGACGAGGTCGGTGGCGACGAGCTCATCGAGAAGGTGGCCGCTGGCTACACCGACTTCGATTCGGCTGTCTCGACCCCCGAGCTCATGGGCAAGGTCGGTCGTCTGGGTAAGGTGCTCGGCCCCCGCGGCCTCATGCCCAACCCGAAGACCGGCACCGTGACTCCGGACGCAGCCAAGGCTGTGACCGAGATCAAGGGCGGCAAGATCGAGTTCCGCGTCGACAAGCACTCCAACGTGCACTTCATCGTCGGCAAGGCATCGTTCACGGCCGAGCAGCTCGCCGACAACATCAACTCGGTGCTCGACGAGATCTCGCGTCTGAAGCCGTCGTCGGCAAAGGGCAAGTACGTGCAGAAGGGCGCCGTTTCGACGACCTTCGGCCCGGGCATCCCGCTCGACGTTTCCGGTCTGTAAGCAGAACGCTGTCATCAGCCCCTGGCCGCCATGCGGTCGGGGGCTGATGCGTTTTCGGGTGCAGGATCAGCCCGGCGGCTCCGAGGCAGCCTCGTGCCTGTGGATACGGTCTGCAGACCGCGCCGCCTCGTTTAGGATATTCACGTGACACACTGTTCCCGAGCCGCTGCCGTGCTCCGACGCGCAATGCAGCAGGGCGGCGCGATCGCCTCGGGAGCAGCGCATGGCTGACCGCGCGCCGGTGGGCGCTCCCTCGATCCCGGGGTTCAGCTATGTGCGCCCGCTCGGGTCGGGCGGTTTCGCCCAGGTGTTTCTCTATGAGCAAGACATGCCGCGCCGCCTGGTCGCGGTGAAGGTGCTGAACGGAGCCGCCAAGGGCACCGCAGCGGTCGAAGAGCTTCGCGAGGTGTTCGAGAGCGAGGCCGATGTCATGGCCCGCCTGAGCAGCCACCCGTCGGTGGTGTCCATCTATCAAGCGAGCATTTCGCTCGAGGGCCACCCGTACCTGGCGATGGAATTCTGCCCGGCGTCGATGGGGGCTCTCACGAAGGGGCAGCCGGCGCGATTGCGCGATGTGCTCGATGCTGGCGTGCGGATCGCAGGCGCGCTCGAGACGGCGCACCGAGCCGGCGTGCTGCACCGCGACATCAAGCCCTCGAACGTGCTGCTCACGACGCTCGGCCGCCCGGCGCTCTCCGATTTCGGTATCGCGCAGGTGCTCGGCAGGCGCGAGCTCGACGGAGAAATGGCGATGTCGATTCCCTGGTCGGCGCCAGAGGTCGTCGGGCTGCAGAGCACGGGCAGCGTCGCGACCGAGGTGTGGTCGCTGGGTGCGACGCTCTACTCGTTCGCAGCAGGCCGGTCGCCATTCGAACTCGCCGACCGCGCTCAGAACTCGCGATCGAAGCTCACCGAGCGCATTTCGAAGGCGCTCTACCAGGCGATCCCGGGCGCGCAGGGCTACGAACGTTTCGACGAGATCATCTCGCGCGCGTTGCGCAAGAACCCGCACGAGCGTTACGCGTCCATGGCCGAGTTCGGCGAAGCGCTGCAGCAGCTGCAGCGCACCTTCGGGTATGACGTGACTCCGCTCGAGATCGTCGCAGAGGCCTGGTTGCCGCGGTCCGAGGCCGTGCCGGCCGGCACGCGCGGCCCCGTCGTGAGTACGGTGGGGCGCGTGACGCGCGCCGAGGCGCGTGCTGAGATGCTCGCGCAGCGGCGCGGGACCGACGACGACGGGCTGATTCTCGATCGGCCGACCTCGCCGTGGCGCGCAGGCATGATCGGAGCGGGAATCGCGCTCGCTGTCGTCGCAGGCGCTGCGAGCGTGCTCTGGGCGATGAGCGGCGGTGCCGGGTGAGCCAGGCATCGGGCCAGGGGCGCTCAGGGTTGCGCAGACTGCAATGGTGGATCGCCGGCGTCGTGTCGTGTGCGCTCATTGCCACGGTCGCGGTGATCGCGAACGGGTACGACGCGCGCGAGACGCCGCGTGCCGAGCCCGGGGTGTGGGTCGCGCGCGAAGCGGGGCAGTACGCCCGCGTGAACACCGATACCGGCGAGTTGGATCTGGTGCGCAAGGTCGCTGATCCGAGCGGCGTGCTGCAGTCGGGCGAACGCGCCGCTGTGCTCTCGCACGGCAATGGTCGCGCGTGGCCGCTCGACGCGGGCAATCCGGTCGATCTCGGAGACCGTGCGCCGGCGGGTGATGCGGCCGCCGGCGACGAGACCACTGGCGACGAGACCGAGGCGGAGCCCGCTTCCACCGTCGCCGCCACCGAGTCCGACGAAGAGGCGGACGCGGCTGGCGGCGCCGCGTCGGCGGTGCGCCTGCCCGACGGCACCCGCGAGGTGGTGAGCGCCGGTCGCTTCGTCGCAGTGCGCACGGAGTCGGGCGCCGTGTACGCGGGTGAGATCGCCTCGGACTCGACGGCCTCGGGGGCTGGCGGATCCCTCGGCTCTGCCGATCTCTCCGGAGACGACGAAGCGATCGCCGAACTCGAATCCCGATTGGGCTCGCTCGTGCGCGTCGATCCGCTTGCCGATGATGAAGCGGGCGATGCCGCGCAGCTCGAAGCGGAAACCGACAGCGTCGACGGTGGATCGTCGTACCGCGCCACGGCGATCGCACTCACCGAGTCGGGCCGCCTAGCCCTCTTCTCCGGTGATGACGACGCGGTGCGCGAATACGACGCCGTGAGCCGAGAGTTCATCGGCGGGGCGGCCGAAGTGCCGGCGGGCGCCGGAGACGCGCCCTCCCCGCAGCTGGCGCTCGTCGCGGGCGACTGGGTGCTGCTTGATCCGGAATCCGGTGAGCTCTGGCGCGAGGGCGGTGCGACGGCGTCGCTCGAACTCGACGGCTCGGCTCGATTGCAGGCGAGCGGGGGAGACGGAACACGCGACGGGCGACGGGTGCTCGTCGCTGATACGAGCGGGCTCACCGTCGTCGACGCCGAGGGTGCATCGGAGCGCGTGGTCGACACCACGGGAACGCCTGCGCAGCCCGTGTACGTCGGCGACGTCGCGTATGCGGCATGGATCGGGCAGAACGCGGGAGCGCTCTGGACCTCGGAGGAGGGTGAGAAGCCGCTCATCATCGACGACTCGGCTCGCGAGTCGGGCGACCTGCTGCCGGTCATCCGATCGAATGGCGAGCGCGGGGTGCTCAACGAGATGCGCACCGGCATGCTGTGGACGCTGCCGGGCGGCGAGCTGATTCCGCTGTCTCAGTGGACCATCTCTGACCCGCCGAAAGAGGATCGCGGCACGGTGGTGGTCGAAGACGTCACTGAACAGGTTGCCCCGACCGCGGTCGACGATGCCTTCGGCGTGCGCGCGGGCGAACCCGCTCCGGTTCCGGTGCTGCTCAACGACTACGACGCGAACAAGCGAGATGTGCTCACGATCGTGCCGGAATCGCTCGGCGAGCAGAGCCTGCCCGAATCATTCGGCACACTGCAGCTCATGCCCGACGGGCAATCGCTCACCGTGCAACCCGCGGCGGAGGCGAGCGGCAGCGCAACGTTCAGCTATCGCATCACCGATGGCGGACTCGTTTCGGAGCCGGCGCAGGTCACGCTCACCGTCATCGGCGATGACACCAATACGGCGCCGGCATGGTGCCCGGTAGAGGGCTGCCAGCGCGAGTGGCGGGTACCCGCGATCGCGCCGGGCGGCACGCTCGTGTACCCGATTCTCGAAGGCTGGGTCGATCCCGAAGGCGATGTCATGACGCTCGCCGCGGCCGAGGCCATGCGCTCCGAGGATCCGGTACGGGCGATCGTCACGGCAGACGGTCGACTCGGCATTCGACACACCGACCCCAACGCCGGCGCATCAGACATTGCGTTGCGCGTCACCGTGCGCGACGGCAGGGGAGAGGAATCGCAGCGCGAGCTGACCCTGGTGGTCGACCCGAGTGCGACGCCCGAGTTCACCGCGACTGCGACGACCGTGCAGGTCGGACGCACGGCCACGGTGCGCCCACTCGACCGCGTGGCGGGCGGATCGGGCTCGTACGCGCTGCTCGATGCCACCGATCCGAGCGGAACGGTGAGCGTGACACCGAAACCCACGAGTGGTGCCGTCGACGTGGAAGCCGCTACTGCGGGCACGGCGACGGTGACGGTGACGGTGCGCGATACCGTGACCGGCGGCGAGATCACGGGGCAGCTCCGCGTGACGGCAACTCCGGCAGGGCCGCCGCTGGCACTGCCCGCGCTCCGCGCCTTCGTGCGGCCCCTCACCGACGCGACGGTGGAGATACTCGACGCGATTCCCGGAGCCGCTTCTCGCTCGCTCGCGGTGGCTGGCGTGGAAGTGGCCGACGGTGACCTACAGGCCGACATCATCGACCATGCACAGGTGCGGGTCGCCGGCAGTACTGCAGACGGTGGTGCCGGTCGTATCGGCGCCATCGATGTGACCGTCGCCGAGGGAGAGGCCCGGGCGCAAGGCCAGCTCACCGTCTTCCAAGTGCCAGACACCGGCTCGACCGGAGCGATCGCCGTTGCCGACACCGCCACGGTGCGGGCCGGTTCGGTCGTCGATATCCGGGTGCTCGAGAACGATGTCGCGGCGCCCGGTGAGCGACTGGTGCTCGACCCCGAGATCGTCGGCTCGGGAACGAAGGGCGAGCTCGCCTTCGCATCCGGCAACGTGCTGCGCTACCTCGCCCCGAAGCAGGCCGGAACCTACCGACTGAGCTACACCGCGTTCGGCGCCAGTGATCCTGCCGCAGGCGACGTCGGCTCCGTCATCGTGACCGTGCTGCCCGAAGGCTCGAATCGCGACCCTGAGCCGACCTCGGTGACCGCGCGGGTGAGCCCGGGAGCGACGGCGCAGGTGCGGGTGCCGCTCTCCGGCGTCGACCCCGACGGTGACCGCGTACGTCTCGTGAGCGTCGACGGCGACGCTGAGGCCGGCGTTTCGGCGACGATCAATCCTGCGGGCAACGGTGTCGTCGTCGAGGCTGCGGCGGGCGCTACTGCGGGCGCCGTGGAACTGACGTACACGGTACGCGATCCTCAGGGCGGATTGGGAACAGGCGAGCTCACCGTCATCGTCGTGCCGACCGCCGAATCGAGCGCGATCATCGCGTCGACCGACTATCTGCGCCTCACGCCGAAGAGCGACCCCGCGGTGGTGCGGCCGCTCGACAATGACATCGACCCCGCCGGGGGCAAGCTCACCATCGAGTCGGTGGTGCCGAACGTCGTCGGGGGCGAGAACAGCAGCGAAGCGAAGCAGCTCGCCAGCCGACTCGACCTGTCGAAGCTCGCTGAGGGGCGGGTTTCGGTGCAACCGGGCGCAGACCTGGGCACCGTTTCATACCGGTACACGATCCGCTCCGAGGCGACGAAGAGTACTGCAGACGGGCTCATCGTCGTGCAAACCTCAGAACGTGTCGGAGCGCAGGCGCCGACCATCACCGACACGGTGCTGAACGTGCGCGACCGGGCTGAACTCGCCGCCGGCGGAGTCGATGTGGTGACCGACAAGGTGCGCTGGGCGACCGGCGACGTCTCGACGCTGCGACTCTCGCTCTGGGCAGGCTCGAACGAGTCGTATCGGGCAGCTGGTTCGAAGATCTCCGGCGAGTATCGGGCTGGCGGCGACACGGTCGTCTTCAAGCTGTCGGGCACCGATGCGTCTGGCCAAGACGTCGCGTCGTACGGGCTGCTCATGGTGCCGCCGCTCGACGAGTTGCGACTGACGCTCAAGCCGAACCTGCAGCCCGTCAAGGTCGAGGAGAACGAGCAGCAGGAGGTCGCCGTGCGCGACCTGGTCGACAGCGGCCCTGACGATCGCGTCGAGTTACGCCGCGAACCGTACACCGTCGGTCGTGCACAGGCCACGTGCGAACCGGTCTCGGGCGACCGGCTGCGGTATTCGGCCGGGCGCGAGGCGCCGTGGAACGACACCTGTTTCATGCAGGCGAGGCTCGACGGCCAGAAGGCGTGGACCACGCTTCCCGTGCCCATCGTCATCGTGCCAGACGCCCCGTCGGCACAGGCCGCGCCGCTCACTCGCACCATCGATCCCGGCGCAAGCGCGGAGATCGCTCTGGTCGACATGATCTCGTGGCAGGGCGGGCGCGAAGGGGACGTGTCGAAGCTTCGGTTCGACGTCTCTGGCGGCAGTTCGCTGTTCACGGTGTCGCAGAGCGGCGGGTCGCTCACGGTCGAGGCTCGGGCCGATGCGGTGCCGGGCAGCCAGGAATCGGTGTCGGTGGCTGTGAGCGGCGCAGGCGAGTCTCGCGCGCCCTTGACCCTGCGGGTGGGGCAGGCCCCGCGAGATCTGCCGCGGGGCGCGACCGTCGCGCTCCAGTGCACGGTCGGCGGCGACTGCGGCGCCGAACTCGTGGGCGTCGCGGGGGAGCATGACCCCTTCGCCGGTAAGAGCGGGGGCGGGTTGAAGCTCGCGGCCGTGAGTGGCGCCGGATGTTCGTACGGAAGCTTCACACGTGTGGGAGATTCAAGCGTCTCTGTCTCATGGCCGGGAGGGCCCGAGATCGGCGGCACGTGCCGCGTGGGATTCACCGTGGTCGACGCGCAGGGGCGCACCGGCGACGGCGTCATCGAGTTCGACGCGCAGGGAATTCCGAGTCGTCCCAGCATTCAGCAGACCGGGTACACGGCAGACAGCGCCAGCTTCACCGTGACGCTCGGCGGCCGCCAGGCCCACCCCGACGTGTCGGGCGTCAACCTCTCGGGCGGCGGATCGTCGAGTTGCAACGCCGTTGGCGGTTCCTCCTTCCAATGCGTCGCCAGTGGGCTCTCGAATGGCCAGAAGCACGAGTTCACCGCGGTGGCGGTGAACGACGTCGGATCCTCCGCGGCATCGACTGCGGTGACCGCGTGGGCCTACCAGGCCCCGGCGGCGCCGAAGGTCACCGTCGAATCGATCAAGAATCCCGGGAACACGGATCAGTCGACCGGCGGCGTGCGCCTCTCCGTCTCTGGCTCGAGCGACACGCGTCAATTCGCGATCTCGTACCGCGGAGCCGACGGCGGCACGATCGAGGGCGACCAGGGCAGCCGTGAGTACACGGCGCTTCCGGTCGGACCAGTGTCGTTCACGGTGACTCCGGTCACGAGGTTCGACGTCCCCGAGATCGGTGGCGGCTCGAACACGGGCGCCTCAGCGCAGGGCGACGGGTTCGTCATCGGCGCTCCGCGACTCGCGAGCGCTTCCCTCACGAGCACTGGCGACACGACGGCTGCGGTCGGTCTCGACGCGCAGGGAGCGCACAATGGTGAGGCCGTCTCAACGCGCTACGCCATCGCACGTGTGTCGCAGAGCATTGGAAGCTGCACCGACGGCGGTCAGAGCTCATCGACCTTCACCGACCTGCAGAAGTACCGGTGGTATCACGCACGGGCGTGCATGCAGAGCGATTACGGCGTGAGTATCGCTGAGACCAACAGAACCATCATCGGCCGTGAACTCGACGCTCCGACCGTGCGCTTCACGATCGCCAAGGATCCTGTCGTCGATGGCGCGAGGGCGACCTACGACTTCGTGCGGAACGGCAACGACGTCGCCCTCGAGATCACGAAGGCTGATGGAGCAGAGCTGCGTTTCAGCAACACTGGCGACGCGAATTTCGTGTTCGCCCCCGGGATGACGGTGATGCAGTGCGCCGGCGACCCGAATGACGGGGGCAGCTGTTCGCCGAGCTCGGCGGTCGAATCCCGGAACGCGCCGAATCCGATCACGATCGAGCTGAAGCCCGATCCGGTTTGCTACGACTCGTCGAACCCCCCGAACGAGTCCGAGCTGCGCGAGATGTTCACTTTCACCGGTGCAGATCCGCAGAACGCCCGCTTGCTTGCGGGAACCCAAGCGGGCGCGGAAATGCCAGTGACCATATCTTGGAGTGGACCGTATCAGCTGAACGCCGCGACGATCAACGTTCCGATCTGCACGGTGCCAACACGGCCAGACCCGGGCGACGGCGAAGCAGATCCCGAGACTCCGCCCGAAAATCAGTGATGCCCGCGCGCACGCACGACGATTCGATCAGCCCCGCCGAAGGAGCCGCATGACCTCCCAGCCGCAGACCGCAGCCCACGCCATCACGCCCGACCAGGCGCAGTGGGTCGCGCAGCTGTTCGCCACTACGGCCGACGCTATGGAGCAGGCGATTCACGGCAAGCGCCGCGTGGTCGAGCTCGTGATCGCGTGCGCGCTGGCGGGCGGTCACGTGCTGCTCGAAGACGTGCCGGGAACGGGTAAGACCGCGCTCGCTCGCGCACTCGGTCAGGTGATTCAGGGAACGACCTCGCGCGTGCAGTTCACGCCCGACCTGCTGCCAGGCGATATCACCGGCATCACCGTGTTCGACCAGCGCGTGGGTGCATTCGAGTTTCACCCGGGGCCGATCTTCGCGAACGTCGTGCTCGCCGACGAGATCAACCGCGCCAGCCCGAAGACGCAGTCGGCGCTGCTCGAGGTGATGGAGGAGGGGCGCGTGACCGTCGACGGCACGAGCCACGATGTGGGCAGCCCCTTCCTGGTCATCGCCACGCAGAACCCGGTCGAGCAGGCCGGCACCTATCGGTTGCCTGAAGCCCAGCTCGACCGGTTCATGGTCAAGACCTCGATCGGCTATCCCGACCAGGCGGCGATGACGCGCATCCTGCAGGGCGACCGTTCGCAGCAGGTGCCGCTCTCGCCGGTGGTGAGCACCGGAATGGTCACGCAGGCGCAAGAGCTCATCAGCCGCGTGCACGTCAGCCCGCTGGTGGCCGACTACGCGGTGCGGCTCGTCGAGGCCACCCGCCGCGCGAGCGAGGTGCGCCTGGGCGCCAGCGTGCGCGGTGCTCTCTCGCTCGTGCGTCTCGCGTCGGCGTGGGCCGCGGCGAACGGACGTCACTACGTCACTCCCGATGACGTGCGCGACCTCGCCATGCCCGTGCTCACCCATCGCCTCGTGCTCGAGCCCGAGGCCGAGTTCGACGGCGTCACGGCGGCCCAGATCCTCGGTCAGATCATGCTCGATATCGCGGCACCGCAGGAGAACGGCACCGCGTGAGTCTCGATACCTCGCGAGCTCCGGTATCGAACACCGGGACGGGAACGCGCGGCAGCACCTCGACGCGGTTCGGCGACACCGTGCAGGGAACGGGGCGCGTCAGCACACGCCGCCGTCGTGCGGCGCGCCGCTGGTGGCGCCGCAACCGTCGCCGCCTGCGGCGACAGTGGCGCCGGGTCAGGGAAACCGTCACGCCGACGGGCTACTTCGTGCTCGGCGTCGCCGTGCTCTCGGTGGCGCTCGGAATCACGCTCGGCTGGGTCGAGGCGTGGTTCGTCGCGATCGGCTTCGGGGTGCTGCTGCTCGTGGGGCTCCCATTTCTCATCGGCTCGCGCGCCTACCTGATTCGCATCACGGTCGATCGGCTGCGAGTCGTCGCGGGGGGAGAAGTCGCACTCCAAGTCGAAGTCGAGAATTCGGGCGCGCGCCCGGCGCTTCCGGCTACTGCCGAACTGCCGGTCGGTGAGGCGCTGCGCGAGATCCCCATTCCGTTCATCGGGCCTCGGGGTACGGCGGCGGTTCCGGTGGGCATTCCCGCGGTGTCGCGCGGCGTCATCGAGGTCGGTCCGCTCACGCTCGCGCGCCGCGATCCGCTCGGTCTGGTGCGCCGCGAGATCACGTGGCGTGACCGGCACCTCGTGCACGTGCACCCGCGAACGGCGCGACTCCCGCAGGGATCGGCAGGGCTCGTGCGCGATCTCGAAGGCGCGGCGAGCCGGCGCCTCACCGATTCTGACCTCTCGTTCCACGCCGTGCGCGAGTACGTGCGCGGCGACGCCATGCGCCACGTGCACTGGAAGTCGACTGCGAAGACCGGAACACTCATGGTGCGCCAGTACGAGGAGTCGCAGACGGCTCGCGCCGCGATCCTCTTCGATGCCATTCGCACGGAGTACGCGAGCGACGATGAGTTCGAACTCGGCGTGAGCATCGCAGCATCTCTCGGCCTCCAGGCGGTGCGCGAGGGGCGCGAGCGCTTCGTCGCTTCGCAGTGGGCGCCGGGGCGCATACGCCCGAGCATCGACGGCCTCGAGGAGCTCCCATCTGGCACGCCCGCTCAGCTGCTGGACGCCTGGGCCGAGCTCGAGCCCGCAGAAGACGCGCTGCCGATTGAGCGACTCGCCCGCGGCCTGGCCGAGTCGCGGCGGCCGCTGTCGATCGTCGCGGTTGTCACGGGTTCGGTGCCGGATCCGGCACGGCTGCGCCGCGCCGCCGCAGCGTTCTCCGAAGACGTACGCGTACTCGTGGTTCGGGCAGAAGTGCTCGCTGATCCCTCAGCCCACCTCGTCGACAACTGCACCATGTTCACCGTCGGCGCGATCGGGGATCTCCCGCAGCTGATGGTGCGAGGAGGCCTGTCGTGAGCGGCATCGCCACACCACCCGGTCCGCGTCGAGCTTCGCGGGGTGCGGCAGCCGTGCGCGATCGCTCGTCGAAGCCGAAGCGTGCGGCAGCAGCGCGGCGCCCCGCACGGGCTCGCCGCACGAGCACCAGCCCGGCGCTCCTCGTCGGAGCCGCACTGCTCAGCGCCGTCGCAGTCGCCGCCGGCGCCCTGTCAGCTCTGCCGATCTACAGCACCCCGTGGGTCTGGGTCGTCGGCGGAGTGGCCTGGGCCTTGGCGTTCGGCATCATCTGGATGGGGCGGCGCATGCGCTGGGGCGTCGGCAGCGTCGCCCTGCTCATCGCGGCCTTTGTCGTCGTGGTCGTGCCGCTCTCGGTTCCGAGTGCGCTGGGCGCCGGGCCGGTCGAGCTCGTCAGCGGTCTCATCGACGGCCTGGCGACCGTGACCCTCGGGTGGAAGCAGCTGCTCACGCTCACGCTCCCCGTCGGCACCTATCAGGCGGTCATGGTGCCATGGCTGCTCGTGGCGATGGGGTCGACCGCGATGAGCACCGCCCTGGCACTGCGCGGCGGTCGCGTCGCGCCATTCGCAGCGATCCCCGCGCTCATCCCGGTCGGGTTCGGCGTCACCTTCGGGTCGTCTGGGGTCAGCACGCCCATCGACATCGGGCCGCTGACGATCACCGCACCGCGCGAGCTCGCCCTCTGGTCGGTGGTCTGCGTCGCCGGGGCGGCCTGGGTGGCGTGGTCGTCGGGTATCGGTCGCCGTCGGGCGCTGCGTCTCGGCCGCTCCACGCAGCCGGGAGAGGGTGCAGTCGGCGTTCGTCGCAATGCAGCGGTGCGCGCCGTCAGCGCCGTGCTGACCGCCCTCGTCGCGCTCGGCATCGGAGCTGCCGTTGCTCCGCTCGCGAACGCCGATCGTCAGGTACCCCGCGATCGCGTCGATCCTCAGCTCGTGGTGCGTGAGCAGACGAGCCCCCTCGCCGGGTACCGCGCTTCGAAACGCGATACCGCCTTCGCCGCCCCGATGTTCTCGGTGCGGAGCGACGGCGCGGCTCCCGAGCGTCTGCGCATGGCGGTACTCGACGGCTACGACGGCGTCGACTTCTTCGTGGAGGACGGCCCGGAGGGGCGTTTCACCCGGTTCCCGAGTGGCGAACCCGTGACCGATCCCGTCGACGTCTCCGTCGAGATCGCGGAGGGATACGACGGGATCTGGTTGCCGATCGCGCCACCGCTGGCGGCGCCGCCCACGTTCGAGGGAACGCGATCCGGCGCGCTCGGCGACGCCTTCTACCTGAATCGGTCGAGCTGGGCGGCCATCGCGGTGCCCGGGGGTCGAGGAGTGCGGCCGGGCGACGGGTACACGGCGAAGATGAGCGCAACGGCCGGCGCCGATCCCGCCGGGGATCCGGTGCAAGACGCGCCGCTGATCGACCTCGAACGCACCCCGCAGCTCGCGCAATGGCTGAACACGCAGCGGCTGCCGACGACGATGGATGGACTCCTCGAGGCGATCCAGCGACTGCGCGACCGTGGATACCTGAGCCATTCCCTCACCGACGGAGAGGGCGAACGCGACTGGCTCGAGTCCGCGTCGGAGGAGTACGGCACGAAGTTCATCGCGAGCGCCGGCGGGCACTCGATCGCCCGTCTCGAAGCACTCTTCGCGCAGCTGAACGAGCAGCAGCGCGCCGCCGGTGACGGTGCAGATGATCGTGCGCTCGTCGCGGGAATCGGCGACGATGAGCAATTCGCGGCGGCGGCGGCGCTCATCGCTCGTGCCATGGGCTTCGACTCGCGCGTGGTGCTGGGGGTGCGCTACGGAGGCGAGGACGCCGGGGTGCCGGGAGTTCCTGCCTGCACCGAGATGTGCACGGGCGAGCACCTCGCCGCGTGGATCGAGGTGCGCGGAGACGGGGGTGGGTGGGCTCCCGTCGATGCGAGCCCGCAGGTCGAGACACCGCCGAGCACGCTCGAACGCGGCGAGCAGTTGCCCGAGTTCCCGTCGGTTCCGGAGGAGCGCGACGCGAGCCAGGCCGACCCGCCCTCGAGCACCAGCGGAGACGCGAATGAGCCAGCCGAAACGCCGGATCGCGACGCCTTCGCCGCGCTCTGGCCGGTGCTGCGCGCCATCGGCTTGTCGCTGCTGGCGCTCGTGCTCCTCGCCTTGCCCGTGCTGTTCATCCCCGTGGCGAAACGGGTGCGACGGAAGCGGCGGCAATCCGCGACCTCTGCGGAGGAGCGCGCGCTCGGTGCCTGGGACGAGCTCATCGACGGCTTCGCCGATACGGGCGGCGTCGCTGCGGAGGCAGGCAGTCGCCGTGACGTCATGGAGCAGCTGAACGTGCCTTCGGGAACCTGGGTCGCGTGGACCGTCGACCGTGCGGTGTATTCTCGCGAGGGTATCGACGGGAATGACGCTGATCAGCTGTGGGCGCTGGTCGATGAAGAACTGGCGACGCGCCGGGCGAAACTCGGATTCTGGAAGCGCTTGCGCGCCCGGTATTCGTTGCGCTCGCTGCTGCCCCGGGTACGTACACGACGAGTCGGGCGCCCGAAGCGGCGCCTGATCGCAGGAGGACGATAATGCGAATCGGAAACGCGCTAGAGGTGAGCGCCGCCGTGCGCACGCATCCGGGTATGCAGCGATCGGTGAACGAGGACTCGGCGCTCGCCGAGTTTCCGAGCTACCTCGTCGCCGATGGTATGGGCGGGCACGAGGCGGGCGATGAGGCGAGTCGCGCTGCCGTGGAGGCATTCGCGTCAGTGATTCGACCCGGCGAGCTGTCGACCGTGCGCGATGTGGGCCTCGCGCTCGACGCCGCGCGTACAGCCGTCGGAGAGGTCGCCGCCGATCGCGAGCGAGGAGCGGGTTGCACGCTCACCGGCGCCGTGCTCGTGCGACACGAGGGGCGGGCATGCTGGCTAGTGCTGAACGTCGGCGACTCGCGGGTCTACCTGCACCGCGGCGCCGAACTGCACCAGGTCACCGTCGACCACTCGTTGCGCGACGAGATGATCGCTGGCGGTGCGAGGCTCGACGCGTTGCCCGGTCGCAACGTCATCACCCGCGCCCTGGGGTCGGCCGACACGACCGCCGACAGCTGGCTGCTGCCCGTCGAAGACGGCTCGCGTCTGCTCATCTGCTCGGACGGGCTCACAACCGAGGTCGATGATCATCAATTGCGGGCCGCACTCACGATGGGCGGGCAGCCGGAGGCCGTGGTCGAGGAGCTCGTGCATCGCGCGAACGAGGCCGGCGGGCGCGACAACATCACCGTGCTCGTGGTCGACGTGCTTGCGGGCGGCGCGGCGTGGCACGTGAGCGCCGACCCCGGTTCGAGTGTCGCAACCGAGAGCGAGAACGACCTCACGCTGACTGCCACCGTGCCGAGGCGTGGGCGATGAGTGATCAGCGGGATCCGCGAGACCTGCGGAATCAGCATGAGTCGCAGAGCCCGCAGGATCCGGACGAGGAAACCGTGGTGACACCGCGGCGGGCGATGGCCGACGCGAGCGACGAGACGGTGGTGACGCCGCGGCCGAATGCGCCGGCGCCGAGCGACGAGACGGTGGTTCCCGCAGTGGCGCCAGCTCCAGCTGCAGTGGCGAACAGCCTGTCGCGCAACCCGGCTCCTCCCATTGATGAGCCGGCACCGCTCGAACTCCCTCCCGAGCTCGCGGCGCGCATGTTCAAGTCGCCGCTCGATGCGCGGTATCGAGTGCCCGAGGCCCCGACCTCGGCACCCGACCACGCGCTCCCGCGACGGGGCGTCAGCCCAGCGCTGCCGGTGATCACGTCGACACGCGCAGGGCGCCGTGCGGCGGCAAGCGCAGAGATGGACTCCCGGTTCGGCCCGCCGCCCGAATCCCGGCCGGCACCGCCAGCAGCGGAACGCTCGGCGCTGCGATCGACTGCGCGCGCCAATCGTCGCTTCGGCATCGTCGCTGTCGCCGGTTTCGCAGGCAGCCTGGTCGTCGCGATCGGCGGGCTCTGGGCAGTCGCCGTGCTCGCGTTCACCTGACGCCCGCCCCGCCCACCAGCGCCGACCCCGATTCAGATTGGGCAGGCGGGGCGGGTGCGCGCCGCTACGACGAGTGGCGGCGGCGCAGGGTCGCGCCGAGTCCGAACAGCGACACGAGACCGGCGGCGACGACGGCGATCGCGGTGACGAACGCGGCGTTTCCGGGTTCGGTGGGCTCGGGGGTGAGGCGGGTGCTGCTCGTCGCGAATGCCGCGTCGCTGGTGTCGGCGAACGGACTCGTCGGGCCGCGAGTGGTCGAATCGGGGCGCAGGTCGAGCGCAGCGGCGGGCCGGATCACGCCCCATCCCACCTGGTCGTCGCGCGCATCGGGATCGGAGCGCGCTGCAGTCGCCTCCAGGCGGTACGCCCAGCCCTCCGGCCCCTCAGCAGGGAACTGCTCGGCGAGCAGCGCCGCCGCACCGGCGACGTAGGCCGTCGCGAAGCTCGACGACGGGGCGTCCGGCGCATACCGGCAGTCCCCGCCTCCGGTGGAGGTCGTGAGTACGTCCTGCCCCGGGGCCGCGACCTCGACGTGCGGCCCGTGTATCGAATCGGAGGTCGGCAGTCCGCTCGTATCGACCGCGGTCACCGCGAGCGCTCCGGGATAGGCAGCGGGAAACCGCGGGGAGTCCTCAGTGTTTTCTGTGGTGCTGCGGTTGCCCGCGCTGGCGACGACGAGCGAGCCCCGCGCGGCCGCCTCGGTCGTCGCGTCTCGGAGCGCGGCGGTGTCGACGTCGTCACTGAGCGCCACAACGATGATCTGCGCGCCGAGGTCGGCAGCGCTGCGAATCGCCTGCGCCAAGCGCTCCGCATCGGGCCCGAAGCCGGCCTGTTCGCTCTCCTCGTCGGTGCCGCGGAATATGCGGAGCGATACGATCTTCGCGTCGGGTGCGAGTCCGACGACCCCCGAAGTCTCGGTAGGGCGCGCGGCGATCACGCCGGCGAGCGCGGTGCCGTGGCCCTGAGGATCGCCGAGCCCGTCGGGGCGCTCTCCGTCTGCGATCAGCGATGTGCTTCCCGGCGCGAATGCGTCGGCGAGCTGCGGGCGCGATACGTCGACGCCCGAGTCGATGATGGCGACGGTGACGCCGGCGCCGGTGGGGGCGGTGGATCCGGTCTCCGCGGTGCCCTGGGGCGTCCACCCCATCGCGGTGAACGCGCTCGGCGGCCCCGGAAGGCGTGCCATGACGCCGACGCCGCACTCCTCGGCGGCGGAGGCGCGTACCGGGGCGATGACGTCGGGAGTTACCGCGAGCAGTCCGGCAGCAACCGCAGAGGCGACTGCGAGCGCACTGATGCGTCGAACCCGTCTGCGCCTGGTGACATCGGTGCGATCAGCATGCCGGTCGCAACTCGCGACGCCGGGCCGCATACTCCTCCAGCTCATGCTCACAGCGCCTCGGGGGTCGCCGCTGCGGCTTCAGGCGTGAGCGCGGGCCCCGCGGGCAGCAGCTGGATCCAGGGCGCGGGAACGGTGGTGATGTCGTTCGCCGTGTAGCCGAGTCGTGCGGCGCCCGTCGCCGCGTCTCCGGGAACCGCGTATGCGGTGCCGCCGCCGTCGATGAGTGCGAGCGTTCCCGCTGAGCCGCTGCGCACGAGCGCTCCGCCGTCTTCCGTGACGGTGACTCGCGTGTTGCCGGTGTCGGTGACGTCGGCCTCGGCTGCGCCGTCAGCGGCATCGATTGCCGAGCCGCCTGCCGCAAGCGTGGTGCGCTGCTCGTTCGCATCCCCGATCAACGTTGCGCACGGTGCCGCTGCCCCGGTGACAGGGGCGAGAATCTGCTGCGGCCAATCGGCGGCGCCCGCCGCATCGGCCGAGGGCAGAGCCCCGATCTCGGCGGGGCTGATCTCGACCTCGTCGCCGAGCGCGCCCGATCCGCCGCCGAGCAGGTACAGGCGATAGGCGAGATCGCTCATCCGGGCCAGTGATCCGTCTGCCGTGAGCAGGTAGCGCTCAGCATCGCCACCGCCGGTGGGCCGGATCACCGAACCGGCTGGCAGATCGACCCCGTCGATGGTGCCGCGCCCGTCGAACGCGAGCGGTTTCAGATCGGAGCCCCGCGCGAAGAGCGCGAGCCATTCGCCGCGTACTTCGACGGGCGCAGCCGCGTCGAGACCGATGGCTCGGAGCACGGCCGTGCGATCCTGCTCGCCAACCAGGTAGCTCGTGCCCCCCGAGACGACATACGTCTCATCATCGCGCTCCACCACGATGCCACTGCCATCGGCTGCCGGTTGCATGCGCTGGTCTCCGACGTGCACCGAGGTCGCGCCGCTGGTGGCGCACGCGGCCCATCCGGTGCCGTCGAGGCGGCTCGTCTCTGGCAGGGTGTCTGGCGCGCCGAGAATTCCGACGGTGCCGCCGATCGGAATGCCCTCGAGTGCGCCCTGCTTCACCGTCACAACGCTGAATTCGCCTTCGGGAATCGCCATGCGGGCGCTGACCGTGTTGATGACGGGGTGCAGTTCGCCACCAACGCTGATGTACCGCGCGCCGGTATCGCTGGCGACGATGAGCCGATTGTTCTCCCACCCGCTCGGCAGCTTCGGCTGCATGAGCCCGATGAACACGCCCGCCAGTATCACCATGGCGGTCAGCGCGATTCCGGCGAATACCGCGCGCAGCGGCTTTGCCGGCTCGAGCTCTTTGCCGCCCGGCGCGCCGCCGATGAACGCCGACAGCAGTCGGGCCTTGCTGAAATTCTGCGCCTCGAGCAGGTCTTTCTTGGTCGCCACGGCTTACGCGAGCCCCGCGGTGATGGCGCCGAGCGGCAGCAGCAGCGCCAGCAGAATGACTTCGATCGTGTCGCCCAGCGTGGTGATGCGCATGCGCGCCCGTGAACTCAGCAGCGTGAGCCCAGACACGAGCCCGGTCGCGATGAGCAATCCCGCGAGAAGCATGGGCGCCTGCTCCCGGTGAGAGAGAATCGCGGAGACGCCGGCGACGGCGAGGATCGCGGTGCCCCCGGCGAGGAGCACGATGACGGAGGCGCGTCGTGCCGACTGGCGCGATTGGAACATCAGCACGGCGCCGCAGATGAGGGTGAGCACGGTGCCGATCCAGCTGGCGCTCGCCACCACCGGAGTTGCGACGAGTACGGCGATCGCGAAGGCGATGCGCAGGGCGACGAGCAGACGGTGCCCCGCATCGATGCGGGCGGCCACGCGATCGGGATCGACGGGTGGCGGCGGATCGAACATCTCAGTCTCCGTCATCGGCGAGATGACGCGAATCCGCGTACTGCTGAGCGTGAGCCAGGGGAGTGCTCCGGCGAGCAGCCCGGCACATGCGACCATGACCGCGTATGGGCCGGACGGATCGACGCCCGTGATCCCGACGACACCCGCAGGAATGGCGACCGCGAGCCCGAGTGCGATGGGGAGCAGCAGCATCTCGGCCGGTTTCTTCGCGAGCAGCAGCGCCGCGCCCCCGCCCGCCATCATCCCGAGCCCGGCTGCGGCGAGCGCGAAACCCCACAGCGGCTGGTTCTGAGCGATGAGATACCCGGTCAGCCCGGCGAACGCGGCGGCGGCGAGACCGAACCCCAGGCCGGCCTCCTGCTGGCGGAGGCGGCACAGCGTGGCGGTGAGGGCGAGCAGCACGAGGGTGCCGACCCCGGCGATGATGGCCGGAAGGTACGTGGTCGCCGGTTGGAGGGCGAGCAGGATCGCGCTGAGTGCGACGAGCGTCAGGCTGACCGCGGTCGCCGTGCGAGCGGCGTCTTCGGGGCGCCACGCCGTGTGGTGCGCGCTGGTCGCATCGATGACGGCCTCAACCACGTCGTCGTAGCGTCGCGGTACCGCGACGAGCTGGCCTCGCGTCAGCGTGAGGATCTCTCCCTGGTCGACGCCCCTGCTCGGCAGCGTCGGCGCGATCATCATGGTCTCCGTGAGCAACGCCGGTCCGACCGGATGGATCACCGGAGGGATGTTCCTCATCTCCGCGCTCGGATTCGTCTTCGTGAACGGGTGGCGGCAGCGGGCGACGCGGCAGGCGTCGATTCTGAGCTCTCGTCGTGAGTACCTCGCGTACCTCACCGATCTGCGCGACACCGTGCGCACGGCTGCCAAGGCTCAGCGACGAGAACGCAATTGGCGGTATCCGGCCCCCGAGACACTGAGTTATCTGGTCGAAGACGGGACGCGGGTGTGGGAGCGCTCGGCAGCGGATGACGACTTCCTCACGGTGCGGGTGGGCGCCTGCGAGCAGCCACTCGCGCTGACGCTCGTGGCGCCCGAGCTGCCGCCGATCGCCGATCTCGATCCCGTTGCGACGACGGCCGCCCATCGATTTCTCGCGACCCATGAAATGCAGCCGGATCTTCCCACGTATGTGCGCATCTCGCACTACCGAAACGTGCAGCTCGTGGGCGATGACGTCGAGCGCATTCGCGGCCTCGCCCGGGGCATGATCTCCCACCTCGCAGCTCTGCACAGCCCTGATGACCTGCAGATCGTGATCGCCGCCGGGCCCGAGTCGCTCCCGCATTGGGAGTGGGCGAAGTGGCTGCCGCACGCGCAGTCGACCCGCCTGCGCGATTCGCTCGGCCCGGCCCGCATGATCGGTTCTGATCTCGACACGCTGCTGCGCATGTTGCCGGCAGACCTCCGTGAGCGTCCGCGCTTCTCGCCGGGAGGAGTGGCGCCCGACTCGGGCCCGCATCTGCTCGTCGTCGTGGACGGGGCGAGCGTGCCGCCGAGCGACTCGGTCTTCGCGGGCGGTCTGCAGGGAGTGACCGTGCTCGATCTTCCGAGCACTTGGGACGACAACGACGACTCGTCGACTGCTCGCGTGTACGTGGGCGCCGCAACTGCAGAGGTCGCCGAAGGGCGCACCCAGGCGCAGACCATCACTCCAGACGATATGAGCCTGGTCGAAGCTGAAGCCGTCGCGCGACGGCTCGCCCCGCTGCATCGAGAAGGCGGCGGGGCCGGATCGGTCTCCCGGGCGAGCAAACGGCAGCAGGAGCTGCTCGAGCTGCTGAGCCTGCCCGACGTGCGCGACCTCGACCTCGAGCAGCAGCGGCGCTATCTGCCGGAACGCGACCGTTTGCGCGTGCCGATCGGCCAGGACACGAACGGCGCCCCGCTGATCCTCGACCTCAAGGAGTCGGCATCGCAGGGCATGGGCCCGCACGGCCTCATCATCGGCGCGACCGGCTCGGGGAAGTCGGAGGTGCTGCGCACCCTCGTGCTCTCGCTCGCGCTCACCCACTCGCCTGAGCAGCTGAACTTCGTGCTGGTCGATTTCAAGGGCGGGGCGACGTTCGCGGGCATGGCAGACATGCCGCACGTTTCGGCGATCATCACGAACCTCGGCGAAGAGATCAGCCTCGTCGACCGCATGCAAGACGCCCTGCAGGGGGAGATGACCCGGCGCCAGGAGCTGCTGCGTTCGGCTGGCAACTTCGTGAACGTCGGCGAATATGAGAAAGCGCGCAAGAACGGGCGCAGTGATCTGCCGCCGCTGCCCGCGCTGCTCATCGTGGCCGACGAGTTCTCGGAGCTGCTGAGCGCGAAGCCCGAGTTCATCGAATCCTTCGTGGCGATCGGCCGCCTCGGCCGCTCGCTGCACGTGCACCTGCTGCTCGCCTCGCAGCGCCTCGAAGAATCGCGGCTGAAGGGGCTCGATACGCACCTCTCGTATCGCATCGGCCTGCGCACATTCTCCGCCGCCGAATCGCGCACCGTCATCGGCGTGCCCGACGCGTACCACCTGCCGCAAGAGCCGGGTGGTGGCCTCCTCAAGGTCGGCAGCGACGAAAATCTGACGCAGTTCCGCGCATCATACGTCTCCGGCCCGCCGCCCGCGCGCCGTGCGAATGCGTCGGGAGACGCTGCTTCTGTGGCACCGGGCGCGATCCGCATCACGCCGTTCACCGCGGCCGCGAAGCAGTTGACCGACCCGGTTGATGAAGCGGCGAGGGCCACCGCCGAGGCCGAGCGTCGCGCTGAGGAACTCGCGTCTGCAGAGCCAGAGGAGACCCGCAGCACCTTCGAACTCGCCGTCGCTCGCATGTCGGGCATCGGCCCAGCAGCGCATCCGGTGTGGCTGCCTCCGCTCGAGGAGCCGGCTACACTCGACCAGCTCCTCGGAAAACTCGCGGTCAGCTACGAACTCGGCCTGCACGCACCGCGGTGGCGAGAGCACCGGCGTCTGGTCGTGCCCGTCGGCATCGTCGACGTGCCGCTGTATCAGCGTCGCGATGTGCTCACACTCGATCTCTCCGGCGCAGCCGGCCACGTCGCCATCGTCGGCGCTCCGCTCTCCGGCAAGAGCACGGCCGCTCGCACGCTCGTATCGGCCCTCGCGCTCACGCACACGCCGCACGAGGTGCAGGTGTTCGTCATCGATTTCGGCGGCAGTTTCGCCGGTCTCCGCGATCTGCCCCACCTCTCCGGGCTCGCGACTCGAGGCGAGCCCGAAGTCATCCGCCGCACGGTCGCCGAGGTCACCTCACTGCTGAACGCGCGTGAGGCGTACTTCCGCGCCCAGGGCATCGATTCGATCGACACCTACCGCTCACGGCGCGAGCAGGGCATCGTCGACGACGGGTACGGCGATATCTTCCTCGTCATCGACGGGTGGGCGACGCTCCGCAGCGACTACGAGTCGCTCGAAGCGCCCGTGCAGCAGCTCGCCGCGCGCGGCCTGAGTTTCGGAGTGCACATCGTGCTGACGGCGAGCCGCTGGCTCGATATTCGTCCGAACGTCAAAGATCTCCTGGGCGGGCGCATCGAGCTGAGGCTCGGCGATGCCTCGGATTCGGAGGTCAATCGGCGGGCGGCGGCGAACGTTTCCGCGCTCCCAGGGCGCGGCCTTGATCCTGCCGGTCTGCAGATGCTTACCGCGCTGCCCCGCATCGACACGGATACCGCGGCGGATACTCTCGTCGATGGCGTCGACGACCTCGTCGCGAAGGTCAGCAGCGCGTGGCAGCGCGAACACGGTCCGAAGCTGCGCCTGCTGCCCGAGCGCTTGCCGCTCAGCGAATTGCGCGAGCACCCGGCGGCCAACCCCAAGCACCTGCTGCTCGGGCTCGACGAGGCAGAACTCGCCCCGGTCGGCATCGATCCCGAACGGGAGCAGCACCTCTTCTTGTACGGCGACTCCGGGTCGGGCAAGTCGGCGATGCTGCGCGGCATCGTGCACGAGATCACGCGACGGTATGAACCGGGGGAGGCGCGCATCTTCATGATCGACTACCGGCGCGCCCACCTCGGCGAGATACCCGAGGCCTACCTTGGCGCTTACCTGACCACCGCCGAGCAAGCAGCCGGTGCGGTGAACCAACTGGTCGAGTTCTTCCGCGCTCGTCTGCCCGGCCCCGATGTCACCGCCGATCAGTTGCGCTCCCGCAGCTGGTGGACGGGTGCCGAGGGATACATCCTCATCGATGATTACGATCTCGTGGCCACCCAGCAGGGCAACCCGGCGGCCCCGCTCGCGCAGTTGCTCGCCCAGGCCGGAGATCTCGGGCTGCACGTCATCGTCACCCGACGCTCGGGCGGTGCATCGCGCGCGGCGTACGATCCGATCCTGCAGGGAATGACCGACCTCGGCGTCACCGGCATCCTGCTGAGCGGAAATCCCGAAGAGGGGCAGCTGATCGGTAAGGTCAAAGCTATTCCGAGCGCTCCGGGGCGCGCCCAAGTCATGTCGCGAGCGCGCGGGTATCAGGTCGTGCAGCTCGCCTATGCGCCATCGACCCAAGACGCCGCAGCGGATCAGCCGTGATGCCCGGGATTCTCGATTACGCCTCAGAACGGTAGCCTGTCAGACGTATCGCTGCTGCGCATCGGTCGCCCGGCTGCACGTCGCCCAACGGAAAAGAGTGATTCATGGTCTACGAGAATTCGACGCAGCTCGGTGCTGGGTTCTTCCTCGTCTTCGGTGTCTGGTCGCTCGTCGGCCTCGCAGTCTATATCTGGTACCTCTGGTCGCTTTCGCGGCTCTTTCCCTACCTCGGCCTGCCCTCGGGGTGGGGGTGGATCCCTATCTGGAACCAGTGGCAGCTCATTCAGCGCGGCGGTTTGCCGGGCTGGCTGGCACTGTTCATGATCGTGCCCGGCCTGAGCATCGTCGCCCTCGTCGTCTCGATCATCGCAATCCACCGCATCAACACGGAGTTCGGCAAGGGGGCGGGGTTCACCGTGCTCGGCGCCTTCATCCCGCCGCTGTGGGCGACCCTCTTCGGCGGGCAACTGCGGGATCGTGAGTTCGACGCCCGCGGCTACGCGGACGGAGGGTTCGCGCAGGACGGCGGTGCGTATACCCAGGGCGGTGGCGCGTATGTGCAGCACGGTGGCGCGTATGCACAGAGCGGTGGCGGCCCCGATGCAGCGGCGGGGCCCGCGTATGACGCACACGGCTTCGCGCCCCAGCCTGGTGGCATGGCTCAGGGCGACCAGGCCTGGCAGGGCTTGCCCCCCGTGCCTCAGCAGCACGCGGCGGCGCAGGACCCGTGGGCCGCGGCGCAGGGGGGACCCGGCGGGCCCGGTGCTCCGATCCAGCCCGGTGCTCCGGTAGACCCGTGGCAGCAGCAGCCCGCCCCCACTCCACATGGTGGCCCTGCTGCCTCGTGGCAGCAGGACGCTCCCGCGCAGGCGCCCGTCGCCAACAACTGGGGCTTCAGCAATACCACGGAGGGCGACTTCGAGCGACTGGCGGCCGAAGGGGTTGCCCCCCGCCCGCCGGCGCCGCTCGGCGGGGTGGCGCCACCACGGCCGTTCTCCTGGCCCGCAGTGGAAGACACCAACGTCGAGCGCAACGTCGAGCACGAGTCGGGTCCACTGATGCTCCCCGAGCCTTCAGCAGCGGCGCTGTCGAACGCTCCGGCCGACGCGCCGCAGGTCGCTCCTGCAGAACCTGCACACCTTGCGGGGCCTGCAGAAGCTCCGGGGCATGGAGAACCTCCGGTGTTGGCACCGACGCCCGCAGCACCGTCGCCTGCAGCACCGTCGCCTGCTCCGCCGTCGCCCGCTGCCCCAGAGCCCTCCATCTTCGACCGGGATACTCCCGCTAACGTCGGCACTCCTGAGACGCGCGTCGAATCGCCGGCGGGGGCGCCGGCTCCGACTCGCGTGCCGGAGCCGGTCCCTCCCATCGCGATACCGAATCTTCCCGAACCGGTGCTCGGTGCGCAGTCGGTCGACGCCGTTGCACCGCCCGCGGCTCCCGTCGCAGCGGCCCCCGTCGCGCCACCGCCCGGCGCGGCTGGCGGGCTCGACGAGGATCACACGGTGGTCGTCTCGCGTCGCACGCGCTGGGGGCTCGAGCTGCCCGGTGGGGAAACCCTCGAGCTCGAAGGTGACGACATCGTGATCGGCCGCAAGCCAGAGGCTCGCGAGACCTCGAGCGTGCTGCAGGTGAGCGACCCGACGCGCACCACGTCGAAGTCGCACGCCCGCCTCCGCCGCGCGGGAGAGGACTGGTCGATCGAAGATCTTCATTCGACCAACGGCGTCTCGCTCGTGGGCCCTGACGGAGCGGTGACGCAGCTCGAACCGGGCCGCGGGGCCCCAGCGACCGAGCAGATGATCATCGGCACGCTCGAGGTGCGACTGCGCCAACTCTGAGGGCCGAAGTGCGACTGCATGCGAAGTTGTTGCCGTCGGCAACGCCGCGATGCGCCGCGCACTGAACGTTCATGAAGCTGAGCGATTTGTCAGCCATGACACGCTGACTCCACAGCCGGCCGGGCGTAGGGTGTCTTCTGTTGGGCTGCCGATCGGCCCTGCACGACCCCATGGAGGTACGCGATATGAAGGTCATCAGCTATAACCTGCGGAAGAACCGCGCCGTCAGCGAGCTCGATGCGCTCACCGATGACCACGGCGTTGATGTGCTCTGTCTGCAAGAAGCTGAAGCCATCGCACTCCCAGCCCGACTCGGGCACCTTTCGCTCGTGCATGCAACCGAGCGAAACCGCCTCGGCCTCGCGATGTATGTGCGAGACGAGCGCTTTCACGCGCGCTCGGCGCACACCTTCCAGCTCAAGAAGTCGCTGCACGACCGACTGCTCGCGCCCGCGCACGAGCGTCTGCTCGGTGTTCGGCTGCACGACTCCGAGCTGCAGCGCGACCTGGTGGTCGCGTCGTTCCACGCTGCCCCGCTCACGGCGCTGAACTCCCTGCGCCGACACCAGATTCATGCCGCCCTCGCCGAGCTGCGCCAGCTCGGCCCCGGCCTGCCTGCGCTAATGGTGGGGGACTACAACTACCCGGTGTTCAAGGGACGCCTTGACACCGAGATGCGCGACACCGGGTACGAGCTGAGCCTCAGCGACAAGCGCACATATACGCGCTACAAGATGTTCCGAGGCCACTTCGATTTCGCGACCTCGATGGGCCTCGACATCGACAGCGTGCGCACCCTCGATCGCGGCACCTCCGATCATCTGCCCATCATGGTCACTGCCTCGATGTCAGACATTCTTGCCGCTCAGCCGGTGGCGGCCTGACCCCGACACGGTGGCAGGCGGCGCCTTGCCGCTAGTGGTTCGCGCCCTCATACACCGAGAGCAGACCGCTCGCAGGGGTAGCCGTGTGACGGGACAGGTGGTTGCGATGCTTCGCGCTGTTCTCGACGACGAACGTCGCCATGGTCGGCAGATACCGATCGTCGGCGCTCTCGATGACGGTGCCGTACTCGTTGTAAGCAAGCCGGCGCACGCGCAGTAGCGGGCTTCCTGGAGCGATATGCAGTTGCTCGACCTCGAGGGGGTGCGCCGCGATGGCATCGATGACATGGCGAGCGCGCATGGGCACGATCCCGACGTTGGCAAGCGCCTGCGTGACGCTGCCGTGATGGAAATCGGTGCCGAGTAGATGCTTGCCGATCTCGTACGGAAAGAGCGATCGCTCGAGCATCGCGGGCTTTTCGTCGAGGTAGCGCACGCGAATGATCTCGATCACCGGCGAGTCCGGCGCGATCTGCAGCTCGCGTGCGCACTCCTCGGTGGCTGAGCGGCGACTCGCCTCGATCACACGCTGACCGGGCGTCAGCCCGAGCTCACGGGCCCATTCGCTGAACGAGATGAACGTGTCGAACGACTGCGGGGGAGCCGTGTGCTGCACACGGGGCGGGGTGCCGCGACCACCCACGATCATGCCGTCGGCGCGCAAGGCTGCGAGTGCCTGCCGCACGGGTCCGCGAGAGGTGCCGAACTCGGCGATCAGCGACTTCTCGCTGGGAACCTTGTCGCCGGGTTGCCACGCGCCCGTTCGAATGCGGTGGATCATCTCCTCGTACAGCTGCACGTGAAGTGGCGATGAGCTCGTCATGTTGCCACTGTATAAGTCACAACTTGGTTACGGTCGCCCGGGCGGTAACGGCTGTGTGAACGGTGGGCGACCGACGGGTGAGCGCGGAGCGGCCGGGATCAATCTGCGGCAGAAGGTGCCGGATCACCATCCGTCTGCGCAGAGTCGGCGCCATCTGCAAGACCGCGGTGATCACGCGCCCGCCGCGCATTCGGGCTCTCCGCACTCGAACTCTCCGCCGAGGCGTTGAAACGGTGGAGCGCTGAACGCAGCTGCTCGAGTTCGCTCGAACTCCAGTCGGCGAATCGCTCATGATACGCGTGCGCCCACTTCTGCCGAACCGCTCCGAGCAGCTCTTCGGCCTTCGCGCTCGGGGTGAGCAGCACGACCCGGCGATCCTCGAGGGCGGATTGCGTGTCGACCAGGTCGAGCTCGCGCAGCTTGGCGATCTGCCGACTCACCATGGCCTTGTCCATGTCGAGCATCTGACTGATTCCCGTCGCGGTAATCGGCCCTTTGCGCAGAATCAACTGCAGCATCATGATTCCGACACCCTTGAGCTCGGGGTCCACTTCTTCTGCGTACCGCGCCCACCGGGTGCGTGCGAAGGCGAACACTTCGGAGAACTCCGCGATGATGTCAGAGATTCGATCGTTGTGCGCAACGTCGGGTGCGGTCTCGCTGGCATCGTGCATAGGTACTAGTGTGCCGCGCCGAGCTCGGCATCGCGCTCGGCGCGCTGGAGATCGGCGCGCTGCTGGGCCGCGCTCTTCGAGCTGAGCGGGATGTTCGGGATCAGCGCGATGGCGACGATGGCGACGATCGCCACGGGTGATGCTGCGAGGAAGATGTCGCCGATGCCCCGCCCGTACGCGTTCTCGACAATCCCGCGAATGGGGGCCGAGAGTTCGCCGAGCTTCGGGATCGCTCCTCCGTCGAGCGCCGCGGCGCCGGCCGCAGCAGCCGGATCGGTCTGCGCGAGCTTGCGCACGCCCTGCGAGATGAAGTCGACGATCTGGCTCGAGAGCATCGCCCCCATCGCCGACATGCCGGCGGTCCCGCCGATCGTGCGGAAGAATGTGACCGCCGAACTCGAGACGCCGAGTTCGTTGGGCGATACCGTGTTCTGCACGACGAGCACGAGATTCTGCATGCACATTCCGACGCCCGCGCCGAGCACGAACATCGAGATGCCGACGTACCAGAACGAGGTGTCTGAGCGCAACTGGCCCATGAGGAGCATGCCGACGAGCAATATGACCGACCCGGATACCATGTAGCGCTTCCACTTGCCCGTGCGGGTGATCAGCTGCCCGACCAGCGTCGACGCGATGAGCACGCCCGCCATCATGGGAATCGTGAGCAGTCCCGATTCGGTCGGCGTCTTGCCCCGAGCGAGCTGCATGTACTGGCCCAAGAAGACCGAGGTGCCGAACATCGCGAGACCGACCGCGATCGACGCGATGACCGACATGGTGAATGTGCGGTTCGCGAAGAGATGCATGGGAATCAGCGGCTCAGGGGAACGGACCTCCACGAACACTGCGGCGACGAGCAGGAGCAACCCTCCGCCGACCATTGCAACGGTCTGCCACGACCACCAGTCGAACTGCGTACCGCCGAGGGTGACCCAGATGAGCAGACTCGCGAAGCCGACCGAGATGAGCGCGGCGCCCAGGTAGTCGATCGTCACCTTGCGCTTCTCGGTGTGCAGATGCAGCGTGCGCTGCAGCACGACGATTGCGACGATCGCAATGGGAGCCGCAACGTAGAAGTTCCAGCGCCATCCGATCGCATCGGTGATGGCCCCGCCGAGCAGCGGGCCGCCGACCGTGGAGATCGCCATGATGGCGCCCATGATGCCCATGTACTTGCCGCGCTCGCGCGGGCTGATGATCTCGGCCAGAACGATCTGGCCGAGTGCGCCGAGACCGCCGGCGCCGAGACCCTGGAGCACGCGGAACCCGATGAGCCACGCCGAGTCGGTGGCCGTGCCCGCGAGCGCCGATCCGACCGTGAAGAGCACCAACGAGATCTGCAGCAGCATCTTCTTGCTCGTCAGGTCGGCGAGCTTGCCCCAGATCGGGGTCGAGATCGCCGAGGCGAGCATCGTCGCGGTCACCACCCAGGTGTACGCTGCCTGGCTCCCGCCGAGGTCGGCGATGATGATCGGCATCGACGTGCCGACCACCGTTATCGACAGCATCGACACCGCCATGCTCAAGAAGAGGCCGGTGAGGGCCAGGTTCTTGGCTCGGCCGGTCAGAATGCCGTCGCTGCTCGTGGCGACGTCTGCGGGGCCGGGAGAGGTTCGCGACGATTTCGCGGTGGCTGGTGTAGCGCTCATGCGGTGGGCGGGATCCTTCGCGGGTCGGCGTATTAGTTGATAAACGTCAACTGTACTCATCTAGTTGATGTGCGTCAACTAACCCGTTCGGCGGCGCAGAATCACTCGGCGCGCGATGCGGCAGAATGGAGGGGTGGGCCGGCGCTGCAATGCGCGGCCGAAGTGAATCCGAGAGGCGAGACGTGACGCATAACGGCAGCATCAAGATCGGTGTGATCGGTGGCGGGCAGCTCGCGCGCATGATGGTTCCCCCTGCGATTCATCTGGGCCTGCGCATCAGCGTGCTCGCCGAGAGCGAGGGATCGAGCGCCGAGCGCGCCGCCGACGCCGTCGGCGACTACCGCGATGCCGAAACCGTGTACGCGTTCGCCGACACCGTCGACGTGGTCACCTTCGATCACGAGCACGTGCCGCAGGCGATCCTCCACGAACTCGAGGCGCGCGGAGTCGCCGTGCATCCGCGCCCTGCCGCGCTGCAGTACGCGCAAGACAAGATCGTCATGCGCGAGAAGCTCGCCGAGCTCGGCGTGCCCATTCCCGACTGGACAGCGGCCGCCGACGAGATCGAGCTCCAGACCTTCCTCGATGCGCACGGCGGACGAGCCGTGGTGAAGACCGCGCGCGGCGGGTACGACGGGAAGGGCGTGCGCGTCATCTCGGACGTCGCCGAGGTGCGAGACTGGTTCACCGCCCTCGCCGAAGACGGGAACGGCGGGTTTCTTCTGGTCGAAGAGCTCGTCGACTTCGTGCGCGAACTCTCACAACTGGTAGCCCGGCGCCCGAGCGGCGAAACTCGCACGTGGCCCGTGGTCGAGACGATCCAGCGCAACGGCGTCTGCGCCGAGGTGCTCGCGCCGGCCCCCACCGACCGGCCCGCGGTGCTCGAAGAGGCCGCCGGCATCGGGGCCGCCGTTGCCGAGGGTGTCGATGTGACGGGCGTGCTCGCCGTCGAGATGTTCGAGACTCGGGACGGTCGGGTGCTCGTGAACGAGCTGGCCATGCGTCCGCACAACTCGGGCCACTTCTCGATCGAGGGCTCGGTGACCAGCCAGTTCGAACAGCACCTGCGCGCGGTTGCAGACCTGCCGCTCGGCGACACCTCGATGACCGCGCCGGCTGCGGTGATGGTGAACGTGCTGGGCGGGCCCGCCGAGGGCTCGATGCCGGTGCGGTACGCCGAAGCGCTCGCGGCGCACCCGCGGGCGAAGTTCCACAGCTACGACAAGCAGCCGCGTCCCGGGCGCAAAGTCGGGCACGTCACGGTCACCGGCGACCAGCTCGACGACGTGCGCGCGGAAGCAGTCGCAGCCGCTCAGCACTTCGCGTGATCCAGCGCGCCGATACGATGGAGGGCATGGCTGAAACCTCCGCGCCCCTCGTCGGCGTCATCATGGGATCCGATTCCGACTACACGGTGATGACTGACGCGGTGCAGGTGCTGCGCGAGTTCGGTATCGCGCACGAGGTCGAAGTGGTCAGCGCGCATCGCACGCCCGACAAGATGGTGTCGTATGCTCGCGAGGCTGCCGGCCGCGGCATCCGTGTGATCATCGCCGGTGCCGGCGGTGCCGCGCACCTCCCCGGCATGGTCGCCTCGATGACCACGCTCCCGGTGATCGGCGTGCCCGTGCCACTCGCGAAGCTCGACGGGCTCGATTCGCTGCTGTCGATCGTTCAAATGCCCGGCGGCATTCCCGTGGCGACGGTATCGATCGGTGGTGCGAAGAATGCGGGCATTCTCGCGGCGCGCATTCTCGGACCCTCCGATCCCGAGCTCGCCCAGCAGCTCGCGGACTACGCCGACGGACTCACTGCGGCGGTGGGGGAGAAGAACGACGCGCTGAAAGCACGCATCGCCGCCGAGTAAATGCGCTTCGCCGCCGAGTAAGCGCGTCGTCGCCGAGGACGCGGTTCCGGCGCGGCACCCGCGCGTTAGAGATTCGCGTGGGTCTCCCACAGGTGCCATGCCGACGCGCGCCAGCTGAATCCTCGGCTGCGGTCGCATGCCAGCACCGTGAGCGTTGGCAGTGCGCCCGACTGGCCGATCAGGCTGCTGTACTCCTGCGCGAAGGTCTCGGCGGTGTCGCCCGAAACGCCGGCGTCGAGCACGAGCTCCTCAGTCGCCGGGTGTCCGGCGTGCACCACGGGCACGGCCGCGCCGAGTGCTGCGAGCACCGTGTACCCGGTTCCCGCGAACGCCTGCGGCTGCGCCAGCACGACAGCCGCGGCGAAAACCGCGCCAACGTCGGAGAGGTCCGTGACGCGCACGGAGTGCACGCGCCCCTGCAGGTCTTGCGGCACCTCGAGAACGGGATCGCGATCCTTCTCTCGAGTCGCCGCCCCCTGCGGGTCGAGGCCCTCGAGCACGACGAGCGGCGGAAGGCCCGCGTCTGCCCGCATCGCGTCGAACACCCATTCGAGGCGGCCGTGCTCGCCGAGACGGGCCGTAGTCACTGCGAAGCGATCAGGCAGGCCCCATGCCGCGCGGCGCTCAGCGGCGTCTGCGGGAGCCGCGAACGCGGTCGGCGGAGCCAGCGGGAAGACCTGCACCGGCAGATCGCCGCCGTACTGCTGCTGCAGCACTCGGGCCGTCGCGTGAGTCGGGGTGAGGATGATATCGGCGTGTTTGACCGCGCGGCGCGCGAAGGCGCGGAAGAGACGCGCCTGCGAATTGCCGAGCAGAGCCGGAGCCTCCCAAGCGATGCTGTGAGGAATGGTGACCGAGGTCTGCGAGCCGTCGTCTTCGCCGCGAGAGCGCAGTGGCATCATCGGGGTGAGGGCGTGTACGAACTCGCCGTCGAGCGGACGGGCGGTCGCGCCGTTCTGCCACACGAGCGGAAGCACACTGGCTCGCAACGGAAGCACCTCGGTCGAAAGACGCGGCGTGGCGAAGGTCGGTACGTCGCCGCCGCGGGCAAGCAGGTACCGCGCACTGCAGCTGCGCGGAGCCGTTTCGGCGACCGCCTGAGCGAGGTCACGGGCCGCGGAAGCGTGGGCCGCCGCCTCCCAATCAGGGAACGGGTCTGCGATGAGGGTGAGCGTCGCCAATCGATCTCCCCTCGAATCGTCCGTCACGTGCGCGCGGAACGAGCCCGCACTCCACATTGTATGGAATGCAATGCTGTGAGCGGCTGTGCGCCACGTCGGAAACCGCTGGAGTGAGACGTAATCGCAACAATTCGGGGCGCGCTCCGAGTTTTCCGCGTGGGCCGTGCGTGCATGCGCGCCGCGCAAGCTCGGATTTCTGCGGTGAGAGCGCTGCCGCAGCGCATTCGTTCTGCGCAAACCCGCCCATTGCGGTGCGGCTTGAGCATTCCTCCACGATCCGCGAAGTACCCTGTCCCCATGCGTGTTTTGTTGACAGGCGGCGCCGGGTACATCGGCTCGCACACCGCACTCGTCCTGATCGAGCGCGGCCATGACGTGATCGTGCTCGACGACTTCTCGAACAGCAGCCGTGAGGCGGTGCGGCGCGTCGAGGAGTTGAGCGGCGCATCGATCCAGATCGTCGAGGTCGACCTCGCTGATCGGGGCGCCGCTCGAGGCGCGCTGCAGGGCGTGGCGTTCGACGCGGTCATCCACCTCGCAGGGCTGAAGGCGGTGGGAGAATCAGTGGCGCAGCCGACGCGCTACTACCGGGTGAACCTCGACTCCACGATCGGGCTGCTCGACCTGCTGCGCGAGCGCGACGTCACGAACTTCATCTTCAGCTCTTCGGCGACGGTGTACGGAGACCCCCAGTACGCGCCCGTCGACGAGTCGCACCCCGTCGGTGTCGGCGTGACGAACCCGTACGGATGGTCGAAGTTCATGAATGAGCAGATCGTGCGCGATGCGCAGGTCGCATGGCCCGAACTCGGCGCGGTGCTGCTGCGCTACTTCAACCCGGTCGGCGCGCACCCATCAGGGCGTATCGGCGAAGATCCCAGCGGGATCCCGAACAACCTCATGCCGTTCATCGCGCAGGTGGCGGTGGGCAAGCGCGAGCGGCTCAGCGTCTTCGGCGACGGCTATCCCACGGTCGACGGCACCGGCGTGCGCGACTACATCCACGTCATGGATCTCGCCGAGGGGCATGTCGCGGCGCTCGAGCACAACTCGGCGGGCGTCTCCACGTACAACCTCGGATCGGGCGTCGGGTCGAGCGTGCTCGAGGTTGTGCACGCGTTCGAGGCGGCCTGCGGCAGGCCGATCCCGTATGCGATCGAGGCGCCGCGATCGGGTGACGTCGCCGAGACGGTCGCTGATCCGTCGCTCGCGAACACCGAGCTCGAGTGGCGCACGACCCGCGACCTCGCCGAGGCCTGCCGCGATTCCTGGACCTGGCAGTCGCTGAACCCTGCCGGATACCGCGCATGACCCTCGATCTCGAGCGGCCGCTGCGCAATCCGGATCTGGCTTCCGAGCCGCTCATGAGCAAGCGAGCCCGGTGGCTCGTGATTCTGGGCTTCGTGCTGCCCGGAACCGCTCAGGTGGTCGCCGGCAACCGCCGCCTCGGGAGATTCGGCCTCATCGCCACCGCCATCCTCGTGGTCTCGGCCGTGATCGCGGGCGTGAGCTTTCTGCTCGCGCGCACCGCGACGCTCACCTTCTTCACGAACAGCATCGTGCTGCTCATCGTGCAGTGGTTGCTCTTCATATATGCCGTGATCTGGGTGGTGCTGGGCATCGATACGCTGCGGTTGACCAGACTCGTGCGCGTGCAGCGCGGGTGGCGCGTTCCAGTCGCGATGCTCTCGGTGCTGCTCACCATCGTCCCCGCCGCTGGCGCCGCGTGGGCCGGAAACGCCGTCGGCGCTGGTCGCGGGCTCATCGGCGACCTCTTCCGCAGTGCGCCGGCCGTCGCGCCCGTCGACGGCCGGTACAACATTCTGCTCCTCGGTACCGACGCGGGGTCCGACCGGGAAGGCCTGCGTCCCGACAGCATCTCGCTCGTCAGCATCGACGCCGAGACCGGGCAATCGATGATCGTCGGACTGCCGCGCGAGCTCAAAGACACCCCGTTTCTCGAGGGATCGCCGCTTGCCCCGGTCTACCCGGAGGGATACTGCGACGAGGTCAACAACTACGAGATCGTCGACGGTGGCGGGTACTACTGCTTCACCACGGGCAACCTCAACTCGCTCGTCACCGAGCTGGAGGACTCGGGATCGCCGTCGTACGACGGCATGTACGCCGATGCCGTCTCTCAGGGTTCATCGCCGGGCATCGAGGCGACCAAGGATGCGGTGTCGGGAGCGACCGGGCTCGAGGTGCAGTTCTACGTGCTCGTGAATATGGACGCTTTCGAGAGTCTCATCGATGCGCTAGGCGGCATCACGATCAACGCTCAAGAACGATTGCCGATCGGCGGCCAGATCGACGAGATGACCGGCGAGCTGATCGGTGTCGAGGGATGGATCGAGCCGGGCGAGCAGCAGATGGACGGGTTCACCGCGCTCTGGTACGCGCGATCGCGCTACGGGTCGGCCGACGGCGACTACGCGCGCATGCAGCGCCAGCGCGAACTCCAGTCGGCGATTCTCGCCCAGATGAACCCGCAGAACGTGCTCACGAGATTCCAGGAGGTGCTCTCGGCGGGATCGCAGCTCGTGGACACCGACATTCCCGATTCGATGCTCGGCCGCTTCGTCGACCTGGCAGCCGACGCCCGCGGTTATGAACCGGTGAACGTCGAACTCGTGCCGCCGGCGATCGACCCGGAGAACCCGGACTGGGCGATGATCCATCAGCTCGTCGCCGACGGCGTCGCGGCCGCGTCCGCGCCCGAGGAAGACGCGGGCTAGACTTGCCGGGTTTGCTCGAAATACGAAGGAGACGGATCGCATGCGTGTGACCGCCGTGCTGGTGGCCTACAACCGACGAGAGCTGTTGCGGGAATCCCTTGCAGCGCTCGCCGCGCAGAGTCGACCCGTCGACCGTCTCGTGGTCGTCGACAACGCCTCCGATGACGGCTCCGTCGAGGTCGCGGCTGAGATGCTCGAGTCGTGGGGTGAGCGGGCTCGACACATCGAGCTCACCGAGAACACGGGCGGCGCCGGCGGATTCGCGACGGGTATCGCCGCCGCGGTTGTCGAGGACGACACCGACTGGGTGTGGGTGATGGACGACGACACCGTGCCGGGGCCTGATGCTCTGGCGGGTGCACTGGATACCTACGAGCGCTATCGTGACTCCGGGCCCGACGACCTCGCGATCATGGGATCGCGGGTGCTCTGGACCGACGGTGAAGACCATCCCATGAACACGCCGAAGCCGAAGATCCGGGCCTCCGATGCCGAACGGGCGCGGGCCGCGTCAGTGGGCGCGATGGAGATCCGTTCGATATCGTTCGTCTCCGCCTTCTTGCGCGCCGCCCGCGTGCGAGAGCAGGGGCTGCCGATCGCGGACTACTTCCTGTGGAATGACGACTTCGAGTACTCGGCGCGTCTGCTTCGGGGTGCGCGGGGGCTCTACGTGCCGGCTTCAGTGGTGACGCATCGCACGGTCAAGCGCGGTTCGAGCGACCAGGACCCCGGGCAGCGCTTCTTCTACGAGGTGCGCAACAAGCTCTGGGTGTTTCGCAGAAGCCCGGCGCTCTTCTGGTGGGAGAAGCTGCTGTATTCGGCGGCGACCGCACGACGCTGGTTCCGCACGTTCCGCGCCTCGCGCGATCGTGCGCAACTGCGGGACTGCCTGCGGCGCGGTTGGGCTGCCGGATGGCTTCGTGCGCCCCGCTCGACGCGTGATGTGCTGCGCAATGCCGGCATGCCCGTCGACGTCATGTACGAGGTCGAACAGCTGTCGCGATTGAACGATCGGTAGCTTCGCGGCAGAGCCGACACGCCCCGGCACCGCGCGCACTGCCGTCACAGCACCGTGATATCGGTTGCTCGCCAGCGTTCCCTGCGGTGCTCGAGGCGGATCGCGACCACCGTCGAGCGCACTTCGGTGTGGAGCACCACTGTGGCTTCGATGACGTGGGGGAGTGGGGTGCAGAGGTGCGCGCGGCCCGGCGTCGCGATGCGGCGTCGACGATCGCGCGTGAGCGACTCCCGCTCAATGCGCAGCGCGCGCCGAGCCCGCAATGCTGCAGCGACCTCCGGAGTGATCCAGCCGCCGAACTGCGCCACGGAGCGTACCCCCTCGAGCACTTCGAACGCGTACACGGCGAGACGCTGCACAAACGCGTGGGCGGGCGGAGCGACCGGCGGGCCGTTGAGGATCGCAGCGCCTCCATCCGTCGACTCCCGTGATCGACGACGTGCGACGTTCGGCAATGCTGTGCGATCGGCCGACTTCGGCACCGCGCGAAGATGACCGCGCTCGGTGTGCTGGGGCTGCGCCGGGGGCACCGCTCGCAGGGCACGTTCGGGTTCGGGGGTCGAAGCAGATGCGGGCATTGCGGTCCTTTCGAACGGATCCGCGCGCCGCTCCCATTGCGACTCACCCTCACTGCACTGCCGGATTCCAGATGATGTGGGCATCACTGTACGCACGTCGCACTGTGGGCTGTCAAGAGACCGGAGAGGGGTGGGCGCGAAAGCGCGATCCGGCACCGTTTGCTCAGAGAAGTGAGCATCAACTGCGCTATCGGGCCGGTCTCACAGCGCTGCTCCCGGATCGCGTGCTCTAGTCTGGGGTCGTGGCTACACTGCGCAATCTTGCAACGAAGTACTCGTCTCTCGACGAAGAGGAAATCGAGTGGCTCGAGCTGCTCACGCTCGACCTGCGGTTGCTCGCCGACCTCGCGCTCGGCGATGTCGTGCTCTGGGTACCGACGAGTGATGAGAACTACCTCGCCATCGCCCACAGTCGCCCCGCTGGCTCAGTGACGCTCTTCTACCGCGATGTCATCGGAGATCTGCTGCGGGCCGACTGGCGCGAGCTCGTCGACGAGGCGATGTCGAGCACGAACCCGACGGTCTCCACCTCGCCGGCGTGGTACGAGGAGAACCCGATGCGCCTCGCGGCCTTCTCCGTCAGCCGCACCGACGCCGAGGGCGAGGTGCAGGGGCCTTTCGCAGTGATCACCGTGCACACGAGTGTCGCCGATACGCAACCGGCATCGCGCATCGGCGCGGCGTTCCGCGAGGTCGCGGCCGATCTGCTCGGCATGATTCAGAAGGGCATGTTCCCGGTGCCAGGGAGCTCGCGCGGCGGTGAGCAAGGAGCCCCGCGCGCGGCGGACGGACTCGTGCGCATCAATCTGGACGGGGTGGCGACGTTCGCGAGTCCCAACACGCAGACCACATTCTCCGCCCTCGGATTCCGCGACGAGATCGAAGGCGAGAACTTCAGCGAGGTCGTCGCCGACATCGTGAAGGGTCAATTCGATACCAACGAATCGCTGCCGTTGATCGCGCAGGGCAAGATCGCGAAGCGCACCGAGGTCGATACGCACGGCCACACGATCACGCTGCGTTCGATCCCGGTATTCCGCGACGGCGCCCGTGTCGGCGGCATCGTGCTGACTCGTGACGTGACCGAGCTGCGCCAGCAGGCGCAGGAACTCATCACCAAGGACGCGACGATTCGCGAGATCCACCACCGCGTCAAGAACAACCTGCAGACGGTCGCGTCGCTGCTCCGAGTGCAGGCCAGGCGTGCACGCAGCGAGGAGGCGAAGCAAGTGCTAGGTCAGGCCATGCGTCGCGTCGCGGCCATCGCCGTGGTGCACGACACGCTCTCGACCGGGCTCTCGCAGATCGTGGACTTCGACAAAGTCTTCGACCGGGTGATCGGGCTCGCCGCCGAAGTGGCCAGTCTGCACAACACGACGGTGCACCCGCACAAGGAGGGCGAGTTCGGCGAGCTGCCGTCGGAGTATGCGACGCCGCTCGCACTCGCGCTCACCGAGATCGTGACGAACGCGGTGGAGCACGGGCTCGCGGGCCGAGAGGGCGAGGTGTTCGTCACCGCTCGGCGTACCGACGAGCAGCTCACCGTCGAAGTGATCGATACGGGCACTGGGCTTCCTGGGGGAACCGTCGGTGACGGACTGGGCACCCAGATCGTGCGCACGCTGATCGAAGGGGAGCTCGGCGGGAACATTACCTGGGGCCCGGACGCCGCGGGCGGCACCCGGGTCGCAATCCAGGTGCCGCTGCACTGGATCTCAACGCAGACTCGCGAGATTCCGCGGGTCTCCGGGTAGGTCTCAGGGCCTGCGCGCCGTATCTCGGCGTCCGCGGATCACCACGGCAAAACCGACACCGAGCAGCAGCACACCCAGCCCGATGATGGTCGCCGTGATCCAACCCGCCGGATCGAGCCCGCCGCCGCCGAGCACCTGCTGCATCATGTACCCGCAGAAGACGAGGATCAGCGCTCCCCAGACGATCGGTCCCGTGCGGGGGCCCGGTCGGGCCGGCGTGCGCTCGCCCGCCTGACTGCTCGGTGCGGGTGGTGCCGCCTTCCGACCATTCGCCTCGCTCCCGCTCGCAACTCGTTCACCTGAGCTCGGTGCACCCTGCATCGGCGAATCCTGCATCGGTGCGCCCTGCATCGCCGCGGGCTCGGGTTCGATGTGCTGCGGGGGCGGCGGTGTGAGCGGAATCCGAGCCGTTGCGTCGTCTGCCGGTTCAGGGTGCCTCGAGTCGCCGTTCATCGGTTCATCTCCATTTCCAGTGCTTCGAGTTCTTGCTCTGCGCTCTCGCGCTCGGACTCCAGGCTGCGACGCTCTGAAGCGTTGAGATCAGGTTCCGAGAGCTTCCAATCGATGACAGCGAGATCATCGTTCAACTGCTCCGCTCGTTCTTCCAGACGCCGCTCGGCTTCCGGGTCACCGTCGGGGCTCACCGTCCCGGGTCGGGAGCCGTCGAGCTCGGAATCGGCCCCGCCGCCCTCCACATCGACACTGCCGGCGAGCAGCGTCACCGTGACAATGCTCGCGGCGCTCGACTCGCCGGAGGTGACGTTCGACCGGATCTCTCGGGAGATGAAGGGCCCGCTCGTCGTGACCTGAGCATCTCGAGAAGTGTCGAGGTCGGTGCGGCCAGATTCATCGATGCGTCCGGCGAGCATGCGCACGTGCACGATGACCGGCGCTGATTCGGGGAGCTCGATGGTGCTCCGCCCTGCGAGCAGCCACACTTCGAGGTCATCGGCTTCGTCGGCTCTGGTCTCGATATCCCTCAGATCGACGGTCGTGTTCCCCGCGAGTACCACGGCACCGGTATCGGCTCCGCTCACATGCAGATTGCCGAACGGTTGGAAGCGGGTGCCCCAGGGGAGCACAACGGTGATGAGCAGTGCGACCACGCCGCAGAACGCGAGGAAGCCGACCCAGCCGGTGTGCCGACCGCGCGTACCGGCGACGATCAACGACAGCGCCAGTACCGCGACCGCTGCGATCAACCCGGTGATGAGCGCAGCGGGGGCCACGCTCTCGAACGGAAGCGGCTCGTCCAACGATGATGTCCAGAGCGCGGTGAGCCCGCCTGCGAGGAGCGCGAGCGCCAACGTGATCACTGTGTGGGCGGCACCCAGTCGATGGGCGTCGTGGTGCTCCGCGTAACGGGCGCTCCACGCTTCGGTCTGCTCGCCGACTTCTCGCCCCCATTTGTCGGCGGCAGCACCTGCACGGCGGCCCCAGTCGGCAGCATCTCGTGCGACACGGTCGGCGCTCTCGCTCGCCCGCGCCGCGAACGAGTCGGCAGAATCGGCGGGGTCGTGAGTGCCGCGGGCGTACTCGTGGTCGGCAGCGCGATTCGCGTGATCCGGATCGGCCCCGGTCTCGGCCGTCGTCGCGTCTTCGGCGCCGAACGCCTGACCGCGATGTTCGCGACCGCGCTTCAGCACGACGCTTCGCACCCAGAAGAAGCCGAGCACGAGGATCGCAATCCAGGACAGCCATGCAATGGTCGCCGTGACCCACCCGGGAATGCCGAGTGACCCCCACACGCCCCAGCTCCAGACGCTGAACAGCGGGTATGCGTCTCCGGGGCTGAGCGCACCGATGATTCCGGGAATGATGACGACAGCCGCGAGGATGACGGCGGCGACGATCATCCCCGTCTCTGCTCGCCCCCGAACGATCTCCTCCACGTGGATGCGACCGTTCGGGTCGGGCAGCAGAAGCCAGCCGATGAGATAGAGCAGAATGCCAGGGCCGCCGAGCAGTGCGAGCACGACGAAGATGCCCCGCACGATGATCGGGTCGATTCGTAACCGGTGAGCGATGCCGGCGGCGACGCCGGCGAACCAACCATCGGCGCTGCGAGTGACGCCGAGGCCGCGCAACCAGGTGAAGAAGCCATGGCCGGCGGGAGGCCCGGCTGGGCCTGACGGGGGAGGTGTGGTGTTCATGGTTCGAGTCTGGCCGAGCCCGCTGCCTACTGCCATGGGGGATCACCCTGATCCTTCCCTGATCCCCTCACCCCGAGACCCCGATGGGGGCGATGACCTGCTTTGATGGGGTCATGGCTGACGTTCCCCTCACCCGCTCGCGCGACGACCGGGTGCTCATGGGCGTCTGCGGCGGGCTTGGCGCGCACCTGGGGGTGTCGCCTCAGACGGCGCGCATCGCGATGCTCGTGCTCACCGCGCTCGGCGGCGCGGGAGCCGTGCTGTACCTGTGGCTCTGGGCAACCGTGCCGTGGAACGGTGACGACGCCGGGGTCGTACCGCTGCGACGGGCGCTCACGCGACCGGCTGCACCAGCATCGCCCGAGTCGACATCACCCGCCGCCGAGCCACCGAGTGTGCGTCGAGCCCGCTGGCCCATCGCCGAACTCCTGCTCGGGTTCTGCCTGCTGCTCGCGGGAGCCGGCCTCGTGCTCGAGCGCCTCGGCGTGCAACTGCGCCTCGAGTTGCTGCTCCCCGCGCTCGCCGTGCTCGTCGGCGTGGGCCTCACCTGGTGGCAGATCGCCGATCGCGACAGGCCCGACCGCAATGCGCTGCCCCGGGCGCTCGGGGCGCTCGCACTCGTCGCCGTGGGCGTGCTGATGTTCTTCATCACCGCCAGGGAGCCGAACACCTGGACCGTCATCGGTGCCGCTCTGGCGGTACTCGCCGGCGTTGCACTCGCCGTGGCGCCCTGGCTGCTGCGCATCAATCGCGAGTTGATGGCCGAACGAGCGGCCCGAGCCCGGGAGGCCGAGCGATCGGATATCGCCGCGCATCTCCACGACTCGGTGCTGCAAACCCTGGCGCTCATTCAGCAGCGGTCAGAACCGGGCAGCGAGGTCGCACGCATCGCGCGAGGTCAGGAGCGCGAGTTGCGAGAATGGCTCTTCCGAGCCGCCGATGGTGCGACGCCGCAGCCGCGGGAGGCCGTCGACGCCGAACTTCGCGCCCACGCCGCGGCGCTCGAAGCGGAGCATGCAGTGCGTTTCGAGGTCGTCGCTGTCGGAGCGGGCGAGGGGCTCATCGCGCCCGGTCCCATCGTCGCCGCGGCGCGCGAGGCGATGCTGAACGCGGCGAGGCACGCGGGGGGCGACGTGACGGTCTACCTCGAGGCGACTCAGGATCGCGTGGCCATCGACGTCACCGACCGCGGCGCCGGACTCGACCCGAACAACCTTCCCGAGGGGAGGATGGGCGTACGCGAGTCGATCCTCGGCAGAATGGAGCGCGCCGGCGGCGAGGCGCGTATCGTTCGTGGCCCGGGTGGTGGCACGTCGGTGCGGCTCGGAATGCCCCGGGAGACTCCGGCCGAAGCTGCGAGCGAGTCCCACCCAGAGACCGCCCAGAGCAAGGAGACCCGATGAACCGTGGAGCAGAAGCGATCCGCATCGTCATCGTCGATGACCACCAGATCTTCCGCACGGGGCTGCGCGCAGAGCTCGGCGACAAACTCGAGGTCATCGGAGAGGCAGCGAACGTCGACGATGCTGTCGCCGTGGTCGGTGCGAAGAATCCCGACGTCGTGCTGCTCGACGTGCACCTGCCCGGAGGAGCTGGGGGCGGGGGCGCTGAGGTGTTGCAACGTCTCGCCGGGCGACCAGAGACGCGGGGAATCCAAGTGCTCGCCCTCAGTGTGTCCGATGCTGCGGACGATGTGGTCCAGGTCATTCGCGCCGGCGCCAGGGGGTACCTGACCAAGACCGCATCCGGGGCCGAGGTGACCGCAGCGGTCGTGCGGGTGCACGGCGGAGACGCGGTGTTCTCGCCGCGGCTCGCAGGGTTCGTGCTCGACGCGTTCGGCACGGGAGGGGGCGAGACCGCGGTGCAAGACGACGAGCTCGATCGCCTCTCGGCCCGCGAGCAGGAGGTCATGCGAATGATCGCCCGCGGATACGCCTATAAGGAGGTCGCGGCCGAGCTGTACCTCTCAGTGAAGACCGTGGAGACTCACGTATCGAACGTGCTGCGCAAGCTGCAGTTGTCGAACCGTCACGAACTCACCGCGTGGGCGCTGTCGAGGCGTCTGCTCTGAGCCCGGGCCGAGGCGCATCATGCGCTCGTCCGCGCGTTCTCCGGCCGGCTACTGCCAACCGGGCAGCCAGAGGTGGGCTCGCCAGAACCACTCGGCCATCGGTGCCCCGGACCAGGTCGGGAAGAACAGCGCGGCGAGCGCGACGCAGGCCGCGAGGAAGATCGCGACCGCGATCCGGATGCCGAGCATGGTCTCAGGCGACCCGCGGCCCGGGCCGGTGAACTCGCTTCGGAACGCGGTCAGATGCGAGTTCGGAGTTTCGGCGCTCGCCGCAGCACGCTGATTGTCTCGAAGGGGGCCGAGCCGAGGGCGGATCGACACCCGGCACAGGAGCGCGAGTGCGAGCGCGAGTGCGAGTGCGGAGAACGGCGTCAGTACCACGGTGTAGAACTGGAAGACCGCTGACCGCGAGACGGTGAGCACCCAGGGCAACCATCCCGAAAGATAGCCGACGACCACGAACATTCCCGCGGTCACCACCGGATCTGGCCCTCGCCGCGCGCGCACGACGATCACGCAGACGAGCGCGAGGAGTGCGACTACGCCGCCCCATGTCACGAGCGGGTTCGGCAGCGGTGAGACTGCTGCCACGCAGGCCGACCACGGGCAACCCTCATCCGACCCCCAGTGCGTCTCGTACATCCCCGTCGGCCGGAGTGCGAGCGGCCACGTCAGCGGATGCGACGCGTACGGGTGCGGGGCGCTGAGGGTGCGATGCCATTCGAGCATCTGGGAGTGATACTGCAGCAGTGCGGGCCACCACCCTTCACCGGCGGTGCGCGCCCATCCTCCCGGATGCAGGATCCAGCCGGCCCAACTCACGAGGTACACGAGCACGGCCGTGGGGAGAGCGACCAGCCCGGCGAGCGCAGCTTGCCGCGTCGCGCGCCGCACGGCGTGGCGTTCGCGGGCGAGCAGACGCATGACGAGGTCGCGCACGGTGATGAAGATGAGGAAGGCGGCGAGCGGATACAGGCCGGACCACTTGATGGATGCCGCAGCTCCGAAGGCCGCCGCCGCTGCGAGCAGCCAGGGGCGGTGCCAGAGCACGGGCACCCGGGTCGGCGGTGCGCTGGAGGCGCCCGCCGGATCCTGCACGGCCGATCGCGCCGCAGTCCACTCCATGTCGAGCCAGATGCACAGTGCACCGAACGCGACGGCGAGGGCAAGAAAGCCGTCGAGCAGGCCCACGCGCGTGAGCACCACGTGCACGCCATCAACCGCCAGGAGCAGGCCCGCGACGCATGCCACGGCGAAGCTCCGGGTGATGCGCCAGCCGAGGAGCATCGTGACGGCCACCGTGAGCACCCCGGCGAGCGCGACGGCACTGCGCCACCCCCAGCCGCTCCCCGGGCCGAACGCGAGAATACCGAGGCCGATGAGCCATTTGCCGAGTGGCGGGTGCACCGCGTTCGACGGATCGTCGGTGAACCCGAGTGCCCGCGAGCCACTCATGTCGGGCTCGTCATCGGGCCAGGTTGTTGGGAAGCCGTGCGCGAGCTGACTGATCGCATCGCGCACGTAGTACAGCTCGTCGAAGACCAGCGTCCCGGGCCTGCCGAGCGCCCAGAACCGAAGCGCAGCAGCGATCCCCAGCACCAGTGCCGGTGCGAGCCAGAGGAGCCAGCGGGATCGCGTCACGGGTCCAGCGTACGGCGCGCCTCCGACAGAGGCGGCGGGGACTACGATGGTGGGGTGATCACCCGCCTCAGCTCCTACTTTCTGAAGACTCTTCGCGAGGATCCCTCCGATGCGGAGGTGGCGAGCCACCGGCTCCTCGTGCGAGCGGGATACATCCGGCGCCAGGCTCCGGGAATCTTCGGCTGGATGCCGCTCGGCCTGCGGGTGAAGGGCAAGCTCGAGGAGATCATTCGCGAGGAGATGGTTGCCGCGGGTGCGCACGAAGTGCACTTCCCGGGCCTGCTGCCGCGCGAGCCCTATGAGGCGACCGGGCGCTGGGACGAGTACGGTGATGCACTCTTCCGCCTGCAGGATCGCCACGGCGCCGACTACCTGCTCGCTCCCACTCACGAAGAGGTCTTCACCAACATGGTGAAGGACATCGTGACGTCGTACAAGGATCTGCCGCTCACGCTGTTCCAGATTCAGGATAAGTACCGCGACGAAGCGCGCCCCCGCGCCGGCCTGCTGCGCGGTCGCGAGTTCACGATGAAGGATGCGTACTCGTTCGACGCCACGGATGAGGGGCTGAACGCGAGTTACGAGCGTCAGCGCGACGCCTACGAGCGCATTTTCACCCGGCTCGGGCTCGAGTACGCGATCGTCTCGGCGGACGCCGGAGCGATGGGGGGATCGCGCAGCGAGGAGTTCCTGCTGCCGACGCCGATCGGCGAAGACACCTTCGTGCGCTCTGCAGGAGGATATGCCGCGAATGTCGAGGCGTACCGCACACCGGTTCCCTCGGCTCTTCCGTGTGATGATGCGCCGGCAGCCGTCGTCTACGACTCGCCCGAGACCCCGACTATCGACACGCTGGTAGCGCACACCAACGCTGCCCTGCCCCGCGACGATGGTCGCGAGTGGACCGCGGCCGACACGCTGAAGAACCTCGTGCTCGCGGTGACGCCCATCGGCGGCGAGCGCGAGATCGTGGTCGTCGGCCTCCCGGGCGACCGCGACGCCGATATGAAGCGTGCCGAGGTGGCCTTCCCCGGCGCCGAGGTGGAGCCCGCGACCGCCGCGGATCTCGCGCGCCACCCGGGCCTCGTGAAGGGGTACATCGGTCCCGTGCGGATCGATGACCAGGGTGGAATCACCGCAGTGCTCGGCGCCGAGAGCGCCACGGGGCTGCGATACCTCGTTGACCCCCGTATCGCCGTCGGAACGGCGTGGGTGACCGGTGCAAGCGTGGACGAGCAGCACGTCGCGCATCTCGTGTACGGGCGCGATTTCCACGCAGACGGAGTCGTTGAGATCGCCGACGTGCGCGACGGCGATCCCGCCCCCGATGGTTCGGGCCCCATCGAGACCGCGCGCGGTATGGAGATCGGGCACATCTTCCAGCTCGGCCGTAAGTACGCCGAGGCGCTCGGGCTCAAGGTGCTCGATGAGAACGGCAAGCTCGTCACCGTGACCATGGGCTCCTACGGCATCGGTGTCACTCGCATCATGGCGATTCTGGCCGAGCTGCACCACGACGACCGCGGGCTGATCTGGCCGGAGGCCGTTGCTCCGTTCAACGTCCACGTCGTCGCAACCGGCCGCGACGCCGCCGTCTATGAGATCGCCGAGTCGCTCGTCGAGACGCTCGATGCGGCGGGCGTCGAAGTCATTTTCGACGATCGCCCCAAGGTCTCACCCGGCGTGAAGTTCGGCGATGCCGAGCTGCTCGGGGTGCCGCGCGTAGTGGTCGTCGGTCGCGATGCAGCCGAGGGGTTCGCAGAGGTGTGGGATCGCGCCGCCGGTACGAAGGAGAAGGTCGCTCTGTCAGAGGTGCCGGGACTCTTCGGCGTGCGAGCGTGATGTAACGGTAGCGGCTTTCGAGTCGTGGAGGCTGACGGGGTGTTGCTGCAGGTGCAGCGGCACCCCGTTTTCTCGTTGATCGCGCGGAGTGTATTCCAGAACCACGGCATCGCATCGCCGCTCATACCGGAGTGCTGCCCATCACATACCGCAGTTATCCACAATCTTGCCGAGTGCCGTGCCATGTCGCCTCGCGACTCCCTACGGTGGAAGTCATCTCCCGGACACCCCGGGCGATGACCATCAGCAGTGACGCGAGCCGGGGGGATCGCGCGAGAGAGAGGATCCCCATGGCCAATATCAACGTGACGTACGGCGAGATGGAGCAAGCTGCTTCGCAGCTCGGTACCGGGCGCGACGAGATCACCGAGAAGCTCCGAGCGCTGCAGATGCAGATCAACAATCTCGTGACCTCCGGCTTCGTCACCGACCAGGCGTCGGGCAAGTTCAACGCGGCCTACAACGACTACACGACGAGCGCGAACACCGTTGTGCAGAAGCTCTCCGAGATTCAGACCTTCCTCACGCAGACCGCGAATGCGATGCGCGAGATGGACGCGCAGATCGCGGCGAAGATCAACTGACGCGCTTCGGCGCGGCCCGCAGCTGCGGCCGAGCTCCGGTGGCCGGGGCTCGTCGCGCGCTGCGGGTCGCGTCGAGCCTCCATGGAACGAGGGAATGACGATGCCTGATGGCCTGAAGGTTTCAGATGCGGTGCTCGAAGCGGCAGCCGTACATCTCGCCGCCGCCTCGCGAGTGATGATCGAGGGCAACGCAGCATTGCCTTCGGGCCCACCCGCGACGTTGACAACCTTGGGCGACGACATCATGCGCTTCGTGAGCGGACTCTCGACATCGAGGCTCGCTCTCGCCGACGCCGCGAAAACCGCGAGTATGAGCGTTGCCGGGGTGATGCAGGACAGTTCTGAGTTGGACGCGCGTCTGGCGAACGCCCTGCATTCGGGCTTCGCCGTGAGAAGGCCGACGCGATGACCATCTTCGTTCCCCAAGAGGCTGCGGCAGTGCTCGAAGGCACACCCGTGTTCGGCTCGGTCGAGCAGATCACAGCGATCGGGCGGTACGTTCAGGACGTATCCGCCGACACCATGCAGTACTCGACCGACGTGCAGAACGCGCAGTTCACCCTCCAGACGGAGCGGAGTTCGGCACTCGAATCGATCACTGCGAAACTTCGCGAAGCATTGCTTCCGGGGGCGAACGCGGCGTTCCGATCCGCCGAAGACGCGAAGCGGGCTCTCGATGCTTACGCATCCGAGGTCGATCGCATCCACGCGAGCGCCCGCAGCGCTCGCGAGCAAACAGAGGAATCGTTGTCCGAGATTCGTGTGTCTGCGGCGCAGATCGAGGACATCGCCTCACTCATTCGCGTCGACGCCCCGTACGCGTGGGATCACGGCGCGCCGGGTGTCATGCCGCAGCCGCACCTCGGCCCGCGCGCTGGGGAGCTCGATGCCGACGAGCAGGACGCCGTCGTGCAGCAGCTGCGTTCTATGCATGAGCACGATTGGACGCGCGTCGCATCGATCTGGCGGAACGCGATCGAGTCGATCGAGGAGGCGAAGCGCGTTTGGGTGAATCTCATCGGCGAGCGCCGACGTGCTGAGGAGCGTCTCTCCGGTGCCCTCGCCGACACTGCGATCGGCCAGTTGATCAGCGTCAGTTCGGGCGATGCCGAATCGCGCACATTCACGATCGCCGTGTCGATGACCGGAGAGCTGTGGGGTGTGAGCGACGACGTACCGCAGACGTCGAAGTCGCACCCATTGCTCAAGAAGCTGATCGGTACCGAATCGGGAGAGCGCGTCTGGGAGGATCCGCCGGATCCGGCGGAAGTCGCGGCGGCATGGGCGGCACTCGAACCCGCCGAACGCGATCGCCTGATCGAAGAAACTCCCTGGGTGATCGGCAACCTTCCTGGCCTCCCCTTCGAGGTGCGAGATGCGGCGAATCGCAAGATGGTCGAGTTCTATCAGCGATACCCGCAAGCGATGACCCCGGAGCAACTGGCACTGATGGCGGACATTCGGGAGATCTCAAAGCGTGAAGAAGAGCAAGAAAGGTCGTTCGGCAAGGGAAGACCACCAATTCAACTCGTAGCACTGGATATGACCGGCGAAATGCCCATGGCGGCGGTGGGATATGGCGATCTTGACACGGCAACAAGTGCGACCTGGCAAGTCGCAGGGATGAACAGCGACGCTCATCTCGCACTCGAAGGTTGGGACGAGGCGAGCCGAAACGTCTACAACGAGCAAAACAACGTCGCTCCTTTGCCGGGTTCCAATGCCGTGGTCGCATGGCTCGGCTATGACACCCCGAACATGCCGACGACCGGTGACTTCGGCGTGCTGGACGTGAAAGCTGCGCGGGCTGGAGCGCCGCGGTTCGCGGCGGAACTCGAGGGCCAGCATGCGGCGCGTAGTATCAGCGATTTCGACCCACCCTTCGTGACCGTAATCTCACATTCGTACGGCACCACCGTGGCGACAATCGCACTGACGCAGCTGAGCGTGGATCATCCAGTGGACGCTCTCGTGATGCTCGGTTCCGCAGGCCTTGACACCGAGCTCGTGCCCTCATATGACGCGCTTCGGGTCAAAGACCTCGAACCGGGCCAAAAGGCCATTTTCACGACGTTCGCCGAAGGGGACGCGATCGCCCCGTTCGGCGCAGGGCTCTCGCGTCGCGGGCAGCCGAACCCGGGCGCGACGGATCCCTTCAGTCAGTATCTTCGGAGCCCGGTTTACGAAGGCGGACTCTCATTCTCCTCAGAGGGAGACCCGGGTCGAGGTCTTGAGGCGAGTGACGGGCACTCCGTCACTGGCGAGGGACCACGGGCTTCCTTTATGGGCGGTACCGCGTCTGAGGGTCACGGCTACCTCGACCGAAAGACACAGGTGCTCGAGACCGTTGCGAAACTCTCGATGGGTTTGATCGATGCGGAACTTCGGGAGTCGTTTACCCGAACCGAAGGATCATGCGTCGAGGTCATTACCGGAATGGACGGAACGGAAATGCCGCGACGAGTGAAATGCGAGAGCAAATGAAGATGTTTAGGATTTGCGGCCGGCGTGCCGCAGTCGTTGCGGCTGCGGCCATGGTGGTGCTGACAATGTCGAGCTGCATGCAGGAGGTGCCGATCGTGTCACTCGAATCGGGAAATGAGACGACGAACATGACCTTAGGCGAGCAGCGCGAATGGGTCGGAGAGCAGTTCGACATTGCGATCGACGCGAGTGGTGTCGAGGAAGGCTGGTTCGACATCTATGACGATAGCGTCGTGTGGGCGCCTCACCACCCAGAACACAGAGAACGGATACTGCAGTCATCTCTGCCTCGAAAGTGCGGTTCGGGTGGCCGCTTGGTTGAGTCACTAAAGAACACAGGCGCAGAGGACCCGTTCGAAGCGGCCGATCGGGTGCGCGCGTTCTGGGAATCAGAAGGGTGGGCGGTCTCGAACATCCGTTCGTATGAGTCGGATCCTTACTTTCGCGCCGATCGGGAGGATGGAGCAGTTCTTGCTTTTCGAGCTTCGACGGACGGAATGTCGTTGGAGATCGAGACAGCCTGCTCCGTGCACGGCACGGTGACGAACTGGCAGTACCGCGACGAGGAGAAGAACGAGTTCACCGAAGAACTCGAGCGCCGAAGCGATGGCGCCGAGGAATGACCTCGCGAACTCGACGACGCCGCACGGCTTCCAGAGCAATACGCGATTCGCCTTCGAAATGGAGCAATGACCATGAATGACACCCCAGAATCACCCCAGAAACCGACCCCAGCCTTCATCGGCGCGTCATGGTGCGCCCTCCTCATAGGAATGTTGACCTACCTAATCGGCCTCTTCAATGCCGGCATGGAGCTCAATGAGAAGGGCTACTACTTCACCGTCCTGATGTTCGGGCTCTTCGCAGCCGTGTCGCTGCAGAAAACCGTTCGCGACCGGGCAGAGAAGCTGCCGGTCACGAATTTGTACTTCGGCATCGCGTGGTGTGCAGTCGGGCTTGCTCTAGGGCTCCTCGCAATCGGACTCTGGAACGCGGGGAGCATGACTCTCAGTGAGAAAGGCTTCTACGGCATCGGCTTCGCCATGAGTCTGTTCGCCTCCGTCGCGGTGCAGAAGAACGTGCGCGACCTCGCACGCTTCCAAGGAGTGGTACCGGAAGACGAGGTGGGCGACGGGGAACCAGACACCCCGTTGTACCGGTTCCAGAACCCGTAGCCGCCATGAGCTCGGCCATCCCGAACCGGCTGTTGAACACGTGAAGCTGAAGCTGACGCTCGCCGTCCCGAACCGGGGCCTCCACGATATGACTCTGTCGTGTGATGTCACGGCAACCGTCGGCGATGTCGCCCGAGCTCTTCTCAGAGCAGGCGTCTCCGGTGATCCGCGCCTCGCGGATGCTGCGCATCACCGACTCGTTCCACTCACGTTGCGCGGCCGAGCCGGAGCATCCGGCCCCGTGATGCTCCTCGACCCGATGTCGGCACTCGGCTCCTCGGGGGTGCAATCGGGGTGGATCGTTGAAGCTGTTCCCGAGTTTGGCAACCGCAGCGCTGAGACACGGGTCATCGAGGTCGCCGGATACGTCGAAGTGCTATCGGGAGCGCACGCCGGAGCGACCTACAGCCTCATCGCTGGCACGAACACTATCGGCCGCGATCGCAGCTGCCGGGTACACCTCAGTGATCCAAGCGTCTCGAGGCGGCACGCCGAAATCGAGGTCACTCCGGGGCGATCCATGAGCATGGTCATACGGGATCTCGGTTCCGCGAACGGTGTGGTGCTCGGTGATCCCGAAGGGAGCCAGATTACGGAGCATCGTGTCGAGCATCCCATCGAGCTCGCCCTCGGCGAAGTGGTGCTCAGGGTATCGCCGGGCCCACCCGTGCATGAGGCCCCGCACCTTTCTCATCGCGTGATGCATACGCGGGCGCCGCGAGTGGCACCCGTTTTCCCGAATTCACACCGCGAGCTCCCCGCACCTCCTCGAGCAGCGGAAACGAGTCGGATCCCGATGCTCGCGATGCTGGCACCCATGATGATGGGCGGTGCCATGTATCTGGTGACGCAGTCGCCGATGAGCCTCATGATGGTCGCGTTCTCACCGCTCATGATGGTCGGGTCGTGGCTCGACAATCGCGTGGGAAGCACACGCAAGCGCAAACGTGAGATTGCGAAATTCGAGGAGGCGCTCGCCGCCGACCGCGCCGAACTCGCCGATCTGAGACGGCGCGAAATCGAAGCACGCTCGGGCGAAACTCCGTCGATCGAGCAGATCGCCGAAGCAGTGTTGCGCCGTTCGGGCTTACTGTGGACACGCCGGCCCGAGCATCGGGCGTTTCTCGAAGTCCGTTTCGGCGATGGTGTGCTGCCCAGCCGCACTGAGATCAAGATGCCCTCGCGCGGCGAAACCGACCGGAGCCAATGGGAAGCGCTGCAGCGAATCGAACAGGAGTTCGCCGAAGTCTCACCCGTCCCGTTACTCGAACGCTTTCAACGGTGCGGCTCGATCGGGGTTGTCGGCGAACCGATCTGGGCGGAGGGAATGGCCCGATCGTTGATCATGCAGGTCGTCGGCCTGCACTCGCCCGCCGAGGTGGTGCTTTCGTGCTTCGCATCCACGCGGTACACGGCGGAATGGGAATGGATGAAATGGCTCCCTCATATCGATACCGTCAACAGTCCGATTCCTTCGTGGCAGCTCGCAGACGACCCCGTCAGCTCGCTACGTCTCATCACCGCACTCGAAGGACTGCTCGAAGACAGACAGGCCGCGGCTCGCAGACGCACCGTGCGATCGCATCTTGACGGCGAGACGCGCAACGACGATGAATCGGGCGCAGCGATCGACGATCTGCCCACCATCCCAGCGGTCGTGGTGCTCGTGCTCGACCATGGCCTCGTCGACCCCTCGCGCATCATCGCGCTCGCGGAGGACGGGCCTGATCACGGCATTCATCTCATCTGGCTGGCGCACTCAGCGGACGAACTCCCCGCCGCGTGCCGCACCTTCGTCGAGCTCAGCACCGCAGAGGGTCGCGTCAACTTCGTGCGTTCGGGCACCCAGGTGCACCTGCAGCGCCTCGAACCAGTGGAATCCGTGCAAGCTCTTCACCTCGCGAGACGCCTCGCACCGATCGAGGACACGAGTGCGCGCACTCTCGACGAAAGCGATCTCCCCAACGCCGTGCACCTGCGAGACCTGCATGAGACCGACTTTCTCGGCGGGGCCAGCCCGGTGGTACGCGCTTGGGAGCAGTCGGGCAGCCTGACGGCGAGCTGGCGCACGGGCGAGGAACGCGATCCTCTGACGCTCTCCGCCGTCGTCGGCCAGAGCCCCGACGGCCTCGCTGCGATTGATCTGCGAACGCACGGACCGCACGCGCTTGTGGGCGGAACCACAGGAGCGGGCAAGTCCGAGTTCCTGCAGAGCTGGATCATGAGCATGGCCGCGACAATCAGCCCGGATCGACTCACCTTTCTACTCATCGACTACAAGGGCGGTGCCGCCTTCGCGGAGTGCGTCGACCTCCCGCACACGGTCGGTCTCGTCACCGATCTCAGCCCGCACCTGGTGCGACGAGCACTCGCGTCGCTCAGAGCCGAACTGCACCACCGTGAGGAGCTCCTCGCCGCGCACGGTGCGAAAGACCTCATCACCATGGAACGGCGATCGGACCCGGCAGCCCCGCCCGTACTCGTCATCGTCATCGATGAGTTTGCAGCGCTCGCTGCAGAAGTACCCGAATTCGTCGAGGGAGTCGTCGATGTCGCCCAGCGCGGCCGTTCCCTCGGATTGCACCTCATCATGGCGACGCAGCGCCCGGCCGGGGTGATCACCGACAACCTGCGGGCGAACACCAATCTGCGCGTGGCGCTTCGCATGGCCGATGAATCGGACAGCAACGACGTGCTCGGTGTGGCCGACGCCGCTTTCTTCGCACCTGAGACTCCGGGGCGAGGCGCCTTCAAAGTTGGTCCCGGGCGTATCTCCCACTTTCAGACCGGATATCTCGGAGGGCGTGCTTCCGGCGCAGAGTCAGGATCGCTCATCGAGGTGCGGCCCCTCGGATTTACCGAGGGCAACCCTTGGAACATCCCTCCCGAGCCGCGACCAGAGCAGCGTCGACGGGTGCAACCGCCGCGCGACATCGAGCAGCTGCGCGATGCCATTGCGGCTGCGGCGAACGCTCTCGGCATCGCCGCACCGCGGCGCCCCTGGCTCGACGCACTCCCCGAATCGCTCGCACTCGAAACGGTCAAACAACAAGCGGCGACGCAGCTCCACGATATCGACGACGCAGCGGTGATCGGCTTGCGCGACGAGCCGTCGGAGCAAGCGCAGCGCCCAGTCGTCATCGACCTCGAAGAGGCGGGAAGCGTCGCATTCATCGGCGCGAGCGGCACCGGAAAAACCAGCGCTCTGATCACGCTCGCTGCTTCCCTCAGCGCGAATGCCGTCGGGTTCCCAGCGCAGCTGTACGCGATCGACGCCGCCGGGGGAGCGCTCGAAGCGCTCGACGTCCTGCCGACGGTCGGCGCTGTAGCGTCGCTTGCCGACACCGAGCTCACCGCACGCGTGCTGCGTCACCTGTTAGGGGTGATCGATCAACGCGGCTCTCGCTACGCCGCGGCCCGAGCATCGGGGCTGAGGGCCTTCAGGCGCACTCCGGGCGGGCGCGATGCATCTCGTATCGTGCTCCTGATCGACGGTTTCCCCGCATTCCGGCAGGCGACTGAGACCCTCAGCGGAACCGGCTCCCCGATGCAGATGCTGAGCGAGATCATGTCGGCGGGGCGTTCGGTCGGCGTGCACGTCGTGTTGACCAGCGACCGGCCGGGTGCAATCCCGCCAGCAATGTCGTCTGCCGTGCAGCAGCAGTTCGTGTTCCGCCTTGCCGGCATGCACGATTATCAGCAGCTCGGAGTGGGCGCCGACGCGCTTGAACACGCCCCCGCTGGTCGAGCAGTGATCGCACGCAGCGACGAGGAGATCCAGGTCGCTCGGCTCGGGGATGGAGACGGTTTGGGTGCGCAGATGCAAGGTCTCGAACGCCTCGCAAAGCAACTTCGCGGCACTGGTGTGGCCGACGTGGAGCGGATCCGCAACGCGCCGACGCATATTGCACTCTCGGACCTGGTGAACGACGCCGATGGGCGACCCGTCTACGGCATCAACACTGACGATTTTGCACCGCTCGGCCTGCCGCTCGCCGGTCTCGGCGTCATCGCCGGCCCGCCGGGCTCCGGTCTGTCGACGGCGGCGCTCAGCTGCGCCCAAGGTCTTCAGCGCTGGGCCATCGCGCATGGGCAGAGTGCCGAACGAGTGCTCTTGACGTTCGCGCCGGACGGCCTGCGAACCCGAAGTGCATGGGATCAGATCGGGTTCGGTGAAGATGAGGTGAAGGATCGAGCCCGCGCGCTGACTGTGGCTCTCGGCGGGCGGCCCGCCGCTCGACGAGCCACGCCGAGCGGAATCGGTGCCGGAACTATCGGTGCCGGAACTATCGGTGGCTCGCTCGGTAGTGCGCCCGGTGCTCCGCCCGGCGGGGCGCATGGCGGAGCATCTGAGGCGCCCGTTCCCGCCTTTCCGCCTTCGGGAAAGCGGGGGATCGTGGTGATCGAGCGGCCGGCTGATGCGGAAGGCGCCGAAGCGCTGCCCGAACTGATCGCCCTCGCCAAAGCGGCGCGCCGTTCCGAAGTGCTCGTGCTCTTCGAATTCGAGCAGGGAAGCGGAAACGGTATTTGGGACTTGTTCAGCGCGCTCAAGCAGCCGAACTGGGGGCTCGCGCTCCAGCCAGACAGCTCCGAGGGGCAATCGCCGTTTCGGGAATCGATGGGTCGTGTGAAACGTGCGGATTTTCCGGTCGGCCGAGGCCTCGCGATTGAATCGGGGCGCGTGCGCCCGGTACACGTGGCGCTGCCCGAGGAGCCCTGAAGTCTTGAGTTCGTGCGTTACCCTAGTGTTCGCCCGCTCGCGCGGGCCATATCTGAATAGACATCTCAATACCCCAGGAGGCCACTCGTGAAGATCGAACTCGCCACGCTGCGTCAGCTCGAGCGTGAGAAGGAGATTCCCTTCGACGAACTGATCGAGATCATCGAGCAGGCGATCCAGTCGGCCTACCTGCGCCACGCCGAGAACCAGAAGCTTCCGGTTCCTCGCGAGAGTGACGTTCGCGTGACCCTCGACCGCAAGACCGGCGAGATCTCGGTGCTCATTCCCGAACTCGACGACGACGATCAGGTCATCGGTGAAGCCTATGTCACCACCGACGAATTCGGCCGTGTCGCATCGAGCGCCGCCAAGCAGGTCATCAACCAGCGCCTCCGCGATCTCACCGATGATGCGGTGCTCGGCACGTTCAAAGACAAAGAAGGCCAGATCGTCTCGGGTGTGGTGCAGCAGGGGCCGAACCCGCGCATGGTGCACATCGACCTGGGTGAACTCGAGGCGATCCTCCCTCCAGAAGAGCAGATTCCGGGCGAGAGCTACGCGCACGGCACGCGACTGCGGGTGTACGTCACCAGCGTGTCCAAGGGCACGAAGGGCCCCCAGGTCATCGTCTCCCGCACCCATCCCGGCCTCGTGCGCAAGCTCTTCGAACGGGAGGTGCCCGAGCTCGCCGAGGGTCTCGTCGAGATCGTGTCGCTGGCCCGCGAAGCCGGCCATCGCACCAAGGTCGCCGTGCGCGCCAAGCAGGCCGGCATTAATGCCAAGGGCACGTGCATCGGCGAGCTCGGCAGCCGAGTGCGCGCCGTCATGAGCGAGCTCGGCGAGGAGAAGATCGACATCGTCGACTACTCGCCCGCGCTGCCGGCGTTCGTCGCCAACGCGCTGTCGCCGGCGAAGGTGACCGACGTCTTCATGCTGAACGAATCGCTCAAGCAGGTGCGCGCGCTCGTTCCCGATTTCCAGCTCTCGCTCGCGATCGGCAAAGAAGGCCAGAACGCGCGCCTCGCCGCGAAGCTGACGGGCGCGAAGATCGACATCCAGCCGGATTCGATCATGAACGACTGACGCTGGATGTCGATCTCGAACGACTGAGGCTCCCAGATGCGGCCCTGCCTGTGAGCGGGGCCACATCTGGGAGAGCAGAAAGCAGGAAGCTGGTAAGATGGTTCCGGTTCGGACCTGTGTTGCGTGTCGCAAGCGCGCTCCGCGCACAGAATTGCTGCGGGTGGTGGCGCATGAAGGTCGACTTCTGGTCGATGATCGTGCGGTGCTTCCGGGGCGAGGAGCTTGGGTTCATCCCGAGTATTCATGTCTAGACCGTGCAGTGGCGCGAGGAACCCTCCTCCGTGCATTGCGATTGTCGGGGAAGCCCGACGTAAGTCCCTTAGAGAACAGGCTGAAAACACTCATGGACAACTAATGAGCGGCTCACGATGAAGCCCGTCGGCTAATTTATGGTTCTCGCCTGTCTGGCGTGAACCCAGACAGGAGAAAAGTGGCAAACCCACGCGTACACGAGATCGCTGCGGAGATCGGTGTCGATAGCAAGGTCGTTCTGGCCAAGCTCAAAGATATGGGCGAGTTCGTCAAGGCGTCCTCGTCAAGCATCGCGCCCCCGGTGGCGCGAAAGGTCAAGGCTGCCCTCGAGGCAGACGGCGTGACCAAAGCCCAAGGCGAACGCGATGCGGCTGCGAAGCCCGCCGCCAAGAAGTCTGCCGGCGCCCCCAAGCCGGGCCCGAAGCCCGCTCCCAAGCCGGAGACCCCTGCGCCCGCGGAGACGGCTCCGGCGCAGCCTGCGGCAGAACCTACGTCCCCCGCTGCGGAAGCGCTGGCCGAGATGAAGCCCGGCGGGCAGAAGCCGAGTGCGGCGAGGTCGGCTGATGCAAAGTCGGCTGAAGCGAAGCCTGCTGATACGAAGCCAGGTGCGGCCAAGCCCGCTTCCGGCACGAAGCCGGGTGGTCCCAAGCCGGGTGGCCCGCGTCCGGGCAATAACCCGTTCGCGTCCAGCCAGGGCATGGGCATTCCCCGTCCCCCGCGCCCGGGCAACAACCCGTTCGCTCCGAACCAGGGCATGGGTCGTCCCGGTGCCGGCGGCGGTGCCGGTCGCCCCAACCCCGGCAATATCCCGCGGCCCGCTCCTCGCCCTCAGGGCGGCGGCGCAGGCGGCCCCGGCGGTCGCGCAGGCGGCCCCGGTCGTCCAGGTGGGGGTCGTCCCGGTGGCGGCGGTGGCGGTTTCAACCGTCCCGGCGGCGGCGGTGGCGCTCCCGGTGCAGGCGGCTTCGGTGCGCCGCGCCCGGCCGGTGGATTTGCAGGTCGTGGCCGCGGCGGTCGCGGTGCGGGCACCGCTGGTGCGTTCGGCCGTGGCGGCTCCAAGAGCAAGGCGCGCAAGTCGAAGCGGGCGAAGCGGCAAGAGTTCGAGATGCGGGAGGCCCCGTCGCTCGGCGGTGTGAGCGTTCCCCGCGGCAACGGCAATACGCCGGTTCGTCTGCGGCGCGGCGCATCGCTCTCGGATTTCGCCGACAAGATCGATACGAACGCCTCGAACCTCATCACTGTGCTCTTCCACCTGGGAGAGATGGCGACCGCGACCGAGTCGCTCGATGAGGCGACCTTCCAGATCCTCGGCGACGAACTGGGCTACAAGATTCAGGTCGTCTCTCCCGAGGACGAGGATCGCGAGCTCCTCGAAGGCTTCGACATCGATATCGATGCCGAGCTTGAAGACGAGGGCGATGACGTGCTGCAGGCCCGTCCGCCGGTGGTCACCGTCATGGGTCACGTCGATCACGGTAAGACCCGACTGCTCGACGCGATCCGCAAGGCGGACGTGGGTGGCGGCGAGGCCGGTGGCATCACGCAGCACATCGGTGCCTACCAGGTGCACACCGAGCACGACGGCATCGAGCGCGCGCTGACCTTCATCGATACTCCGGGCCACGAGGCGTTCACCGCCATGCGTGCCCGTGGTGCGCAGGTCACCGACATCGCGATCCTCGTGGTCGCGGCTGACGACGGCATCATGCCCCAAACGATCGAAGCGTTGAACCACGCACAGTCGGCCAACGTGCCGATCGTGGTCGCGGTCAACAAGATCGACAAGGAAGGCGCGAACCCGGAGAAGGTGCGTCAGCAGCTCACCGAGTTCGGTCTGCTCTCCGAGGAGTGGGGCGGCGACGTCATGTTCGTCGACGTGTCGGCGAAGAACAACGTCGGCATCAACGACCTGCTCGACGCGGTGCTGCTCACGGCTGACGCAGGTCTCGATCTGCGTGCGAATCCGAACAAGGACGCACGCGGTGTCGCGATCGAGGCCAAGCTCGACAAGGGCCGCGGATCCGTCGCTACCGTGCTCATCCAGTCGGGTACGCTGCGCGTCGGCGACGCGATCGTTGCCGGTACTGCCTACGGTCGTGTGCGTGCGATGAGCGACGAGAACGGTGATCCCGTGCTCGAAGCCGTTCCCTCGCGTCCGGTGCAGGTGCAGGGTCTCTCGAGCGTTCCGCGCGCGGGCGACAACTTCATCGTCACCTCCGAGGATCGCACCGCCCGTCAGATCGCTGAGAAGCGCGAGGCTGCAGAGCGCAACGCGATGCTCGCGAAGGCGCGCAAGCGTATCAGCCTCGAAGAGTTCACGAAGGCGCTGGAAGATGGCAAGGTCGAGTCGCTCAACCTCATCATCAAGGGCGACGTGTCGGGTGCCGTCGAGGCGCTCGAGGAATCGCTCATGAAGATCGAGGTCGACGATTCGGTCCAGCTTCGCATTCTGCACCGCGGCGTCGGCGCGATCACGGAGTCGGACGTGGATCTCGCCACGATCGACAACGCGATCGTCATCGGCTTCAATGTGCGTCCCGATGTCAAGGCTCGCGAGCGCGCAGCGCGCGAGGGCATCGACATCCGGTTCTACAACGTCATCTACAACGCGCTCGATGACATCGAGAACTCGCTCACGGGCATGCTCAAGCCGGAGTACGAAGAGGTCCGTTCGGGTGTCGCCGAGATCCGCGAGGTGTTCCGCTCCTCGAAGGTCGGCAACATCGCCGGTGTCATCGTGCGCAGCGGCACCATCACGCGCAACGCGAAGGCTCGCGTCATCCGCGAGGGCGTCGTCATCGCCGATGGCCTGGCCATCGAGTCGCTGCGTCGCTTCAAGGATGACGTCACCGAGGTGAAGACGGACTACGAGGCCGGTATCGGTCTCGGCAAGTTCAACGACATCCAGATCGGTGACGAGATCGAGACGACCGAGATGGTGGAGAAGCCGCGCGGCTAACACGCGGTGCTCCTCTGACAGGGGCGGGGAGGATCAGCTTCGGTTGATCCGCCCCGCCCCTGTTGCGTGCGCGGGAGCCCACGCCGTCAGGCGCCTGCCGGTCCGCGCAGTGCAGATGATCCGCGTCCGTGCGGACCTGCTGCGGTCCCCGGGCCTCGGGGGAGCGCGGGTACGAAGAAGGCCCGCGCCGCCGAAGCGAGCGCGGGCCTACAGAACGACCGAGAGCTGGTTACACGCGATCGAAGCGTCGACCGAGCGGAGTCGGCGGGAGGACCATGAAGACGAGTACGATGAGGCCGCCGACGTAGGGGATGAAGCTGAGGAAGTAGAAGGGGCCGGCGAAGTTCGCGTCGTGGAATCGGCGCCAGGAGATGGCAATGCTCGGTACGAGCAGGGCGAGCCCGATCACGAAGAGCAGGCCGATTCCGACGAACAGGAGCGTGAGTCCGAGACCCGCGGTGGGGGCGGCCGCCGCCGATCCGTACCCATCGCCGAAGCCGTCGCTGTAGGCGGACGAACTCGCGCTGGCTCCAGCCAGCATCACGACGCCGATGATGTAGAGCACCAGTGGAACCAGTGACACCAGGAAGCCGAACAGCACGGTCCACCAGTATTCGCTGCGCGAAGCGCGCCCGCTGAAGCCGGCGTAGTTCTTGAGGAATCGGCGGACTGCCTGGCCGAACGTTGCGCCATAGAGCGGTCGGCTCAGATCTTCAGGGTCGATCGCGCCATTGAACGGTTCGCCCGGACCGGGGACGCCGGTCGCGCCTGCTGCGTACGCGGGAGCCGAGGCATAGTGGGGCTGCGGCTGGTTCGGATAGAGCGAGGCTGCTGGCGGTGCGTAGGGCGGCTGAGGCTGCTGCGGCTGCTGATACTGCGGCTGCCCGTACTGCTGCTGCCCAGTCAAGTCCGGCTGAGGCGGCTGAGGTGGCTGAGGCGGCTGCGACTGCGCCGGCTGCTGGTACTGCGGCGGCGCGTAGTTCGGGGGCGTCGTCTGCCCATCGGGCGGCGTGGATCCGGGAACGGGCTGGTCGGAATTCTGGTTCTCGGGTTCTTCGGGGTTCTCGGGGGTGGGCGGGTACGTCATAGAGACGCCTCCTCAACTGTTCGTCGCGTAGGTCTGGCTGCATCCATCGTAGGGCCATGCGCGCGGAGCGTCTGGGAGGAATCCAGCGGTAGTCTGAGTCCATGAGCAATCCACGGGCGGGAAAAGTCGCCGAGCGCATCCAGCAGATCATCGCGCGGCGCCTCGAGAAGGGGCTGCGCGATCCGCGACTCGGCTTCGTCACGATCACCGATGTGCGTGTTACGGGCGACTTGCAGCAGGCGAGCGTTTTTTACACGGTCTACGGTGACGAGCAGGAGCAGGCCGATACGGCCGCAGCTCTGAAGGCTGCCACGGGCATGCTGCGCACCGAGGTGGGCAAGCAGCTCGGCACTCGGTTGACGCCGGTGCTCGAGTTCATTCACGACGAGCTGCCCGAGAGTGCGCAGCACCTGAACGAGCTGCTCGCAGAGGCGAAACGACGCGATGACGAAGCGGCGGCGCTGGCCGCCGGCGCCAAGTACGCAGGCGAAGAAGACCCGTACGTCAAGCCGCGAGACGACGACGACGACCGTTAGCTCGGCTTCCGCTCACGGCAGCCGCACCTGCCCGTCGAGTTCGACCACGAGGCCATCGACGATCAGCGAATCGACTGCCCGCTGCGGCTGTTCCGGATCGCGAACGCCCCCGACGGCCGCTGCTTCGAGCGCGGTGGCGATTTTCACAGCGCCGGTCGAGCGTCGCAGGAGCGCCATGACGCGGCCTCGCACCTGGCGGTCGCTCCCGGCGAACTTGGCTTGCCTCGGGCGCTTCTCGGGCGCATTGTCGGGGTAACCGGCACCCCGCCATTCGCACCAGGCGGCCACGGGGCACACGTCGCAGCGCGGAGCCCGCGCCGTGCATACCGTCGCTCCGAGCTCCATCGCAGCGGCGTTGAAGACTGCCGCGGCGCGCGGCGACTCGGGCAGCAGAGCCTCCATGTTGGTCAGGTCGACCGGCGCGGGCATTCCCGCAGCCGCACGTCCGTGCACGAGCCGGGCGATCACTCGACGGGTGTTCGTGTCGACGACGGGGTGGCGTTCCCCGTACGCGAAGGCTGCCACCGCGCGGGCGGTGTACGGGCCGATGCCGGTGAGGGCGAGCAGTTCGTCGACGCCCGAGGGTACAGCATTGCCGTGCCGCTCCGCGATCTCCACGGCGGCGCGGTGCAACCAGAGGGCCCGCCGAGGATACCCGAGCCGATCCCACGCGCGCACCGCCTCTCCCGGTTCGTCGGCGGCGAGCGCGGAGGGCGTCGGCCAGCGCTCCATCCACGCAACCCATCGGGGAAGCACGCGTTCCACCTGCGTCTGTTGCAGCATGAATTCGGAGACGAGGATCGCCCAAGGCGTGACGTCGGGAGCGCGCCAGGGCAGTTCTCGCGCCGCGCTCCCGAACCATTCATTCAGTGCCACCGCGATGGCGGTGGTCGCCTCATCCGTCGGTTTCATCGGGTCCAGTGTATGGCTCGGCGGAGGCGACCACGGCGGAAGCCCCCTGCCGCCGCCGGTAGGCTGATCGGGTGACGAATGACCCAGCCATTCTGCCCGCGCAGGGCGCCATTCTGCTCGTAGACAAGGCCGAGGGCTGGACGAGCCACGACGTCGTCGCGAAGTCGCGTCGCGCGCTCGGCACTCGCAAGGTCGGGCACGCCGGCACGCTCGATCCGATGGCCACGGGACTGCTGGTACTGGGTGCAGGACCATCGACGCGCTTGCTGACCCATCTCGTGGGGCTTGATAAGACGTACCTCACGACGATCCGCCTCGGCTCGGCGACGGTGACCGATGACCGCGAGGGGGAGCGGATCAGCACTGCGGAGGTCGATGCGGTGCGCCGGGCGACTCCGGAGCGCATCTCGGCTACCGCCGCCGACCTGACCGGAGACATCGAACAGGCGCCGAGCGCGGTGAGCGCGATCAAGGTTGACGGGCAGCGGGCGTACGATCGGGTGCGCGCCGGCGAGGCGGTCGAATTGCCGAAGCGGCCGGTCACGGTGCACGCATTCGAACTGGGCGAGCCGCGATACGGGCTCGACGACACGGGCGCTCCGGTCATCGACATCGACGCGACCGTACGGTGCTCGACAGGCACGTACATCCGAGCATTAGCGAGGGATCTCGGGAACGCTCTGGGTGTCGGGGGTCACCTGACGATGCTGCGTCGCACGCGGGTTGGTCCGTTCGATGTCGTCGACGCCGTCGATACGGAGGCACTCGCGCAGGGCGGTGCCCTTCCGCTGCTCGCCCCGACGGCCGTAGCCACGCGGCTCTTCCCGCGGCTGGACCTGAGCGCGGAGCAGGCCGTGGACCTCGGCAATGGCAAAAAGCTGGAGGTGGACTCGGCCGTCACGCCCGACGGCCCGCTGGTGGCTGCCGTGGGGCCTGACGAACGCCTCGTGGGTCTCGTGCAGGTGAAGCACGGCCGAGTGCGCGCCGTCACCAACTTCCCCGTGACGGCGGGCGGCGATTCATGATCACGTGGTACGGCGTCGCCGTGATCGTGGTGGCGCTCTCCGGTGCCGTGCTCTGCCTCGTCGAAGCACTCCGCAAGCGCTCGCCGAACGATTTCACGATGGGTGCGACGCTCCTCGTCGCGCTGGGCCTGATCGCGCAGATCGTGGTCTCGATCGCCGCCCCGTTCGCCGGAAACGCGCCGGTCGGTGATCCGGTCGAATTCTGGATGTATCTCATCGTCGCGCTGCTGCTCGCACTGGGCGCCGGTTTCTGGGCGCTCGTCGACCGCACTCGCTGGGCCAACCTGGTGCTCGCCGTCGTGCACCTTTCTGTGGCGGTCATGACCTATCGAATGATGGTCATCTGGGGATGACCGCCGCGACGACGTTGTGCGCAAATGCGACACGCTGATCCTCCTCCACCCTCAATGCGTTGTTGAGGGTTTAGAATCCCCAGCTTGACTTGAGCGAATCACACCGGTGTAATTATGTGAGCGCGGTTGCGAACACGGGCCGCGAAAGTCGAGGAAGGGACGGGATGTTGAGCGATACTTCGCACACGCCGGTACCTGGCAACTGGTTCGTTGATCCGGTCTTCCTCGGCACTCCCGGGATTCGGCGCGACGACGAAGAAGGGCTTTCGTGGCAGACGGACGCCCTCTGCGCGCAGACCGATCCGGAGGCGTTCTTCCCTGAGAAGGGCGGATCGACGCGTGAAGCCAAGCGCATCTGCGACGGCTGCGAAGTTCGCTCCGAGTGCCTCGAATATGCCCTGGAGAACGACGAGCGCTTCGGGATCTGGGGCGGTCTCTCCGAGCGCGAGCGCCGCAAGCTGCGTCGAGAAGCGATCTGATCAGCTCACGGCATGGCTCAGGGTTGCGGCTGACGAGCGCACCTAGACTTGCCGAGTGATGCGCACCCGAGTAACCGCCATCCTGGTCGCCCAGCAGGGCGGCGATTGGCTCGATCAGACCATAGCCGGAATCGCCGGTCAAACGCTTGCGCCCGCGCACATCATCGCGGTCAATAACGGCGGATCGGATCACGTTCGAGAACAGCTGCTCAGCAGTGGTGCCGAGCGCGTCGTCGGTCTGCCGTCACGGGTGTCCTTCGGTCAGGCCATCGCGCGCGCCATCGAGGCCATGGATCCCGTCACGGTCGGCGTCGACGCGGGTTCTCGTGCGGATGCCCCGATCACGCGGCAGGGCGAAGGCCAGCCGACTCTGCTGGCGGGCTCCCAGCCCGATGAGTGGATCTGGCTGCTCAGCGAGGACTCGTGCCCAGAGCCCGCGGCCCTCGAGCGCATTGTCAGCAGCGTGCAGCGCTCTCCCTCGGTCGTCGTAGCCGGGCCGAAACTCGTCGATTGGGACCACCCGGACCGCATCATCGAATTGGGCCAGAGCCTGACCCGCCATGGATCGCGCTGGACGCTGCGGCGTCAAGAGCTGGACCAGCAGCAGTACGACCATATGCAAGACGTACTGGGCGTCGGGCCGGTCGGCATGCTCGTGCGCCGCGACGTCTGGGAACAGCTCGGCGGCTTCGACCCGGCCCTTCCCGTGTACGACGACGGACTCGACTTCTGCGTGCGCGCCCGGCTCGCCGGTCACCGCGTAGAGGTCGCACCGGCGTCGCGTGTTCGCTTCGCCCAGAGCGGCGTCGCGGGCCCGCGCATCGATCGCCGCCGCTCCGTGCTGCGACAGGCGCACCGCCAAGCGCGCACCTCGCACCTGCACCGTCGCATTGCCTACGCGCCTGCCCTCATCGCATTCTTCGCGTGGTTGACCCTGCCCATCTACGCGGTGCTGCGCGTGCTGTGGGCGCTGATCCGGGAGCAGCCGGGCTACATGATCGGCGAGTTCGTCGCCACCTTCGCGGTCTTCTTCCGCCCGCATGCGATCATCGCCTCACGGCGCCGGATCCGGGCGCACTCCTCAGCCGGATGGTCCGCGGTGCGGCAATTGCGGATCGATCCGAAGAGCGTGCGTACCGCGCGCATGATCGACCGTGAAGCGATCCTCGCCTCCTCCGGCAGGCAGCGCCGGGAGATGCACTTCATCTCGATGGGCGGGCTCGCGGTGCTCTCCGCCGCCGCGGTCGCTGCGATCGCGGTCACCTGGTGGGCGTTCCCGCAGACCGGCCTCTTCGGGGGCGGGCTCGCGCCGCTGAGTCCGCTCGACCAACTCTGGGCGAATACTCGGCCGGTCGATGGGATACCAGCAGACCCCTTCACCTGGGTGCTCGCCCTCATCGGCTCCTTGACATTCTGGAACCCGTCGCACGCGGTCGTGCTGCTGATGATCGTTTCGATCCCGCTCACCGCGCTCGGGGCGTGGATCTGGGCTGCGCAGCTTACCGAATCGAAGGCCGGGCGAGCGCTGCTCAGCCTCGGGTTCGCGCTGAGCCCCGTGCTGCTCGGGTCGCTCGAGGCCGGTCGATTGCAGACGCTCGTGCTCGCGGTCGTGCTGCCGTGGCTGCTGCTCGCCGCTTCCCGCTGCCGGGAGTCGTGGAGTTGGGCCGGTACCGCGTCACTGCTCGCTGCCGCTGCACTCGCCGCGGCGCCGATCCTCATTCCCGCGGCGATCATCATGCTCATCCTGGGACTCTTCACGACGTTGCGGGGCGCGGCGCGCGTGCTCACCACCGCGCTCGTTCCCGCAATTCTCTTCGCGCCGAAGATCTTCACCAGTCTGGTCTCCGGCCGTCCGCTCGATATTCTGCTCGATCCCGGGATCAACTCGCCGTTCCAGCCGGGAACGGCGTGGCATCTCATGATCGGCTACCCCGAGTTCGGGCTTGAGGGCTGGGCCGGCATTCTCGACGCGATTGGCTTGGGAGGACCACCGGCAACCCTGCTCATCGGCGTGCTGATGCTGCCGGTCGCGCTGCTCGCACTCTTGGGGCTGTTCACGGGGCGGGTCGCGGTCACGCTGCTCCACTCGGCGCTCGGCGCGCTCGGTCTCGCGACGGCCGTGGCCGCGGGCCAGCTGCAGCTCACCGCTTCGGGAGCTTCGAGTATCGCCGTATGGACGGGATCGGGCCTGGCCCTCTACTGGATCGCGCTGCTCGGGCTGGCAGCGGTCGGTGCGAGCGCTCTGCGGCGAGGTGCAGCACCCGTCGTCGCCGTCGCCCTCGCCGCGGCGATCGTTGCTGTGATGCCTGTGTCGTCGCAGCTCGTGCTCAACCAGGTGCCGTTCGCGTCGGCGACGAATCAGATGCCCGCGCTCGTGCAAGCGGCCGGCGAGACGGATCCCGGCGTGCGCACCCTCGTGATCACCGCCGAGGGCGATCATGCGGTGCAGGCGGAGCTCGTGACCGGGAGCGGTCTGCGGCTCGATGAGATTCGCACCGCGCTCACGACCCCGGTCGAACGGGCTGCGGATCGGCAGGTCGCCGAACTCGTTGCGGGTCTCGCCAGCGTCGGTGGTGCAGATGTGACCGACGCGCTGAGGGCGGCCGGCGTCGGCTTCGTCTTGCTGCCCTCGGGCGGCGACGATGTCGAGCGCTCGGAGCTGCAGCGGGTCTTCGACCAGCACCAGGCGCTCGCCAGCGCCGGGCTCACAGATCAGGGCCTGCTCTGGCGCGTGCAGCAGACGCAGGATCAGGACGCAGAGGTCGGCGACTCGGCGACGCGCCTGGGCGGCACCTCGCTCAGCGGCACCACGATCTGGGCGGTGCAGCTCGCTGTGCTCTTCGGCGTGCTGCTGCTCGCGCTGCCCACCGCAGAGGTGACCTGGCGCCCGGAAAAGCGGAAACGCCCCTCGAGACGCAAGAGTCGCGCCGAGCGTGGACGGGTCGTGCCCGTGCAGACGAGCGCTGAAGCTGCGCCGGAAGCGCCGGAAGCACCAGCGGCGCCAGAAGCTCCGGCGACACCGGAAGCACCGGAAGTGCCAGAAGCACCCGGGCAGACTGCGGACGACGAGACGAATGGAGAGCGACGATGACCGATCGGTCTCGACTCCTGCGCGGCGGAGCCCGCGCGGTCACCGGGCTCCTGGTGGTCGCCGCGGCTACCGCGGGCGTCGTGCTCGTCGGCAACGTTCAGCTGCCGACCGTGGCGCGCGCGCCCCTCGCCTTGACCGTCGACACGACGCAAGACACGACGCGCACGCTGGTCTGCGCGGGGTCGTTCTCCGAGCTCGGCGCTGACCCCGCACGGCCCGGAGTCGCGATCCCCGTCGGCGAAGCCACCACCGCCACGTCGGGTGCTGCCACGAGTGACGCGACCCTCGCGCGCGGTGAGGGAGCCGGTCTGCCCGCCGTGGTATTCGCCCCGATGTCGGATCCGCTCGCTGCTGCGCAGTTCCAGTCGATCGACACGGAGAATCTCCGAGGGTCGGCCGCGAGCAGCTGCGCGGAGCCGCGGAACGAGCAGTGGCTCATCGGGGGGGCCTCATCGCTGGGCTACTCGACGACGCTCAGTCTCGGCAATCCGGGCACGGTGCCCGCGACGGCCTCGATCACGGTCTACGACGAGAACGGCGAGGTCGACGCGGTGCAGACAGCCGGAGTGCGCGTCGCCCCGGGAACGCAGCAGACCGTGTCGCTCAACGGGTACGCCCCCGATCGCGAGCGCCTCGCAGTGCTGGTCGAGAGCACGGGCGCGCCGGTGACGGCCCACCTCGGCGTGGCGCAGAGCTCGGGAATCACCCCGTTCGGCCTCTCGGGGGTCACGCCGCAGACCGAACCGTCGACGTCACTCGTGATCCCTGCCATCGAGAACGCCGACGGAGACGACCGCGGCCCCAACGACTCGGGCGAGGGCGACGCGTTTCCCATGATCATTCGCGCGCTCGCTCCGGGTGAAGCCGGCGAGTTCGCCGGTACGGCCGTCGTGCGCGCGGTCGACAAGAATGGGAAGAGCACCGAGGTGGGCGAGATCGAACTGGTGCCGAACGCGATCGGAGAGTTGAGCGTCACGACGCTGCCGGAGGGCGCCAACGCACTGATCGTCGATGCGGACGTGCCGATGATCGCGGGCGCTGCCGGTGTTGCCGACGACACGAACGAGCACGATTTCGAATGGTTCTCGCCTGCTCCGGTCATCGCTGCCGATACCGAGGTCGCCGCACCCGTGATGCGGGGCGGGCGCCTCGTGATCGTGAATCCGTCGGATGCGGATGCCGAGATCACCATCTCGCGCGCTTCGGGCACCGGCAGAGACACGTCGGCGACCGTCGGGCCGGGTGCAGCTACGGTCGTCTCAGCTCCGGCCGACGCGATCATCACCAGCTCCGAACCCGTGTACGCGGGTGTCAGGTTCGTTTCGGAGACGGCGCTCGCCGGGTATCCGATCCTCGCACCCGATCCCCGGGACGGCACGCTGACGGTCTACCCGCGCTAGGCGACGTAGACTGAGCGCATGTTCGGTCGTCGTCGTGTTCCGTCTCGGGACGCTCCCGCAGCTCCCTCTCGAGCCCGCGCTTCACGGCACGGGCGACGCCCGATCCGTTCCTCCCTCGCCGGTCCGACGCTTCCCGATCCCGAAAGCCGGTTCCGCCGATTCGAAGCCGATGCGCGCGCTGCCGTCGAGGTCGTGCAGGGCTATCTGCCGCATGAACTGCAGGGTGTGCGGTTCGGTTTTCAGACCGCCCCAACGAGCGACGGGGAGAGCCAGCTCCCGCTGCTCTACATGATCGACCGGCCGTCGAAGAGCATCGTGCTGTACCGAATGCCGATCCAGCGCGCGAAGACGCTGCACGTCGACGACGCCGAGCATCGGCGGGCTTTTCTCGAGTACTGCGTCTACCGTGCGGTCTGCGAGTATCTCGGATCCGACCCGTGGGATCTGATTCCGGGTCGTTTCGAGCACTACTGACCCGCTCAGGTCGCACCGTCGGCAGAGCGACGCTGAAGTTCGCCACGGCCTGCCGCGAATCGATGCTCCGCGGATCCTGATGCTTTGCAGACATAATGGAAGCCATGAGCGCGCGCATCTTGGTGGTAGACGACGACAGGGCTCTGGCGGAAATGCTGGGGATGGTGCTGCAGGGCGAAGGCTTTGCGACGGAGCACTCCGCCGATGGTGCCGATGCGGTCGAGAAGTTCCGCGAGATGCGCCCCGATCTCGTGCTGCTCGACGTCATGCTGCCCGGACTCGACGGCATCGAGGTCGCCGAGAAGATTCGGGCCGAGTCGGGTACACCGATCATCATGCTCACCGCTCGTACCGACACCCGTGACGTCGTGCGCGGTCTCGAGGCGGGCGCGGACGACTACGTCGTCAAGCCGTTCAATCCTGCCGAGCTCGTCGCCCGCATCCGCGCGCGCCTGCGCGAGCCGCAGCAGGAGAGCACCGAGTCGCTGCGCATCGGCGATCTCACCATCGACGTCTCCGCGCACGAGGTGCGCCGCGGCTCGCACTCCATCCCGCTGACGCCGCTCGAATTCGATCTCCTCGCGATCCTGGCGCGCAAGCCGCAGCAGGTCTTCACCCGCGAAGTGCTGCTCGAAAAAGTCTGGGGCTATCAGTACAAGGCCGACACCCGTCTGGTGAACGTGCACGTGCAGCGCCTGCGCGCGAAGATCGAGCAGGATCCCGATCACCCGACCATCGTCACGACCGTGCGGGGCGTCGGGTACCGGGCCGGCACGCCCGTCGAGTAGGCGAGCGCTATGACGCGCCCCCGCCGTTCCCGCATCGTGACCGCTCTGCGGCGGGTTCGACTGCGCTGGCTGCGCTTTTCGGAACCGCTGCTCGGCCGCTTTCGCGCGCGCTGGCGACGATCTCTGATGGTGCGCACGATGACGGTGACCGGTCTCGTCACCGGCTTCATCGTGCTGACCGCCGGCCTCTTCATCCTCGGAAGCGTCGCGAGCGACCTCTACTCCTCGCGGCAGGAGCAGGCGCTGCAAGACTCCGCGCGTGCGACGCTCGCCGCCCAGCGCCAGATCGATGCATCCGACGCGTCGGATCGGGGCGCGCTCTCGACGCTCGCCGCGTCAGTACGTCGCACGGTGCGCGACACCACGTCGAGCCAGATGGTCTATCTGCGCAGGCAGGCCGGGCAGGAGGCATTCGCCGATGCGCCGCCGCCCTCGTTCACAAGTTCCTTGCTGCCCGAGGCCGTCACTCCCGAGCTCTCCCACGCGGTCGAAGACGGAACGGCGGCCCAGTACTGGCAGGCGGTCACCTTCATCGAGGAGAACGGGTCGCCATCCCCGGGCATCGTGGTGGGGTCGAGCGTCACCTTCCCCGCCGGCGCGGGTACGTACGACCTCTTCATCGGCTACAACCTCGCCGATACGCAGGACACGCTGTCGTTCGTGCAGCGCACGCTCCTGATCACCGCCGCGGCGATGATGGCGTTCATCGGAATCCTCGTTTGGATCATCTCGCGAATTGTGTTCCGTCCGATTCGATCCGCGGCCGCTGCCAGCCGTCGCCTCGCCTCTGGCGAGAGCGACGCGCGGATGCCACTGCAGAACGATGAGCACTTCGACGTGCTCTCGGAAGGCTTCAACGATATGGCCGAAACACTGCAGATGCGCATCCAGGAGCTCGATCAGCTGTCTGAGATGCAGCAGCGCTTCGTCTCAGACGTCTCGCACGAGTTGCGCACGCCGCTGACGACCGTGCGCTTGGCCAGCCAAGTGCTCCAGAGCAGCACCAATGGACTCGAGCCAGGGCAGCAGCGCGCCGTGGAAGTGCTCGGAGGCCAGATCGACCGGTTCGAGACGCTGCTCGAAGACCTGCTCGAGATCTCCCGCTATGACGCCGGCCGGGTCACGCTTGAAACGGAGCCGACGAACCTCGTCTCGCTCGCGACCGACGTGGTCGATGGCCTGCAGCCGCTTTCGCCCGGCATCATCGAAGTGCGAGCGCTGGGCGGGTACGCGCCGATCGACGTCGATGCGCGCCGGATCCGTCGCATCGTGTCGAACCTGGTGGGCAACGCCATCGAACACGGGGAAGGCCGCAGCATCGTGGTCTCGATCGATTCCAACGCCTCCGCGATCTCGCTCTCAGTGCGCGATTCGGGCATCGGGATGCGGGAGGAGGATCTCGCGCACGTCTTCGATCGATTCTGGCGGGCCGATCCGTCGCGAAAGCGCACGCTCGGCGGCACCGGCCTCGGGCTCGCCATCGCGCAGGAGGACGCAGCGGTGCACGGGGGAATCCTGGAAGCCTGGTCGCAGCTCGGCGTCGGGACGAACTTCAGACTCACGCTGCCTCGGGGTGACGGCATCACGAACTTCATGTCGCCGTTGCCGTTGGTTCCCGACGATGTTCCGAGCGAGCAGCGCGATCCTCAGGCAACGGGTGGCTGGTTGCGGCGCCCGGGCCGTCGGATCAGAAAGGAAGGCCGAAAGTGAGTCGATCCCGCATCCGCTCGAGAGCGCTCGCGCTCGTGACCGTCGTCGCCGCCTCACTCCTGCTGAGCGCGTGCAACGCGATCCCGAGTTCCGGCCCGGTGCAGGTCGGCGCTCAAGATCTGCAGCAGGCCGAGCAGCCGGTGCAGTTCAACGCGGCCGGCCCGGCCACCGGTTCGTCGCAGGAGGACGTTGTGCGTGGATTCGTGCTCGCCGCGGTGTCGAGCGCCGACGATTACGCCACGGCGCGCGAATTCCTCTCACCCGAATATGCGAAGCAGTGGGACCCCGCTTCCAACGTGCTCATCGACGACGGCAGCCGACCGTTCACCGCGAACGATGACGGATCGGGCACGCTCGAAATCTCAGCGCTTGCCAAGGTCGACGGAGAAGGCTTCATGCTGCCCGTCGAACCGGGAGCGAACACGGAGCTGCGGTTCGAACTCGATCGCGTCGGGGGCGAGTGGCGCATCTCATCGGCCCCGAACGGCATCATTCTCGATACGACGACATTCACGGCGATCTGGGCGCCGCATCAGCTCTACTTCGTGGGGCCCGGGGCCATCATGGTTCCCGAGACACGGTGGTTCATGACGCGATCCGCCTTGCCGACCGAGATCGTCAGTGCGCTCCTGGCCGGCCCGGGAGAACGCATGTCGGGGGTGCTGCACAGCGGCTTTCCCACGGGTACGACACTCGTGATGAATTCGGTGCCGATCGAGAATGGCAGAGCGCAGATCGACCTCTCGGGAAACCTGCTCGAGGCTGGCCCCACGGCGATGGCCGAGGTGGCCCAGCAATTGCGGTTGAGCCTGCAGACGGTGCAGAGCGTCAACGGCTACGACCTGTCGGCCGAGGGCACGCAGATTCGACCCAGCGGGCGCGCCGACTCCGCAGAACCGCGTCTCATCAACGAGATCACCGACCCGGCAGTGCTCGTCGGCGATCAGTTCAGTTCGATCGTCGCGGGCCAGTTCGTCGAGATGCCCGGATTCGCGTCGTTGAGCGACTACGATCCCAGCGCGATCACCCTGAACCCCGATGAGACGGCCGCCGCGATTCGCAATGCTCAGGGCGTCACCCGAGTCGATGCCCTCGGCGTCGTGCCGATCGACGAGCGCCAGGGCTTGCTCGAGCCGATGTTCGACGCGTTCGACTACATCTGGACCGTGCAGGCGTCGGCTCCGCAGACCCTTCGGGTCGCAGCACGCGACGGAGCCGTGGCCGAGATCGCAGCGCCCTGGCTCGCCGGTCGCTCGCCGGTCGCCGTGCGGCTGTCGCCGGATGGAACGAGGATCGCGGCGCTCGTGCCCGACGAGCAGGGGAGCCAGGTGCTCGTCGCCGGTGTCGAGCGTGATGCGAACGGTGTGCCGATCAGCACCACCGATGATGCCGACGTGCAGCTGTGGACCACGGGCTCGCCCGTCGATCTCGACTGGGTGGGGCAGACGCGTTTCGCCGTGCTCTCGAAAGCCGATGCGACGAGCCGAGTCACCATCGGGGGAGTCGGCTTGCTGCCTGCAGAGCAGGGCAGTGTGCAGGGCGGCGTGCAGCTCGCAGGCGGATCGGCGCGCTCGCAATTGCGGGTGCTCAGCTCGAAAGGCGATCTCTATGCGTCGCAGGGGAGTGGTTGGCAGCGGGCGACAACCGGCATCGAGCTGCTCGCGAAACACGGGTAGTGCGGCAATCAGATCGTCGCTCACCGTGAGGGCACGCTGACGGGGGTTCGAAGTTCTCCACCGAACGACGGTCTCGCCTCGGTGGCGCCGCATGCCCGAGGCATGCTGGGGCATGGCAGATTCACCCGCCCGACGGCTGCGCGAGCTGATGCTGGACCTCTCCGCCCTGGTGTGGCCGACCTCCTGTGTGGCGTGCGGCGCCGCTGACCGGGACTGCTGCCGCACCTGCCGTGAGCGGCTGAGCGAGCCGCCCGAGGTGATGTCACGCGAACTCGACGGCGTGACGTGTCTCGCGCGGGGAAGCTACGAGGGTCCGCTCCGCGCCGTGCTGGTGGCTTTCAAACACGACGGACGCGTCGGTTTCAGCGCGATGCTGGGCGCCGAACTGCGCGCACCTCTGCTGAGTGCGGTGCGGCTCGCGACGGAACGCACGCCCCGCGCCCTCCTTGCACCACTCATCGTGACCATGCCGTCGCGCCCCGCCGGTGTGCGAAGACGAGGGTACCGTCATCTCGACGTGCTCGTGGCTGCGGCGCTGCGCGGTCGACGCGCACCCGCGCTGCGGGCCCGCGTGCTGCGCACGACACGGGGCAGAATCGGGCAGGTGGGGCTGCGGGCAGCAGAGCGAGAGCGCAACGCGCGGCGAATCGCCATCAAGCGGAGCGCCCGTCGTCTCGTGCGCGGCCGCGACATCGTGCTCGTCGACGACATCATCACGACGGGCGCGAGCATGCGCGCCGCCCGGGAAGCGCTCGAACAGGCGGGCGCGCAGGTCGCGGTCATGGTCGCTCTGTGCGTCGCCGAACGGCAGGATGCCTCGGGCGTTCCTGCGAAGTCGCGGGTGAAATCTTGATCGGGTGGAAACGCGTCGTGCGAGTGGAGTAGAGTTCGAGAAAGGCGTAACGGTGCGCCAGATGGCACACCCGCCCGAGTATCCAAGGGGGTCACCATGGACGTGAACATCCGCGGCAAGAACGTCGGGATTACCGATCGCTTCGAGAGCTACGTCGAAGCGAAAACGGACAAAGTGGAGGGGCTGCTGCCCCGGGCCCAGGCGTTCCAAGTGAGAGTCTCCAGACAGAGCGACCGGAGCCCTCAACACGGCGATCACGTCGAAATCACTCTTATCGGTCCCGGGCCCGTGATCCGCGCGGAATCCGCCGGAGGGGACAAGTACTCGGCGTTCGATATCGCGTATGGACGAGTGCTCGAACGCATCCGTCGCATGAAAGACAAACGACAGGATCGCCGCGGCCGCGGCCGCACCTCGTTGGCAGATGCTGCAGCGAACGACTTCGAGACCATCGATGTCACCCCTGCGCCCCTCGAAGTGCTCGAGGCCGTCGCCACGGGTGAAGTGCCGGTCGTCGACTCGGAAGAGCAGAACTACTCGCCGGTCGTCATCCGCACGAAGGAGTTCCCGGCGGAGCGCATGTCGACTGAGGACGCCGTCGATCGGATGGAACTCGTGGGTCATGACTTCTTCCTCTTCATCGAAGAGGAGGGCGGGAGCCCGAGCGTGGTGTACCGCCGCAAAGGATGGAACTACGGGGTGATCTCGCTTTCCGAAACGGACTGAGTGCGCCACGAATCGCCGCCGGTTGAGTTGAGCGGAGCGCATCGTCGTCGGGCGGTGTCAGCTCCGTTCCGCTCAGCCGGCGGAGTCGTGTGTGCGGCGCGACTTCAATCCCCAGCGCATCACATTGGCGAATGCCTCGAGCACGATGCCCAGCGACATCTTGGAGCGGCCGTCCACGCGCTCGACGAACGTGATGGGCACCTCTGCAATTGGGCAGCCGAGCCGTTCGAGCCTCCAGGCCGTCTCGACCTGAAAGCCGTACCCCTGCGAGTCGAGTGCGTCGAGGTCGATTCGACGCAGCCAGTCGACCTCGAGGACCCGGAATCCGCTGGTCAGGTCGTGCAAGCGCGAGCGGAGTATCGCGCGGGCGAACCAGGTTCCACCGCGCGAGATCCAGCGGCGGTACATCGGCCAGTTGATGATGCGCCCGCCAGCAATCCATCGCGTGCCGATGACGAGCCCGGCGCCAGTGCGGGCAGCCGCGACAAGCGCCGGCAGATCCTCCGAAAGATGCGACCCGTCGGCATCCATCGCCACGACGAAGCGGTAGTCGCCGGCGATCGCAGCGCCGAATCCGTGCACGTATGCGGTACCGAGCCCGAGCTTGCCAGGGCGATGGTGCACCTCGACACGGGCGTCGCGCGCTGCGATCTCGTCGGCAGCAATGCCGGTGCCGTCTGGGCTGCCGTCGTCGATGATGAGGATATGCGCCGAGGGCAGGTAGCGTTGCACGCCCAGCACCACAGCCGACAGTGATGCGCGCTCGTTGTACGTGGGCAGCACCACGAGCATCTCACCCGCGGATCGCGGCATACCGGCCTTCCCGTTACTGATCTCCGATGCGAGCACCCGCAGTTCGGCGGGTCATGACGTATCGTTCCTCCATATTGGCATCTCCTCAGCCGGGAGTGAGCATGCAATTGCTAAGCTGAGGAGTTGTCACAATTTGACAACGGCGGTGATCCCGAATCATGGGAAACCACACCGCGCCGAACGTACAGGAGAGACAACGTGGCGACAGTTCTCGAGAAGCTTCTTCGCGTCGGCGAAGGGCGCATCCTGAAGAAGCTCGAGCGGCAGGCGAAACTCGTAGCGAATCTGGAGAGCACCTTCGCGGACCTCAGCGACGAGGAGCTGCGCGAGGAGACCACGGAGTTCCGCGAGCGGCTCGACAAGGGCGAGACGCTCGACGACCTGCTCCCCGAGGCGTTCGCGGCAGTGCGCGAGGCGGCGAAGCGCACGATCGGCTTGAACCCGTTCCCCGTGCAGATCATGGGTGGCGCGAACCTGCACCACGGCAACATTTCTGAGATGAAGACCGGTGAGGGCAAGACCCTCGTGGCGACGATGCCGGCCTACCTCAACGCCCTCGCGGGCAAGGGCGTGCACATCGTCACCGTCAACGACTATCTCGCGAGCTATCAGAGCGAACTCATGGGCCGCGTTTTCCGCGCGCTCGGGCTCACGACGGGTTGCATCGTATCCGGCCAGGATCCGGCGATGCGACGCGAGCAGTACAACGCCGACATCACGTACGGCACGAACAACGAATTCGGCTTCGACTACCTCCGCGACAACATGGCCTCCGCATCGTCGGAGCGCGTGCAGCGGGGGCACTTCTTCGCCATCATCGACGAGGTCGACTCGATCCTCATCGATGAAGCTCGTACACCGCTCATCATCTCCGGGCCGGCTTCGGGCGAGGCCAACCGCTGGTTCGCCGAGTTCGCGCGCATCGCGCGCAAGCTCGAGCCCGGCGTCGACTTCGAGGTGGATGAGAAGAAGCGCACGGTGGGCGTGCTCGAGCCCGGCATCGAGAAGGTCGAGGATCACCTCGGCATCACCAACCTCTACGAATCGGTGAACACCCCGCTGATCTCGTTCCTGAACAATTCGATCAAGGCGAGCGCGCTGTTCACGCGCGACAAGGATTACGTCGTGCTCAACGGCGAGGTGCTCATCGTCGACGAGCACACGGGGCGCATTCTCGCCGGTCGCCGATACAACGAAGGCATGCACCAGGCGATCGAGGCCAAGGAGGGCGTGCAGGTCAAGGCCGAGAACCAGATGCTCGCCACGGTGACGCTGCAGAACTACTTCCGCCTCTACGAGAAGCTCTCTGGCATGACGGGTACCGCCGAGACCGAGGCGAGCGAGTTCATGTCGACCTACAAGCTCGGCGTCGTGCCGATCCCGACCAATCGGTCGATGCAGCGCAAGGATCAGCCCGACCTCGTCTACAAGAACGAGGAGTCGAAGTTCGCGCAGGTCGTCGTCGACATCGCCGAGCGGTATGAGAAGGGCCAGCCCGTGCTGGTCGGCACCACGAGCGTGGAGAAGAGCGAGTACTTGTCTCGACTTCTCGCAAAAGCCGGTGTGCGCCACGAAGTGCTCAACGCGAAGAACCACGCGCGTGAGGCGGCGATCATCGCCCAGGCAGGTCGCCTGGGGTCGGTGACGGTCGCCACGAACATGGCGGGTCGCGGTACCGACATCATGCTCGGCGGCAACGCCGAGTTCCTCGCGGTGCAGGAGATGGCCGCGCGCGGGCTCTCGACGGAAGACGATCCGGACGCCTACGAAGCGGCGTGGGACGACGTCTTCGCAGCCGTCAAGGAGACAGTCAACGGCGAGGCGGCGAAGGTCATCGAGGTCGGCGGCCTGTACGTGCTCGGCACTGAGCGCCACGAATCGCGGCGCATCGACAATCAGCTGCGCGGCCGCTCGGGCCGTCAGGGGGACCCGGGTGAGAGCCGTTTCTACCTCTCGCTGGGCGATGACCTCATGCGCCTGTTCAACTCGGGTGCCGCAGCTGCCCTGATGAACCGCGACAGCTTCCCCGACGACCTCGCGATCGAGTCGAAGGTCGTGTCTCGCGCCATCCAGAGCGCGCAGAGTCAGGTCGAGCAGCGGAACGCGGAGATTCGCAAGAACGTGCTGAAGTACGACGATGTGCTCGACCGGCAGCGCAAGGCGATCTACAGCGATCGTCAGCAGATTCTCGACGGCGAAGAGATCGAACCGCGCATCGATGCCTTCCGTCAGCAGACGATCGACGCGATCCTCGACTCCCACGGTCACGATGGCGAGTGGGACTTCGACGCCCTCTTCACCGATCTGCGTCAGGTGTACCCGGTCGGGCTCACCGTGGACGAACTCGTCGCCGAGGCCGGCGGAGCGCGTCGTGTCGATCGCGCCTTCCTGCGCAGGGAGATCCTGTCCGACGCAGAGGTCGCCTACGTCAATCGCGAGGAGACCCTCGGCTCCGAGGCGATGCGCGAACTCGAACGGCGCGTTGTGCTCGCCACCATCGATCGCCGCTGGCGTGACCACCTCTACGAGATGGAATATCTCAAGGAGGGCATCGGCCTGCGCGCGATGGCGCAGCGTGATCCGCTCGTGGAATACCAGCGCGAGGGCTTCACCCTGTTCGAGGGCATGATGGGGCAGATCAAGGAGGAGTCCATGGGGCTGCTCTACAACCTCGAGGTCAAGGTGCGACCCGCCGAGGGTCCGCAGGATCACGTGCACCTGGAAGGCGGCGGGCTCGAGGCCGAGCAGGCGACAGATCAGTCGAAGCTCAGCTACAGCGCTCCTGATGAAGACGGGGCTCCTGCCGTCAGCGGGGCCGAATCGCCGAAGGCCCCGGCAGGCAAGACGGCACCGCAACCGCGCGGCGCATTCGGGCAGCAGTCGGGCAATGGTGCGACCAACCGCGCTGATCGCCGCTCCCCGAAGAAGAAGTAAGGCGCTTGCGCCCTCCGATCTGATCCGTGATCCGCCTCGGCGGACCGACTGAGAGAACATCCATGGCAAACGAGACGAATCCCCGTCCCACCAAGAACGAGCGTCGAGCCCAGGCGCGCGTCGAAGCCGCGGCAGCGCGCGAGCAAGAGAAGAAGCGAGAGAAGCGCAACCGCCTCTTCTTGCAGGGCGGCATCGCCGTCGGTGTGATCGCCGTGCTCGCGATCGTCGCGCTCGTGCTGACGCAGTCGATCAAACCCGCCGGCCCGGGCCCCGAGAACATGGCATCGGGCGGCGCCACGTTCACGAAAGACCTAAAGGTGGTCACCGGCCCCGCACTGCAGCCCGGCGACGAGCGCGTGGCTCCCGAGGTGAATCGCGATGAGCTTCCCGTCGACGTTACGGTCTATTCCGATTACATGTGCCCCTTCTGCGGTCAGTTCGAGCAGCAGTACGGCACCATGCTCGAGAACTACGTGGGAGCCGGGGATGTCGACCTGACGATCTACCCGCTGAACTTCCTCGACAACGCGTCGCTCGGTTCGAAGTACTCGACACGCGCCGCGAACCTGTTCACCTGCGTCGTCGACCAGCAGCCCGATCACGCGTTCAAGCTGAACACCGCGCTGCTCAGCGCTGATGTGCAGCCCGCAGAGAGCACCACCGGACTCACGGATGAGCAGCTCATCGAGCAGGCCGAGGCCGCCGGAGCCGAAGCGACGACCGAGCTGCGCCAGTGCGTGAAGGACCGCACGTTCGCGAGCTTCATCTCCGCGAACTACAAGCAGGTCAGCGAAGAAGGCATACAGGGACTCGCCAAGGGCGCCCAGATGCTGGGCGCCGACGGCGTTACGCTGCAGAGCGCAGATGAACCGCAGCGCCTGGTGAGCACGCCGACCGTCATCGTGAACGGTCAGCAGTGGAGCCAGAGCCGCGACGGCGACCTCGAGTCGTACCTGTTGAAGGTCAAGAGCGAACTCGAGCAGCAGGATTCGTCGAGCGACGAGTCAGCTGACACGGAGTAAGATAGTCGGGGCGGTCGAGCAATCGTCCGCCCCCATGCCGCCTTAGCTCATCTGGTAGAGCAGCGCCCTTGTAAAGCGCAGGTGGTCGGTTCGAGTCCGACAGGCGGCTCCATTCGCTTCGCTCGCTGCGCCGCGAGTCGGCCTGCGAACCGACTCCGATGTCGCGGGCTCCATCGGCTCGCCGCGCGCAACGCTGACGCGTTGCTCAGGGCGCGGCGGGCAAGTCCGACAGGCGGCTCCATTCGCTTCGCTCGCTGCGCCGCGAGTCGGCCTGCGAACCGACTCCGATGTCGCGGGCTCCATCGGCTCGCCGCGCG
>NZ_JBFBML010000001.1:126985-129510 GCF_040687075.1 Leucobacter sp. NPDC077196
CGCCGCTCGCTCGCCGGGGGCTCGGCGCACGGGCGGGGATTCGGCGAGCGAGCTGCCCAGCCGGAGTAAGGTTGGGCGAGTGCCGCACTCCAAGTTCCCCGTTTGGGCCGCCCTCGTTGGTTCAGGGCTCGCGGGAGTGCTCGTCGCGGTGCAGTCCCGCATCAACGGGGGCCTCAGCCAGGAGATCGGCAACGGGTACGTCACTGCTGCGGCTTCGTTCGGCTCGGGTCTCCTCGTGATGTGCATCGCGGTGCTCGCGACGCACCGCGGCCGTACCGGCGTCGCCCGATTGCGCCACGAGGTTCGTTCGCGCGCGCTTCCGGTCTGGACGCTCTTCGGCGGAGCGGGCGGTGCGTTCTTCGTACTGGCTCAGGGTCTGGTCGCCCCGACCATGGGTCTCGCGCTCTTCACCGTCGGTATCGTCGCCGGCCAGGTGTTCGGCGGGCTCGTGCTCGATCGCGCCGGGCTCGGCCCAGGCGGGCGCATCGACCCGACGCCGATGCGTATCGCCGGTACCGTACTTGCGATCGGCGCTGTGGCGCTCTCGGTGGGATTCAGCGGTGTGCAGGGTGCCTGGCTGATCGTGTTCCCCGTGATCATCGGCGCCTGCGTTTCCGCGCAATCGATGGTGAACGGACTGGTGCGGGCGGCTGCGCAGAGCGCGGTCACATCGACGTTCGTGAACTTCGTCGTGGGTACGGTGATCCTCACGGTCATGGCGGCGGTATCCGTCGCGGCGAACGGGTGGCCCACCAACTGGCCGTCGGCGCCCTACTTCTATATCGGCGGAGTGATCGGCACGCTGTTCATCGCCGTCGCCGCGATGCTCGTGCGTACCGCGGGGGTGTTGCTGCTCAGCATGTCGAACGTCGCCGGGCAGCTGCTCGCCTCGGTCGCCTTCGAGGCGGGCGTCCCGCTTTCGGGCGGGTTGACGCAGGGCATGATCGCCGGCTCGGCTGTTGCGCTGCTCGCCGTTGTCATCGCCGCGCTTCCCTCTCGCCCGCGTGAGAATCGGCGCGCGAGCGAGAGCTAGCGCGGCCCGGCCAGGTGGCGCGCGAGATCGAGCGGCTTGCGGGGCTTCTCGGCACGATCTCGCTCGGGGATCCCACCGACGTGCAGCCACCCGAGCAGGTACTCCGGCTTCTTCACACCGAGTGCTTTGCGCACGGCCTTGCTCCGCGTGTGCGTGCCGCTCTTCCAGATGGAGCCCCAGCCTGACTCGTGCAGCAGCAGGCCCAGGAAGTGCGTGACGCCGCTCGCAACCGCCTCCTGCTCCCACAGCGGCACCTTGCGCGTGTCACCGGGGCTGACCACAACGACGAGAACCAGCGGCGCACGGGTCATCTTCGCGATGTGCTTGCCGCGATCCTCACCCGATGCCTTCGCGAGGCCCTGTGCGAGCTTCTTACGATCTCTGCCGCGCAGCTCGATGATGCGCCACGGTCGCATACGCGAGTGGTCGGAGACGCTCGCCATGACGGCCACGTACTCCTCGAGCTCCTCACGCGTGGGCGCCTCGTCGGTGACCTTCGAGTGTGAGCGCCGGCGCTTCAGAGCGCGATAAGCAGGCCCCCCGAACTCGGTCATGCGTCGTCGGGACGTGCACCGGGCTCGAAGCTCAGTGAAAGCGAGTTCATGCAGTAGCGGTCGCCGGTGGGCGTGCCGAAGCCGTCGGGAAACACGTGGCCGAGATGGGATCCGCACTGGGCGCAGCGCACCTCGGTGCGCACCATGCCGAGGCTCTTGTCTTCGAGCAGCTCGACCGCGCCGGGGCGCACGCTTTCGTAAAAGCTCGGCCAGCCGCAGCCCGAATCGAACTTCGTGCCGGCGACGAAGAGTTCGTTGCCGCAGGCGCGGCAGCGGTACAAGCCGTCGCGCTCTTCGTCGAGCAGTTCACCGGTGCCGGCGCGCTCGGTGCCCTGGTTGCGGAGAACGGCGTACTCCTCGGGGGCGAGCCGTTCGCGCCACTCGCTCTCGCTGAGCTGGAAGGGGTAGTCGGCCGAATCGATGGGCTTGCTCATGGAAACCTCCGGAGTCGTGAAGTGGCTCGCCCAGTGTACGCCGGGGGAGCGGGAGCGTGGTGCGAGCCGGGTCCGCCCCGGGCAGGTCGGGTCGGCTGCTTAAGATTCGCCTGTGCAGCACCCGAACTTAGGGTGGGAGTTGCAAGGTCTGATGAAAATCGTCAGACTATACGGTGGTACTGCAGGTTAGGGGAGCCTCAGTTCAGTCCGACGAGCGGGTTGCTGTTTGCGCGGTGGCCGCCGAGACAAAAGGAAATGATGAGTCATAACGCAGAAGTGCCGACGCGTGCTTGGGCGAGCCGAGGTCGCTTGTCAGTAGGAAAAGGCTTAGTCGGCGCAATCGCCGCCGTCGTGCTCGCCCTTGGTGGCGCCCTAGCAGCCCCCACGATCGCGAACGCCGAGGAGATGACGTCTCTTGCGCTTTCTGCGGTTCCGGCTGAAGGCAGCCTGACGGTTGCGGCTACAGTTTCGAACCCGCCGGCGGGCAGCCCCGGCACGTATGTT
>NZ_JBFBML010000001.1:129606-394049 GCF_040687075.1 Leucobacter sp. NPDC077196
GTTGCTGGCGTCGGCACGACTTCGTTGACGATTGACGCGAGCGACCTTGATCGTTCGAAGTCTTATGAGGCGGTGGCGTGGCAGCATATGTCGTTCCCATCGAGCGAGACGATTTATGCGGTCACGAAGTTGGAGGTGACTTCGGAGCAGTGGGACGTCGTATTCCCGATCGAGTACACGCCCGAGCTTTCGGTATCACCCTCAGCCGAGCTTGATCCCGCAGGGGCGTCGGTGACAGTAACCGGTAGCGGCTACAACCCGGCGCAGGCGATCTACGTGTTCCTTTGCTCGGACACTGAGCTGCCGACTGATCTGTTCGCGCATGCCATGGGCTGCCGCGATGGCGCGGTTGTCGTATACGAGCACGGCGCAGTGAAGCGGGACGGAACTCCCCAGCCCCTTCAGTTCGATGCAGATGGACACTTTTCCACCGCGTTCAGTGTGAAGGCATTGGATGCCTCGGCAACGGCGGTCTTCACGTCCGCTAATCACACGGCAATGGCCGACCGCGGTCAGGATGCAAAGGCCGTGCTGAGCTTTGCACCCGCGAAAGACACTTCGGTCGCGGTGAATGCGCCCTCCGAAAGCGTCTTTGGCGATGCAGTTCAGCTGTCAGCAACGGTCACTCCGGTGAACGCAGAAGGCACCGTGACCTTCTACGCCGATCAGGTTCAGGTGGGAGATCCTCAGACGCTACTGCTTGGCAGCGCGAGCCTGAGCACCAGTGAACTCCGCTCGGGCACGCACGAGATCACAGCGCGTTTCACGCCGAAGAACAGCAAGGTATTCAAAGTTTCCGGATCGGAGGCCCGCTCTCTGAACGTCGAGAAGGCGCTGACTTCGATCAAATTGAGCGATCCTGCCACGACGGTGTTTGGTGCTGAGGCGAAACTTCAAGCGTCAATCACGCCGGACGCAGAAGGAACGGTTGAGTTTTTTGTAGAGGAACATTCGGTCGGGACCGCCAAGGCTGTCAACGGCAGTGCGTCAATCGCAGTGGCTGAATTGAACGCCGACACGTACGATGTGACCGCAAAGTTCACGCCGGCTGCTGATTCAAACTATGAAGAGTCGGAATCTGACGGTGTCATTCTTATCGTCGAGAAGGCGAAAACTGTCACTGCACTGGTTGCTCCACTAACCCTGGAGCTTGGCACTTCCGCCTCGTTGAAGGCAGAGGTATCACCCAGCGCTTCGGGTTCGGTCGAGTTCTTCGTCGATGATAATCAAATTGGAACTACGGTTCCGGTCATTGATGGAGCAGCGACCTCCGAGAAGACCCCGGCGCTGAATAAAGACACTCATGTTGTTCGTGCGGTGTTCACTTCAAACGACTCCAACTATCTCGGTTCTGAGGGAACTGTTGAGATCCGGACAGTTGATCATGATTCGGCAACAGCCACGATTCTGAATGGCGAGCAGAAGATTGAACCGGGAGCGAACGTTCGCTTCGAGGTCGGCGAGTTCGCAGTGGGCACCGATGTAAACGGGGTAATCGACCCGGTGCGTGCTCCCGAGGAGCCAGGAGAGGGATCGGAGCCAGAAGGGGATGACGCCGACACAATCTCTCTGCAGGCCGCGATGAGCGGAACCTACCTCGGTACGAAGACCGTTGGAGCAAACGGATTTGCGGCGTTCGAGTTCGTGGTGCCTGATGGTTTCGAAGGTGAGCACACGGCAATCTTCACCACAGCCACGGGAACCGAGACCGCTGTGAACTTTGTCGTCGAAGTAGCTGCAGTTGGCACCGCTGGATCAGGAGCCGACGGATCTGGCACAGGAGCAGATGCACCGGTGGCTGATGCGTCGGGTGTAAACGCCAACGGATCCAGCGCAAGCTCACAGAACCCTCAGGGCGTCAGTTCTGCAGGAGCCGCAAACACAGCTGGTGATCAGCTCGCATCCACGGGCGGGGAAGATCTTGCAGGAGTCACCATTGCGGCACTGCTCGCGCTCATCGCGGGTGCTTGCGTTGTCACAATGCGGCGTCGAGTGAACCGCTAAGTGCGGTAAGAAGTGTGATGAGGGTCGGCGGGAGTGTTGCGAGCCCCGTCGACCCGCGTCGTTAATTGTCAGGAGTAGCTGTGCATTCGTCGTTTTACCGTCGACCGTTCGGTGGAGTGATCGCTCTCTTCAGCGCAATCGCGATCGCGGGCTCCTTGGTTTGGGGAGGGAGCCCTGCGTTCGCTGCAGACGCCGTTTCTCAGGGAGTGCTCGAGGCGCCCACGAACGGCGGCTCGGTTTCTCACCCGGTGAACTTGGAGGTCACCGCTGTATCGGCCGACAACCGACTGAACTTCTCGATTACGGGCAGTGGTGCCACAGGGCTGAATAACGAGATGTCTTCTCCGGAACGCATCTCAATTGCGCTTGTTGACCACGGTCAACAGACGATTGATGTGCCGCATCTCGAGGGCTCCGTCACATCGTCGTCAGTTTCAGAAAACGGCGAGTTTGTTGTGCCTGAAGGCCAGCTCTGGCTGGGCAACGATTCGACGCGCTCTGCGAGCGAAACTGACATCGTAGCCTGGCCAGCAGACGAGCCGTTAGGGACCGAGAATCTGCTCGGAAGGGTGTCGCTGCAGACCGAAATCCCCGCTCAGCCACTGGATCCCGAGAACGTCGATACTCAGTTGAGCGGTAATGTTCTCCCGGAACCGATGGACCCGGTTTCTGACCCGCTTCCTTCATCGAAGGCGAACCCGACGGCTACTGCTCCCGCGCTTGTTGTTGAGTCCAGAGAAGTGGCGAATGAAAGCCTCGTTGTCGGGATTACGGGCACTGGATTCGAAAAAGTTCAGAAGCTCCCCGGGCAGGCGAAGCCGCATGTGTACGCGATGCTTTCCGTGGTGGGAGCTGACCTCTCTGACGTCGCACAGGGCGATAACGCAGTTTCTATGGAAGTTGTGGATGGCAAGATTGCCTCAACGTTGACCGTCCCGGTGGCCGAACTCAACCGGGACGAAAACTACGAGGTCATCACTTGGCCTTCTCGCAGCAACCCATCAGATGCGACTATCTATGCGCGAGCTTCCGTGCAGATCGACTGGGATGTTCTTATTCCCGCCTCTACTCCTCGGTTCAACTCGTTGAGCATTGCAGCGAATGCATCAGGAATGGTCGTTTCTGTCGAGGGCGAGAACTTCACGAGCGAGAAGTTTGGAGACGCGATCTCCGTCGCGCTGGTGAAACGCGGCGCTACTACCGGAGCCATCGCTGAAGCCACATCAGGTACTGAAGCCAACGGCAAGATCGCTGTCGATCTCGTAGCACCCAAAGCGAAGCTCGACCGATCGCTGTCATACGACGTGGTGGTGTTCCAAGATAATGAGACCGGTGGTGTTGCTGTGAGACAAGCGCTCTCGGTGAAACCAGAGCACTGGAATAAGATCTTTGGACTTCCGACACCAGGAAAGGTTGTCGTGAAGAATTTGAAGGTGGCGCCTGAAGGGCTCAGCTCGAAAATTCAAGCAACAGGGCTACCCAGTGATCGTGTGTACGTGGCGATCATCGAACGAGGCACTGAAGCCTCGCTGACCCAAGACGGCGGTTATGCTGACTTCCTCTATGAGCCGGAAGTGAAGAACGGGACGGGAGTCTTCACTTTCCTGACGCCGAAAGAAAGCCTGAAGCGATCCAGCAAGTACGAAGTACTCGTCTGGAAATCGCACAGCAACCCGACGAAGGATTCCATCTACGGGCGAGCTGACTTGGACATCAGTAATTCGCAATGGGACGCTTTGCAGGGAACAAAGGCTGTAGCGAAGCCAGGTGCGCCGGCTCCTGCGCCTGCCCCGACGAGAAGTGGTGTCACAGCTGGCTCATTGACGTGGGGGATCTCAAGCTCATTTGCGGATTACACAACGAATCCAAACCGCCCTGGTGGTAAGTCAGGCGGAAAGATTCTGACGAGCGGCGTTGGCAAGTCCGGGGGATCCTTCACTTTCCCGCAGGCCGCTGGTGGAGATTGGAGTCAGGAGACTCAGACTGGGTCCGTACCGTTTTCGGGCATCGTGACGTTCACCGCCCATAAGGGACTGATGAACGAGGTCTTCTCCAATCCATCAATCACAGTGACGAGTGCAAGTGCAGCCACACTGCAGGTGTCAGGGCGCTCGTATGCAGTAAATCTGGGTGCCGCAAGCAAATCGATCGGCGCAAACGGAGAAGTGACTTGGAGCGGCGCGCCGGTGAGCGGCTCGATCAGCGGGGGAAGCGGCGGTGCCGGAGGATCGCTTGGTATTGATCCTGTGACGTTCACGGTTGGCGCAGCGAGTGGCGTGTCCTTCGGAACCACAGTCGCTTCGAGCCCTGACAAGAAGCAGTACACCGCAGCCGACACGGCGCCGACGACTACCGGTGTGACGGTGCTCACCGACCCCGAGAAGATCAAGCCGGGCGGCCGCATCGAGATCGAGGCGTCTGGTTTCGACCCCGACGACGAGGGCGTGCTGGTCGTGCTCTACTCAGACCCGATCGTGCTCGACGACGCGGCCACCGCCGACAAGAACGGCGTCGTGCGCTGGTCGGGAACCCTGCCCAAGGATGTGCGAGGCGAGCACACGATCACCATTCAGGGCAGCACCGATGCGGGCGCCGTCATCGATATCGTCGAGCCGAAGAAGAAGAAATCTGCGCAGTCGGCTGAAGTCGAAACACAGGCCCTCGCCGACGGTATTGCGGAGAGCCGCGTCACGACGGGCGCACTCATTCCCGCTTCGGGCGGCATGGCCCTCTGGGAGTGGTGGGCCAGCGCCGGCGCACTCGCCGTCATCGCGGCCTGCATGACGCTGCTCACAATCCGCCAGCGTCGTAACTCGGCCTAGCGATCCACTCTTCCTCTGTCACCCCACCATCTCTAGGAGGCTCATCCGTGAACGCCCGAATCCGCCGCTCCGGCGCACTGCTCGCAGGCGCCGCGATCATCGGCGGGCTCCTGCTCGCTCCCACCGCCGCGCAGGCGCAACCGGTGCGTGCAGAGGGCGCAGCAGGCACCTGCGAGGTCATGGGTGGCGACCTGTCATGGGGCGTGAAAGAGAGCTTCCGCGCGTACATCAGCGGCAGTATCGCGAACGGATCGTGGGAGACCGCGGATGGGGCGACCTACGAGACACCCCAGTTCACCTGGAGCGGAGCCACGGGAAGTATCGACCCATCGACCGGCATCGGAAGCATTTCGTTCACGGGCAGCGTCAACTTCACCGGGCACGACGGGGTACTCGACCTGACCATCGCGAACCCGACCCTCGAATTCGAGGGCGACGGCAAGGCGGCTCTGCTGCTCGACGCTCGGAGCACGGACATGGAGGGAGAGGTCGCCATCGATACGCAGCAGGAGTGGGTCGGCGACGTGATCGTTCCGGATCAGCTGCCCGTCGCCGACAACGCGCTCGTCGCTGAGGCGCTGCCGGCCACCCTCACAAACACGGGAGCGAAGGCGTTCGCCGGGTTCTACGAGGCCGGCTCGGAACTCGATCCCATCGCTCTCAACCTGGAGTTCGCGAGCTGCGATGGTGCCGGCGCCGCCGGCGCCGCTGCCGAAGAAGCTGATGCCGAGCCGGATGAGATGATTCCTGCACCGGAGACGGCGCAGACCGCGGAGAGCGCGGCTCCGGCGGCAGCCCCCGCGGCGATCCCGTGGATGCCGATCATCATCGGCGGTATCGCGATCCTCGTCATCGGAGTGACCGGTGGCATGCTGCTCGCCGGGCGCAAGGGCAAGCCTGCTGCTGCGCCGATCGCCGAATCGGCGCAGCCCTCGGCGACGTCGTCAGAAACCGCTGCGAACGACCGACTCTTCGGAGAAGACCGCTGATGCGACGCAGGATCGCGGCGGGCCTCACGACCCTGATAGCGGGCTCGTTGCTCCTCGCCGGGTGCGCGACCGCGTCGGACACGACCGGCGGCGATGCTCCTTTGGCGCCGTCGACGAAGCCGCTCGCCGAACTCGCAACGCTTGACGATCCCAAGGCGCACGAGGGGCCGTCAACCGCCGTTCTGAACCACTCCGACATCGAACCCGTCGCAGAGAACCCAACGCAGACACTGCCCGCCACGGTGCCGTCGTATGCCACTGACGGTTCGAGCACCGACGTGACAGTCGAACGGACCGACAAGGTGGTCGCAGCCGATCTCGGCGGCAACATCTCGGTCACCGTCGCCGGGCTCGGGTACGCCGAAAGCCTCGTCGGCGTCGATCAATCCACCACGCTCGAGAGCTTGGCCGACTTGCCTCGCGTAACGAGCGGTGGCCACACCGTGAATGCCGAGGCGATCATCGATCTGCGGCCCGACGTCGTGATCACCGATGGATCTGTAGGCCCGCGAGACGTCATCGAGCAGTTGCAAGACGTGGGCATCCAAGTCGTCTTCGTGAAGAACGACCCGTCGTTCGACGGTGCTGAAGCTCTCGCCCGCCAGGTCGCCGCGATCTACGGAAGCCCTGAAGCCGGAGAGCAGCTCGCGGAACGCATCGCGAGCGACGTCGACGCGAAGATCGCTGAGATTGCCGAGATCGCGCCTGCGGCGGCGGAAGATAAACTGCGCATCGCCTTCGTGTACCTTCGCGGATCGGCCGGCGTCTACTATCTCTTCGGCAAGGAGTCGGGCGCTGACCAGCTCATCGAGGGGGTCGGCGGAATCGACGTGGCGACCGATATGGGCTGGGACGGCATGAAGCCGATGACCGACGAAGCGCTCGTGAAGGCGAACCCCGATCTCATTCTGGTGATGTCGCACGGGATCGAGTCGGTCGGGGGCGTCGACGGTCTGCTCGAGGAGAAGCCGGCGATTGCCGTGACCACCGCAGGTGAGCACCGCCGCTTCGTCGATATGGAGGACGGCACGGTCCTCTCCTTCGGCCCCCGTTCCGCCGACATTCTCGACGCACTCGCGCGCGCCATCTACGCGCCCGAGGCACAGTAGCGGGCGACGCCCGGTGGGGCGAACGCAGATACAATAGGGGCTCGTGTCGACCCCGGTTCCGGGCTGCACCGGCACCTACCAGCGCAGAGAAAGCATCACGTGACGAACGCCACACAGAGTACCCTCGGCCGCCGCAGCGCAGGCCGCGGTGCCATCGTCATCATTGCGGCGGTGATTCTCGTGATCGTGGGAATCGTGCTCTCCGCGGGGCTCGGTCAGCTCTCCATCGGACCGACGGAAGTGGTCGGGTCGGTGCTGCGCAGGCTCGGAATCGCCAATGCGTGGGCGCCGACCGATGAGCTCCTGGACCGAACGCTCTGGCAGATCCGTTTTCCTCGAGTCATCATGTCGCTCCTCGTCGGCGCTGCGCTGGCGGTCGCTGGCGCCGTCATGCAGGCGATCTTCGGCAACCCGCTCGCCGAGCCCGGCGTGGTCGGCGTTTCCTCTGGCGCGGCGCTGGGTGCATCGGCGTCGATCACTCTCGGCATCACGGCCTTCGGCGGCTGGACCATCGCGGTCTTCGCGTTTCTCGGGGGCCTCGCGGCGACCTTCATCGTGTATCTCACGGCGCGTGCGCAGGGACGCACCGAGATCGTGACGCTGCTGCTCACCGGCGTCGCCATCAACGCGTTCGCGGGCGCGGGCCTCGCGCTCTTCACTTTCATCGGAGACACCGCGAGCCGCGAGCAGATCGTCTTCTGGCAACTCGGCTCGCTCAACGGGTCGCGCTGGAACGAAGTCGGTATCGTGGCGGTCGTCGCTGCGGTCGCCGCCTTCGTAGCGATCCTGCTCGCACAGCAATACGATCTCCTGTCGCTCGGAGACCGCACTGCGGCTCACCTCGGGGTGCGCGTCGAGCGGTTGCGCATCGTGTCGATCGTGCTCGTCGCGCTGCTTACTGGGGTCGGCGTCGCGTTCGTCGGCGTGATCTCGTTCGTCGGTCTCGTCGTGCCGCACCTCATGCGCATGATTCTCGGGCCAGCGCACCGGCTGCTGCTCGTCTGCTCCTTGCTGGGAGGCGCCGTGCTGCTGATCTACGCCGATCTGCTCGCGCGGACTCTGGTCGACGGGGCGGATCTGCCCATCGGCATGCTGACTTCGCTCGTCGGCGGGCCCTTCTTCTTCTGGCTGATCAGGCGCAATCGCCGCCGTTCGGGAGGGTGGGCATGAGCCTCGAGAACTCCGCATCTTCCCGCGTGCCGCATCCGTTGCCTTCGCAAAGGAGCGGCGAGATCGCGCAGCAGGTCACCGGCGTCAGTTACCACGTCGGATCGCTCCCCATTCTCACGGACGTCACGCTCGGCGTGCGCTACGGAGAAGTGCTCGCCCTCGTCGGGCCGAACGGAGCCGGTAAATCGACGCTGCTGAGCGTGCTGTCCGGTGACATCGCACCGTCGAGCGGGTCGGTCTCGTTCGAGGGGCGCGAGCTCGCCCAGTGGCCGGCGCGCGAATTGGCTCGTGCGCGTGCGGTACTGCTGCAGGCGAATCAGGTCGCCTTTTCGTTCACGGCGCAGCAGGTCATCGATATGGGGCGCGCGCCTTGGATCGGCACGCCGCAATCGGACGACGATGAGCGCGCGATCCGGGATGCGACTTCCGCGGCGGATGTCGGGCACCTCACTCAGCGCGGCTTCCCGCACCTCTCGGGTGGAGAAAAGGCCCGAGTGTCGCTCGCTCGCGTGCTGGCACAGGAGACGAAGGTCGTGCTGCTTGACGAACCGACCGCGGCCCTCGACCTGAAGCACCAGGAATCGGTGCTGCAGATCGCGCGCGAGCTCGCTCAGCGCGGTCGCGCGGTGATCGTCGTGCTGCACGACCTGTCGCTCGCCGGAGCGTACGCCGACGAGGTCGCGATTCTCGCCAACGGCGCGCTCGTCGCACGCGGAGTGCCGGGAGACGTGCTCACCGAGGAGCGCATCTCCGAGGTCTACGGGGCCCCGGTTCGAGTGCTGTCGGATCCCGATACCGGCAGACCCGTTGTGATTCCTCGACGCGCCCTCTGAGGCTGTCACCGTTCTGGCAGGTCCGCCACGGTAGTGTGGAAATATCTCGCAGTGCGCGAGTTCACCTGCATATCGGCGACATCTGAAGGGGTACCGCGTGGCGCGACCGACCGAGGACGGGATCAGTCATCCCTCTGCCCGTCAGTCGTACCCGGAAGATCGCTTCGATCGCGTTCGTCATACCGGACGCGTCGGAGCCCACCGCGTCACCGCGCGCCCGCGCTACATCTGGCAGTACCTCATCGCCGGCCTGCTCGGGTTCGCTCTGCTCACCACCGTGGGTATTCTCGCGGTGCAGAACTTCGGCGGCAGCGGAAAGCTGCCGCTCACCTCACCAGGAGACTCCTCGTCTTCTGCGGCGCCGACGGTCGAAGCTGAACTCGACCCGGAAGCCACGATCGCGATCCTCAACGGCACGCAGACGGAGAACCTCGCCGCTGCGCTCGATCAGATCGTCACGGCCGAGCAGTGGGGCACCATTCAGTTCTCTGGCAGTGCTGCGACGACGGACGTCGCGATCTCGGCGGTGTTCTACTCCGATCCTGATGATGCAGCGGCCGCCGCCGGACTCGCAGAAAAGCTCGGCGGCGTTTCGACGTACACCTCGGCGGAGTACGAATCGTACGGCGTGCGCCTCGTCGTGCTGCTGGGCGCCGACTACACGGGCCCGGGTCTCGAGGAGGCCGCGCAGATCACCGAGGGCAACGCCGACAACGCGAGCGATGCGGAAGCCGAAACCGACGCCGACGGTGCCGCGGCCGATCCGGAGATCAACCCGGTCACCGGTTTCGAGATCAATCCCACGACCGGACTCGACATCGACCCGGCCACGGGATGGGATATCGATCCGAGCACCGGCTTCCCCATCGACCCTGCGACCGGGCTGCCCACAGACCCGGTGAACATTCCGCCGGTCGATCAGGGTACCGGCGACGCCGCAGTTCAGTAACCTCCGGGATTGCAGCGGGGTATTCGGACGTTCGTCGCGGGTTCCCCGCACGTTTCGCCCTGCGTTTCCCTGTTTCTCCGGCGAACACCCGATGGTGGTCGAGCATTCGCGCAGTGTTCGCTCCGCGCGAGCAGACACGCTTGCACTCGCCGGGTCAGAGTGCCAAAATGAGAGTTAGCAGTCGATCCGACTGAGTGCTAAACATTCGTGCGAGGGCGCCACGCGTCGGCACGATGCTCACCACATCGAACACCTCCGGAGGGGCGAAATACATGGCAAAGATCATTGCGTTTAACGAGGAAGCGCGTCGTGGACTCGAGCGGGGTCTCAACACGCTCGCTGACGCTGTGAAGGTGACGCTCGGCCCGCGTGGCCGCAACGTCGTGCTGGAGAAGAAGTGGGGTGCCCCCACGATCACCAACGACGGCGTCTCCATCGCCAAGGAGATCGAACTCGACGATCCCTACGAGCGCATCGGCGCCGAGCTCGTCAAGGAGGTCGCGAAGAAGACCGACGACGTCGCAGGCGACGGCACCACTACCGCGACCGTGCTCGCTCAGGCGCTCGTGCGCGAGGGCCTCCGCAACGTATCGGCCGGCAGCGACCCGATCGCGATCAAGAAGGGCATCGAGAAGGCTGTTGCAGCTGTCTCCGCCAAGCTTCTCGAGAACGCTCAGGAGATCGAGACCACCGACCAGATCGCGGCGACCGCATCGATCTCGGCAGCCGATGAGCAGATCGGTCAGCTCATCGCCGAGGCGATCGACAAGGTCGGCAAGGAAGGCGTCGTCACGGTCGAGGAGTCGAACACCTTCGGCACCGAGCTGGAGCTCACCGAGGGCATGCGCTTCGACAAGGGCTACCTGTCGGCGTACTTCGTCACCGACACGGATCGCCAGGAAGCAGTCTTCGAGGATCCCTACATCCTCATCGTCAACAGCAAGGTCTCGAACATCAAGGACCTCCTTCCCGTCGTCGATCCGGTGATCCAGTCGGGCAAGCAGCTCCTGATCCTCGCGGAAGACGTCGAGGGCGAGGCTCTCGCTACGCTCGTGCTCAACAAGATCCGCGGCATCTTCAAGTCGGCAGCCGTCAAGGCTCCGGGCTTCGGCGATCGCCGCAAGGCAATGCTGCAGGACATCGCGATCCTCACCGGCGGTCAGGTCATCTCGGAAGAGGTCGGTCTGAAGCTCGAGAACGCGACGCTCGACATGCTGGGCACCGCCCGCAAGGTCATCATCACCAAGGACGAGACCACCATCGTTCAGGGTGGCGGCGACGACGAGGCGATCCAGGGCCGCGTCACGCAGATCCGTCGCGAGATCGAGAACACCGACAGCGACTACGACCGTGAGAAGCTGCAGGAGCGCCTCGCGAAGCTCGCAGGCGGCGTCGCCGTCATCAAGGCGGGTGCTGCGACCGAGGTCGAGCTGAAGGAGCGCAAGCACCGCATCGAAGACGCAGTGCGCAACGCGAAGGCTGCAGTCGACGAGGGCGTGCTGCCCGGCGGTGGCGTCGCGCTCATCCAGGCCGGCAAGGACGTCTTCGACGGCCTCGAGCTGCTCGGAGACGAGGCAGTCGGCGCCAAGATCGTGCAGACCGCCATCGAGGCTCCGCTGCGCCAGATCGCGCTCAACGCTGGCCTTGAGCCGGGCGTTGTGGCCGATCGCGTCGCGAACCTCCCGATCGGTCACGGCCTGAATGCCGCGACCGGTGAGTACGGCGATCTCGTGGCCCAGGGCATCCTGGATCCGGCGAAGGTCACCCGCTCGGCGCTGCAGAACGCCGCGTCGATCGCAGGGCTGTTCCTCACGACCGAGGCTGTCGTCGCCGACAAGCCGGAGCCGGCTTCCGCCGCTCCCGCCGGCGATCCGACCGGTGGCATGGACTTCTAAGTCCTCAGCCTCCAACAGAGATACCCGAACAGGGGTCGCGTCTTCGGACGCGGCCCCTGTTCGCGTGTGTAGGGAGCCAGGCAATGCGGGGCGGGTTCTGTGGGTGCCTCGCTTTCGCGCCAGCTGCCGTGCGCACCCTGCTGCGCCCGCCCTGCCGCGCCCACTCCATGCAGGGGATTCGGCTTCGCGCGGGTCGAATCGCGAGTCGGAGCACTGCGTGACGATGAATCCCCTGTACGGAGGGGACCGGGCAGGGCGCGGCGCCTACGAGATGCGGGGGACCGGTACCGTGTCGTCGCTGATCGCGGCGCTCGGCAGATCGACCCGGAACGTCGCCCCGCCGCCGGGGGTCTCGTGCACGCTCACCCTGCCGCCATGCGCATCGACGATGGACTTGACGATGGCCAAGCCGAGCCCCGAGCCGCCCGTCTCGCGATTGCGTGAGGTGTCGGCGCGCCAGAAGCGCCCGAAGATCTTGTCCCTGATCTGCTCGGGTACGCCTTCGCCGTGGTCGACGATCTCGAATCGTGCGAACGACTTCGCGCCGGGCGCGGGAGCCGGAGTCGACACGACGAGTTCGATCGGACCGCCGTCGGGCGTGTGCCGCATCGCGTTTCCGAGCAGGTTCGTCATGAGCTGGCGCACTTTGTGCTCGTCGCCGATCACGGTCGGTTCTGCCGGGTCGGCAATCACGCTGACCTCGCGGTCCGGGGCCTGGGCTCGGGCATCGAGCGCTGCGTCGGTCGCCAGCTGATTCAGCGGGAGCGCGGCGAGCGCGAGCGGCCGTCGTTCGTCGAGGCGGGCGAGCGCCAGCAGATCCTCGACGAGCGAGGTCATGCGGATCGCCTCCTTCTCGATGCGCTCCATGGCCTGGGCGACGTTCTCGTCCTCCTGCAACGCGCCCATGCGGTAGAGCTCTGCGTAGCCCCGGACGGAGACGAGTGGAGTACGGAGCTCGTGGCTCGCATCTCCGATGAATCTGCGCATGCGTTCGATGGTGCGCGACTGGTCTTCGAGTGACCCGTCGAGACGATCGAGCATGATGTTGAGCGATTGCCCGAGATGACCGACCTCGGTGTGCGGGCTCGAGATCATGATGCGCTTCGAATAATCGCCGCGTGCGATCTCGAGCGCCGTGCGCTCGACCTCCGCAAGCGGGAGGAACGTCGCGGTGACGAGGAGCCTGGTGAGTGCGGCGCCGAGCAAGATGACGGCGATGCCGAAGCCGGTGAAGATGATGATGTACTGCGCCACCGTCTGGGTGACCGGCGCGGTGGATGACGCGATGAGCAGCGTTCCCGCCGCCTGCCCCTCCTGGTAGATCGGCTTTACGATCGCGTTCCACTTGACGCCGTCGGCGGCGCGCAGACCGACGAATGAGTTCTGGTACTGCGACATCACCTCGTCGAGCGTGACGCCCTCGACCTCGGGCAGGGTATTCGGATCCTGATCGCGTGTGTTGTCGCGGGTCACCGTGCCATCCGCGTCGAGCAACGCGACGTAGTACCCGCTCGGCGCCTGCGTGACGTCTTCAGGAGTGAGCCCGTTGAAGTTCGCATATGGGCGAAGCGCCGGGGCCGGGTTGTCGCGCAGGCGCTCAAGAGCCTGCGTCTGATTCGCGGTGAGCATGGGCTGCAGCACGGCGAGCGTACCGACGCCCGCCACTATGAGCCCAAGGAAGAGGATGAAGACCGTGACACCGGTGATCTTCGCCCGCAGCGAGACGTCGGCCCAACGCTCCGACCAGTTGGGCCGAGCCACGCTACTTGACTTCGGTCTTCAGCATGTAGCCGAAGCCGCGCTTCGTCTGGATCAGTGACTCTTCGGTCAACGGATCGAGCTTGCGCCGCAGGTACGAGATGTACGATTCGACGATGCCGGCATCGCCGTTGAAGTCGTACTCCCAGACGTGATCGAGAATCTGCGCCTTCGAGAGCACGCGATTCGCGTTCTGCATCAGGTAGCGCAGCAGCTTGAACTCGGTGGGCGAGAGCTCGACCGAGGCGCCCTGCACGGTCACCTCGTGCGTATCCTGATCCATGGTGATGGGGCCGACGCTGAGCACCGAGTCCTCGTCCTCCTGGATCGTACGCCGCAGCACGGCTTTGATGCGAGCGATGATCTCGTCGAGGCTGAATGGCTTCGTGACGTAGTCGTCGCCGCCGACCGTGAGACCCTCGACCTTGTCTTCGGTGTCGTCCTTCGCCGTGAGAAAAATGATCGGCGCCGTGTAGCCCGCCGAGCGCAGACGCTTGGTCACGCTGAAACCATTCATGTCGGGAAGCATCACGTCGAGCACGATGAGGTCGGGTTCTTCTTCGAGCACCGCTGAGATCGTCTGCGCGCCGTTGCCGACCGCCCGAACGCCGAACCCGGCGAAGCGGAGACTCGTGCTGAGCAGCTCGCGGATGCTGGGCTCGTCGTCGACGATGAGAATCCGGGGTCCTTTTGGCTGAGTGTTCATGATTCCAGTCTCTGATCGTTTGCTATGAAGTGGCTGGAAATGTGTCGGTCGCTCAGGCCGCGAGTTCCCGGGTCCACGGCGGGTTGGCCCCGGCGCGTGACGACGTGACGCCCGCCGCGCGAGCCGCGAATTTCAGCGCGTGCTCGACGTCGCCAGCAACGGGCGGCCGGTCGGCGAGCAGGGCGGGCGCAAGTGGTCCATCGAGCACTGCGGCGAGGAGGGCCGCCATGAAGGAGTCGCCAGCGCCGACGGTATCGACGACGGTGATCCGCTCCGCCGGCACCGAGAGGTCGTCTTCGGCAAATCGCGCGACGCAGCCTGCAGCACCGCGCGTCAGCACCGCGAGTGACGCACCCAGGGAGAGGAACCGTGCGAGCACGCGGTCAGGCTCATACCCGGGATACAGCCAGGCGGCGTCCTCGTCGCTCAGCTTCACGATGTGGCTTCGTGCGGCGAGGCGCTCGACCTGTCCGAGCGTTGCGTCGTGATCCTTCATGAGATCGGGCCGAATATTCGGGTCGTAGCTGCGCAATCGGGCGCCGGGCTCCTCGAATGCGCGAGCAACCGTGTCGGAGCCGGGCGCGAGCACCGCGCCGAGCGATCCGGTGTGCACCAGGTCGACACCCTCGAGGGGCACCGCCGGCAATTCCGAGTCGAGCACGAAACGATACTGCGCCTGCCCGGAAGCATCGAGGCTCACCTCGGCGCGCGAGGTTTCTGCCCCCGCCACGGGCTGTGCGAACACGACCGCGGATGCGCGCAGATGCTCCGCGATCTGAGCCCCGTGCGCGTCTTCGCCGAGGCGGGCGGCGAGCGTGGTGGCGACACCGAGCCGGCTGAGGCCGACCGCCACGTTCAACGGCGAGCCGCCGGGAAACGCGGTGCCGTCGATCACGTCGACGAGTGCTTCGCCGAAGACGAGCGCACGCGGCGCCCCGCCCGATGCGTGCTTCACAGCGCGGTGTATCCGCCGTCGATGACGATCGACTGAGCGGTGATGTAGGAGGAGGCGTCGGATGCGAGGAAGGCCACGAGACCGTGCAGGTCGCTGGGGTCGCCCATGCGTCCGATCGGAATCCGCGACGTCCACTCTGCAGCGAGCTCGGGGTTGCTCTCGGTGAACTGCTTCGTCATATCGGAGAGGAAATAGCCGGGTGCGATCGCGTTGACGCGGATACCTGAGCCGGCCCACTCCACGGCGAGCGACTTCGTCAGGTGATCGACCGCCGCCTTCGACGTGTTGTAGGCCGTCTGCTGCTGCGGCACGTTGACGATCTTCGCCGACATCGACGAGACGAGGATCGCGGAGCCCTCGAGGCGGGCGGCCAGCAAGCGCCGTGCGAACACCTGCGCCACGAAGAAGGTGCCGTCGACGTTGATCGCCTGCAGTCGTCGCCACGCCACCGGGTCGATGTCGACGGCGGCTTCGAGCAGGGTGATGCCGGCTGCGGTGAGCAGCACCTGCGGCGTGCCCAGCGCGTCTGCGATGCGGTCGAACGCTGCTTCGATCTGCTCAGGGTCTGTCACGTCGGTGCGGATGCCGATCGCGCGCACGCCGAACCGCTGTGCAAGGCTGTCGGCCGTATCGCTCACGTCGGGAAGCACGTCGAGCAGTGCGACGTTCACGCCCTGGCTCGCGAGGGCCTCGGCGAGCGAATAGCCGAGACCGCGCCCGCCGCCGGTGACGACGGCCGTGCGGCCCTGCAGGTCTTCGAACTTCATGAATCGCTCCTTCGGTGCGTATCGGTGCGCGAGGCGTCTGCGAGCAGTGCTTGGGCCGTGCTTGCGTCGCAGGCCAGCGAGTGGATGAGACCGCTGCGAAGCGCCGCACGCACCGCGACGAACTTCAGCGGCCCACCGGCCACGGCGAGCACGTGCGGAACGTTGCGGAGCCCGGGGGCGTCGATGCCGACGCTCCGTCCCACAGCATTCTCGACCACCGTACCGTCGTTGTCGAGCAGCACGGCGCCGAGATCGGCGCGCACGCCCGCGCTGAGGAGCGATTCTCGGATCCCGAGCTGGCCGGCCAGCATCGAGACCTGGGAATCCTCGGGATTCCAGCTGCCGATCCCGACGACCGCGGTGGTGACTTCTGAGAACCGCGCGAAGGTTTCGCGGGCCGCCGGTTCGTCGCGCAGCAGCTCGGCGGTCTCGTCGCTCCGGGTGAGGAGGGGAGCGAGCAGGGCGTGGGGCGTTCCGCCCGAGACGCGCGCGGCGTGACGCACGAGTTCGACACCGCTCTCTTGCAGGCCCGCAGCGACACCCTCCAGCTGCACGACGTCCACCGGCGGCAGTGACTGGAACGCCATCACCATTTGACGCAGCGTGCGGCCCGCAGCGAGGCCGAGCACCTCGCCCGGCGTCATCACCTCTTCGAGGAGACGGGCGGCAGCCGTGCCGAGGCGTCGCTTGAGGGTGTCTTCCGCCCCGCTCGGGGCGTGTACAACAATTGCGTGTCGAAGTTCGAACGCATCGCGCAACTGAGCGGAGAGCCCCAGGTCGAGATCGTCGGGTGATGCGATCTCGAAACGCACGATTCCTCGGTCGCGCGCCTGCTCGAGCAGGCGGGCTACCGCGAACCTTGAAATACCGATCTCATCTGCGATTTCGATGCGCGATAAGCCGTCGATGTAGTGCCGTGTGGCGACGAGTGCCATGCGGCGTTCGGCTTCGCTCATCGGGCTCCTTCATCGGATTGGCACACTGCAACACACAGACTGTAGCATCGCTCATATGTGCGGCCGTGTTTCTCAGATGTTACAAGTCGTGGTAAAAACCTATACGGGCCTCGAACGAAGCGCCCACAAGCCGGGACGACGAGGAACCTCCGCTCGCCGTGGAGAGGGGTGAATGCAACATGAGTAACCAGCAGGCACAGGTGCGCGATCCAGCTCCGCACGTGCCGGCCACCGGAACACTGCTCGAATGCACGAATATCGTCAAAGGTTTTGGAGGGATCCCTGTGCTCCGGGGAATCTCGCTGAGCCTCGAAGCGGGAACCGTGACTGCGCTCGCGGGCGAGAACGGCGCGGGCAAATCCACGCTGATGAAGATCGCGTCGGGCCAGTACCGCCCTGACGGCGGCACCGTCGAGGTGCAGGGCACTCCGCTGCCGGCCGGCAACGCGCAGGCGGCGCATCGACTCGGCGTCGCCATCGTGCCGCAGGAGCTCGCATCGATCCTCGAACTCACGGTGTACGAGAACCTCTTCATCGGGCGCGAGCTGCGCGGACCGCTCGGGCTTCGCCGCGGCGCGATGATCGAGCAGGCTCGCGAACAGCTCGCCGTCTTCGGGCTCACGACCGATCCGCGCAAGCGCATGGGCGACCTTCCGGTTGGCATTCGCCAGATCATCGAGATCGTGAAGGCAACGAACACTGGTGCCAACGTGATCCTGCTCGACGAGCCCTCGAGTGCGATCTCCGAGCGCGAGGTGGGTCGTCTCCTCGAGGTCATGGGGCTGCTGCGCGACCGCGGCGTCGCGCTGCTGTTCACGACGCACAAGATGGAGGAGATTCGCGCCATCGCCGACCGCGTCATCGTGCTCCGAGACGGCGAGCTCGTCGAAGATCAGGCGCTCTCGAATCTGACGGATGACGACATCGTGACCGCGATGATCGGACGAGAGCTCGAAGACCTCTTCCCAGAGCGAGGTGTGCCGGGCGCGGAAGTCGTGCTCGAGCTCGACGAGCTCCAGGTTGCCGGAGCGAGTGAGGCCATCTCGCTGCAGGTGCGTCGCGGTGAGATCGTCGGCCTGGCCGGCCTGGTCGGTGCGGGTCGTACTGAACTCATGGAGACCGTGTTCGGCGTGCGCAGGTCGGAGAGCGGCGAGGTGCGCGTGCGCGGATCGCGTGTGAAGCCGGGAGAACCCGCTGCGGCGATCACGGCGAAAATGGCGCTGGTACCCGAGGATCGCAAGGGTTCCGGGGCCGTGCTGCCCATGTCGGTGCTCGACAACGGCACGCTGCCCGGCCTCGCGCAGTTCTCCATCGCCGGTTTCCTGCGGCAGCGCGCGCGCCGTGAGCAGGTCGGCAAGGTGATGGATTCGGTGCGTCTGCGCAGCCGAGACCTCGACCAGTCGCTCGAAACCCTCTCGGGCGGCAATCAGCAGAAGGTCGTACTGGCCCGCTGGCTCACCGACGATGTCGACGTGCTGCTGCTCGACGAGCCCACCCGCGGCGTAGATGTCGGCGCCCGCAGCGAGATCTACCGCATCATCGTCGAACTGGCCGCCAGCGGTATGGCAGTGCTCATGGCCTCGAGCGACATGCCGGAGATCCTCAGCCTCTCCCACCGTGCGCTCGTGCTCCGAGAGGGCGCGGTCGCAGGTGAACTCACCGCAGCCGACCTCTCTCGCGCCGAGGTGCAGGACCGAATCTTCCGCCTTGCCAGCGGACTCGAAGCCACAGAAGCTGACACGGCAGCAGCTGACGCCGCAGACGCTCCTCGAAAGGACGCATGACATGTCGAATCCGACACAGACCGAAGTGATGCGGACGGTGTCCGAGAGCGGCGACCTCCGCCGATTCTCGGGCCCCTGGTTCCGCGAGCTGGCCATCCGCTACGCGATGGTCATCGTGATGCTGCTGATCATCGCCTTCTTCCTCTACCGGAGCGCACGCTTCGGCACGGTGGACAATGTGACGACCATCCTGGTCGCAGCCGCGCCCTTCGCGCTGATCGCGCTGGGGCAAACCCTTGTGATTCTCACCGGCGGGATTGACCTGTCGGTCGGAAGCGTCATCGCGTTGAGTGCAATGGCCGCGGCCGTCGCGGCCAAGCAGATGCCCGACCAGATCTGGCTCGCGGTGGTCGTCGCGGTGGTCGTCGGCTTCGCCGCCGGCTCGGTGAACGGCTTCGTCGTCTCGGTGATGAAGGTGCCGCCGTTCATCGCGACGCTCGGCATGCTCACGCTCGCCAGCGGCCTCGCGTTCGTGCTCGGCGATGGTGCACCGATCAACGGGCTCCCCACCGAATACGGTCAGTTCGCCAATACGCGCGTCTTCGGGCTCACGATTCCCGTGATCCTCATGATCATCATGATCGTCGGTTTCGGTCTCATGATGCGACGCACCAGCTACGGCCTGCGTGTCTACGCTGTGGGCGGCAATCCCCTCGCAGCGCAGATCGCCGGCGTGAAGACGGGACGGGTGCTCTACAGCGTCTACGCCATCAGCGGCGCGCTCGCGGGTCTCTCGGGCATCATGCTCTCCTCCCGCGTGATCAGCGGATCGCCGAACCTCGGCCAGGGATACGAGCTCGATGCCATTGCGGCGGTCGTGATCGGCGGAGCGAGCCTCATGGGCGGTCGTGGGACCGTCTGGGGCACGGCGCTCGGCCTGCTGCTCATTCAGACGCTCAACAACGGTCTCGACATCTTGACCGTGCCCGCCTACTGGCAGGACGTGATCAAGGGCGTGCTGATCGTCGCCGCCGTCGCGGTCGACGTGTGGGCCAGTAAACGTCGACGATCTTGACCGCGATGGCGCCTGCGGGCGCAGGGCGATCTCTCACCGCACCACTTTCCAGTTACCCCTCACCATCGAAATGGAGTACCCCATGAAGTTCACCTCTCGAATGAACCGCGGATTCGCGGTCGCCGTGGCCGGCGCGGCAGTGCTGTCGCTCGCGGCTTGCGGTGCCGGCGATCCTGCAGCGCAGCAGAGCGCCGATGACAGCGGCAAGGAACGCGTCACCGTGGGCGTGAGCGTCTACGACATGTCCTCCTTCATCACCGAAGGCAAGGAAGGCATCGACCGCTACGCGGAAGACAACAACATCGAGATCCTGTGGAACGTCGCGAAGATGGACGTCTCGACGCAGGCGACGCAGGTCGACCAGTTCATCCAGGCCGGCGTCGATGCGATCATGGTCGTTCCCGTGCAGGCCGATACGCTGCAGCCGCAGGTGACGGCAGCGAGCGAGGCGGGGATCCCCTTCCTCGACGTGAACGCGACGCTGAACAACGATGAGGTCGCGGGCAGCGTGCAGCCCGATGACGTCGCGGCCGGTGCGCAGGAAGCGCAGATGATGGTCGACGAGCTCGGTGGCACCGGCAACGTCGTGATTCTGCAGGGCCCCCTCGGCGGGTCGGGCGAAATCAACCGCGGTGCCGGCATCGACCAGGTGCTCGAAGAGAACCCCGATATGAAGGTGCTCGCGAAGGACACGGCGAACTGGAGCCGCGATGAGGCCGTCAACAAGATGAAGAACTGGATCTCGGCGTTCGGCGACGACATCGACGGTGTCATCTCGCAGAACGACGACATGGGTCTGGGCGCCAAGCAGGCTCTCCGCGAGGCAGGCATGGAAGATATTCCGGTCGTCGGCATCGACGGCATCGAGGACGGCCTGAACGCCGTGAAGAACGGTGACTTCATCGGCACCTCGCTGCAGAACGGCACCGTGCAGCTCGCGACTGGCGTTGCAGTCGCCGCAGCGATCGCGCGTGACGAAGAGGTCGACAACAACCTCATCTACACGATGCCCCCCATCACGCAGGACAACGTCGAGGACGCACTCGACCACGTCGTCAACGATCGCCCGGCCTTCCTCGACGGGCTGAGCGCATTGATCGCCGAGAACCTCGAGACCGGCGACATCGCCTACGAGGGCCTCCCCGGCCAGGAGTAGTCAGCACTCGAACGGCGGCGGTTTCCTCCCGGGCAGGGGAGGGGGCCGCCGCCGTTCAGGCTTTGCGGGAGCCCGAGAGCAGGGCGAGAGCCGACACCCGGTCGGTGATGAGCGTGGTGACGAACCCGGCCATCAGCACAGCACGGAGCGCGGCGTGCTTCTCGGCCCCACCCGCAACCACCATGATCTCGGGAACAGCGCGCAACTGATCGAAGGGGATCGCGATGGTGCGAGCATCGAGGGCGGAGACGCGGCCCCCTGTGGCGTCGAAGAGTGCGGCGGCGACGTCGGCGCGCACGCCGCTCGCGATGAGCCCGCCTGCGGCATCGTCGGAGATCGACTCTGCGAGCTGCGAGACGACCGGGCTCCAACTTCCCACCGCGAGCACTGCCCGGGTGACCTCTTCCATCCGAGCGAGGGTGTGCGCGACACCGGGCTGGCGGCGCAGCATGGAAGCGGCTTCAGCGTCAGAGGCCACGAGCGGAACGTACAGCGAGGCGGGTTCGCCGCCCGAGATCGCGCTGACCGTGCGCACGAGATCGCCCGCGGTTTCTCCTGGCGGGCCGGCGAGCCCGGTCAGTTGCACCACATCGCACTGGGGCAGCTCTCGCAAGTGCTCGGGAATCGCCGCAAGGGTGCGACCGCTCGCGAACCCGAGGACCTCGCCGGGGCGCACGTGGGCTTGCAAGTATGTTGCGGCCTCCCTGCCGAGGGCGCTTCGCAGAGCCTGGGGGTCTGCGTCTCCCTCGGGCAGCGTGACGCAGTGGATGTCGCGGAGACCGTATCGCAGGCGCAGTTCTGCGACGTCGTCGCGGCCCAGGGCCTGCGGCGCGCCGACGCTGATGCGCAGCACGCCGAGCTCCCGAGCTTCGGCGATGAGTCGCGCGACGCGAAACCGCGACATGCCCGTGCGCGCGGCGAGCTCCACCATGGGCACGTCATTGATGAAGTGCTCTCGGGCGACGTGCGCCATCTCGACCAGCCTGTTGGGACCGGGTTCCACGGGCGTCTCCTCTCGATGCGTCATCTTCTCACACCGGCCGGTTCCGGCTCGACGAATGCTCGGAGCCGGAAGTCGCTTCCCGCCGCGCTAGGCACTAGAATAAATGCAACAAATGAGAGATCAGGTCAATCATATGAGCGCAACCGCCGCAGACCTCGTGCAGCACGCCCGGGAGTCCATACTTCGCGAGTCTCAGGCACTCGCGAATCTCGCCGACCAGATCGACGAGACGTTCGCCGAAGTGGTTGCAGCCGTGCAGCGCTGCGCGGGCAAAGTCGTGACGACGGGCGCCGGCACCTCGGGCATCATGGCCGATCGCCTCGCGCACCTGCTCTCCGTCTCGGGTACGCCCGCGTTCTTCCTTCCGTCTCAGGATGCGCTGCACGGCGGTATGGGTGCCGTGACCGGTGACGATCTCGTCATCGCGTTCTCGAAGGGTGGCCAGTCGGCCGAGCTCACGCAGCTCGTCGAGCGACTCGTCGAGCGGGGCTCTGAGGTCGTGGCGGTGACCGAGCGCCCCGATTCACCGTTCGCTGCTGCGGCGACCCGCATCGTGCACATCGCCACCGACCCCATCGAAGCCGACGCGGGCGGTCTCATCGCACTCGGCAGCACGCTTGTGGCCGGAGCATGGGGCGACGCACTCACCGTCACGCTCATGGGCCTCCGCGGTTTCAGCTGGGAAGAGGTCGTGCAGATTCACCCAGCCGGCATTGTGGGGCAGCAGCGCGACCTGCCAGAATCGATCGCCGCCCCCCAGCGGGGAGGCGTGGCATGATCGCCGTCGTATGCGGCGTCGACACCTCGACGCAGTCGTGCAAGGTCGAGTTCTTCGCGCTCGAAGACGGACGCAGGATCGCGGGGGCGACGGCTGCGCACCCGCCGGTCGCGCCGCCGCGCAGCGAGCAGAATCCGCACGCCTGGTGGAACGCGTTCGTCGGCGCCTTCCGCGCCGCGCTCGCGCAGGCGGGCGACGTGAGCGTCCGAGCGATTTCCGTCGCCGGCCAGTGCCACGGCATGGTGCCGCTCGACGCGACCGGAGAAGTGATCCGCGATGCGAAGCTCTGGAACGATACGACGACCGACACCGAACTGCGCCATCTCGCCGAGCGCATCGGCCCCGAGCAGCTGATCGCCTCGACCGGGTCACTGCCCACCGCGGCCTTCACGCTGAGCAAGGTCGCGTGGTTCGCCGGTCATGAGCCCGAGAACTTCGCGAGGCTGGCCACGATTCTCCTGCCGCACGACTATCTCACCTACCGGCTCACCGGGGTCTTCGCGACCGACCGCTCGGAGGCCTCGGGAACCGGGTACTTCGATCCGGCGACCAACCGCTATCTGGTTGACCACCTCGAGCTCATCGACGATTCGCGCGACTGGGCGCCGATGCTTCCGGAGGTGCTCGAGCCCGAGGGCGTCGCAGGCACCACGACCGCGGCGGCGATGACCGAGCTCGGTATCAGCGAACCCGCGCTCGTTTCCGCCGGCGGCGGCGACCAGCACGCCTCCGCGTTGGGGCTCGGGATCACCGAAGGCGACGCTGTCTTCGCCTTCGGCACGTCAGGGGTGGTGTTCTCGACGACCCCTGATCCGGTGCGAGATCCGCGCGGCTTCGTGAACGGCGTCGCGAACCTCACCGGCGGCTTCTTGCCGCTGGTGTGCACGCTCAACGGCGCGAAGGTGATCGATACTTTCGCGAGGCTCATGGGAACGGATCACGACGAACTCTCGGCTCTCGCGCTGCAGGCGGGGAACGACGGCCCGGTGCTCGCCGCCTTCCTGGACGGGGAACGCACCCCGAACCGACCGCTCGCCTCTGGGCTGCTCGCCGATCTCACGACGGAGACGACCCGCGAGCAGTTGGCCCGGGCCGCTTACGAGGGGGTCGTCTTCGGCCTCGTCGCGGGCCTCTCCCACTTCGAGCGGTGCGGCGTGCGCACCGACGGCGAGGTGATCGCCATCGGCGGTGCGGCCCGATCTGCCGCGACGCGGCAGATTCTCGCCGACGCGCTCGGCAAGCCCGTACACCTCGTCGACGCCCCCGAGGCCGTCGCTCGCGGCGCCGCGGTACAGGCGGCCGCGGTGCTGAGCGGGACGCCGATCATGGAGCTCGCAGAGCGATGGAAGCCGGCACGTCGCGTCTCCGCCGAACCCGGTCGTGTCTCGGCCGATCGCTTCGACCGCTACACAGAGGTCGCAGCGGTCGACGCGCTCGACCGGAGCCGCGGATGACCGGGATTCAGGTTGTGTCCCGCTCCTCGTCAGAGGCCCTGCCGCACGCGGAGTGGCTCGACGACCTGCCGGAGGGCACCGTGTACGGAAGCCTCTACGCTGCACCTGCGGGGGAACGTGCGGCGGTGGCCGATAGCTTCGCGGCGGCGGGACTGCCCATGCACCTCGACGTGATCCTCGACCGCGATGCGAGCGGTGCGCTGGTGCACCGGGGCATCGTCGCGGCAGAACTGCACGAGCTCGGCGAACGGCACCCCGACTCCCTGCTTGAAGTGCACGTGATCGTGCTGGCGGGAGCGAAGCGGGCGGCCGAGGGCGGGAGCGAGGCGGAACTGCACGCGGAGGTCTCAGCGGTGCTGAGCATCGCTGCCGCCGTCGGCGCTCAACGTGCGGCCCTGCCGGCGGACATGTCGACCGATGCGCTGCTGACCCGCGAGTTTCGCGAGGCGGGTGGCGAGGTGTGGACGGTGCTCGAACCCGGCGACGCACCCGCGATCCTGCCGGCCAGTGGGGTCGACGGCGCCCTCGTCATGCTGATCGAGCCCGGAACGCGCGAATCCGCGCGACCCGAACTGCTCGACCGGATTCCGAACCTCGCTCCCAGCGTGCAGGTGAGCGTCGACGGGGGCGTCAACGCCTCCATCGCGCGCCATGCCATCGCGCTCGGAGCTCACCATGTCATCGTCGGTCGGGCGCTGCTCGGCCCCGAGCAACCCGAAGCAGTACGAGGAGAACAGCCATGACCCAGCCAGAGATCCCGGAGCGGATGCGCGCCAGCGTGCTCCTCGGCACGCGAGAGCTCGCGATCGAAGAGCGCCCGGTGCCGGCGCCCGCCGCCGACGAGGTGCTCGTTCGCGTCGGCGCCGTCGGCGTGTGCGGTTCAGATGTGCACTACTTCCGTGAAGGGCGTATCGGCGACTTCGTGGTCGAAGCGCCGCTCGTGCTCGGGCACGAAGTCGGCGGCGTCATCGTCGCCGTCGGCGAGAACGTCGACGCAGCCCGCATCGGCCAGCGAGTCGCCATCGAACCGCAGCGGCCGTGCGGGCGATGCCGCGAATGCCGCATCGGCACCTACAACCTGTGCCCCGAGATGGAGTTCTACGCAACGCCCCCGATCGACGGTGCGTTCGCAGAGTTCGTGACCATCCAGGCGGCCTTCGCGCACGACGTGCCCGACAACGTCACCGACGAGGCGGCCGCCCTGCTCGAGCCGCTCTCGGTCGCGATCACCTCGGTGCGCAAAGCCGGCATCGTTCCCGGCTCAACGGTGCTCATCGCCGGCGCCGGCCCGATCGGCATCATCACGGCACAAACCGCACGCGCGTTCGGTGCTGGCGAGGTGATCGTCTCCGACCTCGTCGAGACGCGCCGCGACCGGGCGCTGCAGTACGGCGCGACGCGAGTGATCGACCCGCGCACGCAGAACCCGGCTGATCTCGATGTGCCGATCGACGCGTTCATCGACGCCAGCGGTGCGGCTCCCGCGGTGCAGTCGGGCATCCGCGCCGTGCGCCCGGCCGGAACCGCCGTGCTCGTCGGGCTCGGCAATCCCGAGATGACGCTGCCGGTTGAAGACATTCAGAACCGCGAGATCACCGTCACGGGAATCTTCCGCTACACCGAGACCTGGCCGGTCGCGATCCAGCTTGTCTCCAACGGCCAGGTCGACCTCGACTCGCTCGTCACCGGGCGCTTCGGCCTCGACGAGGTCGAGCAGGCGCTCGAGAGCGACACCGACCCCGACAGCCTGAAGTCGGTCGTCTACCCGGGTCGCTGAACCGCATTCGCATCACACGACGCGCGCAACTCGCTGCGCGCGTCGCACCACGCATCTACACGAAAAGGACACGAAACATGACTTCGTTCAGCCTCGAGGGCAAGACCGCTCTCGTCACCGGCGGTAACCAGGGCCTTGGGAAGGCGTTCGCCTACGGGCTCGCCGAGGCCGGCGCCCGCGTCGCGATCGTCGGCCGCAGCGCCGAGCGCAACGCGCAGGTCGTCACGGAAGCCGCTGAGCGCGGCCACGAGTTCGTCGCCATCACCGCCGACATCACCGATGACGCGCAGATCACGCGCATGGTCGACGAGGCCAAGGGCGGTCTCGGGCAGATTGACATCCTCGTCAACAACGCGGGCACCTGCTTCCACGGCGAATCGTGGAGCGTCACGGATGAGCAGTGGGATGCCGTGTGGGATCTCAACGTCCGCGCGCTCTGGAAGACGAGCATCGCCGTCGGCGAGCACATGCGCGAGATCGGTGGCGGTTCGCAGGTGAACATCGGCTCGATGTCGGGTCTGATCGTCAACCGCCCCCAGTGGCAGCCGGCCTACAACGCATCGAAGGCCGCGGTGCACCACCTCACCAAGTCGCTCGCGGTCGAGTGGGCTCCGCTGAACATTCGCGTGAATGCCGTGGCCCCCGGCTATGTCAAGACGGAGATGGCGCCGGTCGACAACCCCGAGTTCCAGCGCTACTGGATCGAGGATGCACCGCAGCAGCGCTTCGCCCTGCCCGAGGAGATCGCGCCCAGCGTCGTCTTCCTCGCGAGCGAGGCTTCGTCGTTCATCACCGGATCGGTTCTCGTGGCCGACGGCGGATACACGGCAGTCTGATGAGCGACGTGCAAGACGCTGTGCGTCGTATCGTCGTCAACAGGGCCGATGACATCCGCGTCGAGCAGATTTCGGCGCCCGTCGCGGGTGCTGGCGAGGTGCTCGTGCGCTCGACCATCGTCGGCATCTGCGGATCGGACGTGCACGCTGCGCACGGCCGCCACCCGTTCATGTCCCTGCCGTTCTGGCCGGGGCACGAGGTGATCGGCGTCGTCGAGGCTGTCGGCCCCGACGCGCCGGCCGATCTCGTGGGCCGGCGAGTCGTCATCGAGCCCAACCTCGCGTGCGGGGAGTGCACGCCGTGCCAGCGGGGCCGGTACAACATCTGCGCGACCCTCGATGTGTTCGGCTGCCAGACGCCGGGCGGCATGACGGATCGCTTCGCCATCGCCGCCGACCGCGTCATCCCGCTGCCCGACGACCTGAGCGACCGCGAAGCGGCGCTCATCGAGCCCCTCGCGACTCCCGTGCACGCCGTGCGCCGCGCGGGGGATCTCACGGGTGCGCGCGTCGTGGTGCTCGGCGCGGGCCCCATCGGCCTGTTCGTGACGATCGCGGCGCTGCACGCGGGGGCCGAGAAGGTCGTGGTCGCCGATCTGCTCGAGTCGAAGCGCGCCCGAGCGGAGCGCCTCGGCGCCTCTGGCAGCTTCGATTCGAGCGCCCCCGATGCCGCTGCGGCCGCGATGCGCGAGCTCGGCGGCAAGGCGGACGTGGTGTTCGACTGCGTCTCGCGCGAATCGACGGTGCACCTCGCCATCGAGATGCTCGAGAAGGGTGGCACGGTCATGACCGTGGGCGTGCCTGCGGGGCCGACGACCATCGACCTCGAGCTGATCCAGGATCGCGAGATCGCGCTGCTGGGCAACCTCATGTATGTGCGCGAAGACGTGGAGGCGGCGATCGAACTGCTGCGTGAGCGTCGTCTGCCGCTCGACGAGCTCATTACGGGGGTCTTCCCCCTCGATCAGGCCCAGCAGGCGTTCGACGCATCGAACGACCCCGAGCAGGTCAAGGTGCTGGTAGAGGTGTAACCCTCCTCCTCCCCGCCCCACTCGCCGTTTTTTGGGGCGGAGTGGGGCAGGGCTGCGCTGAGGGGCCGGCGGGTCAGCTCGCTTCGCGGGCGCCGGATCGCAGCCCGTGCGTCAGGCTGTGCGTCATGGGCAGGCGCGCGAAGAGCGTCGCCTGGAGCGCGTGGTAGAGGTCGGGCTTGCCGCTCCAGGTGCCGCTCGCTGGCGCCCCATCGGCGTCGAGCTCGTGGATCCAGCTGCCATCCGCCTCGATGTGATGCGTCGCCGCGTACTCCCAGAAGCGGGCGTACCACTCGGCGTACGACGCATCTCCGGTTGCGCGGAAGAGCGCCGCCGACGTGCCGATAGCCTCGGCGATCACCCAGTGGAAGCGGTGGTCGTTCAGCACGGTGCCCGCCCAGTCGGTGCTGAAGGCGAAGCCACCGCGATCCTCGTCCCAAGCGTCTTCCACCGCGCGGGCGAACAGGCTGCGCGACGCATCGGTCAACCAGGTGTCGGCCGATCCGGTCGCCTCGCGCTGCGCTGTCTCGAGTGCGATGAGCAGGCGCGCCCACTCGAGCCAGTGACCGACGGTCGCCCCGTACGGCCGGAAGTGGCTGTCAGGGGAGTCGGCGCCGTACTCGGGATCGGGCGTCCAATCCTCGAGATAGTGCTCGGGCAATCGCCAGTCGTTCTTCGCGGTCACGTCGCCGATGAGGCGTCGCACGATGGCCGTCGAGCGCTCGACGTGACGGGGATCGCCATCGGCCTCGTACGCGAGCAGGCCCGCCTCGACCAGGTGCATGTTGGGATTGGCGCCGCGATACGGGTCGAGCGCGGTGAACTCGCGGTTCCACGTGTCGGCGTACATGCGCGCTTCCGGTTCCCACCAGCGCTCGAGTTCGTCGAGCACGTCGGTGTACAGATCGTCGGCCTCGAACCCCGCGAGCTTCGCCGATGCTGCGGCCAGCAGCACGAACGCGTGCCCGTAGCTCTCTTTCGCGTCGGAATTCGTCGCAGGGTCCGCCGCGCCCACGGTGACGAACCAGCCCCCGTGCTCGGCGTCGCGCAATGCTCCGGAGCGGAGGAATGCGAGCCCGTGCTCCACGCGCTCGGCCTGCCCGGGAACGCCGAGCAAGTGCCCGAGCACCGCGCAGTAGGTGTAGCGGCCGGCGAGCCAGAGCTGCGCGCCCTGGGAGGTGGCAGGGGCGCCCGAGTCGTCGAGCCAGGAGAAGCCGCCGCTCGGGTCGAGCGCCGGTTCGGCGAACGCGAGCAGCCGAGCGGTCTGATCGCCGAGCCACGCGCGGTGGGCGTCGGTGTCGATGGAGAAGCGGTGGTCGGTCATGCGAAGCCTTTCGAAACGGCACTGCGCCGGGGTGCGGAGGATGATCCTGCCGTGCCCCGGCGCAGCTGAGTGCGGGAATGTCGCGAGTGCTACTTGTACTCTTCGACGATCTCGAGCAGGTTCGGCACGTTCTGGTACGAGTCGGCCGCGTTCTCCTGCGTGACGATCACCGGATCGAGCAGGTAGGCGGGTACGACCTTCGAGCCGTTGTCGTACTGGTCGGTGTCGTTCACATCGACCTCTTCGCCCTGCTGCAGCTGGCCGATCATCTTGATGGTCTGCTCGACGAGCAGAGCAGTGTCTTTGTTGATGGTCGAGTACTGCTTGCCCTCCATGATCGAGCGCACCGACTCGACCTCGGAATCCTGGCCGGTGACGACGGGAAGCGGCTTTCCGGCCTGCTCCACCGAGGTGAGCACGGCACGCGCGAGCGTGTCGTTGGGGGAGAGCACGCCGTCGACATCGGTGTCGCTGTAGGCGGAGGTCAGGATCGTGTCCATGCGGCTCTGGGCGTTCTCGGCCTTCCACCCGGCGGTCGCCGTCTGCTGGATGTCGGTCTGGCCCGATCCGACGACGAGGGTGCCGTCGTCGATCTTCGGCTGCAGCACGTCCATGGCCCCGTTGAAGAAGACCGCCGAGTTCGCGTCATCGGTCGAACCCGAGAACAGCTCGACGTTGTACGGTGCGTCGTGGTCGGTGCGCTCCTCGAGCCCGTCGAGCAGCGCCTGGCCCTGCAGCTGGCCGACCTTGAAGTTGTCGAAGGCGACGTAGTAGTCGAGCGCGTCGGTGTTCTCGATGAGGCGGTCGTAAGCGATGACGGTTGCGCCCGCGTCCTTCGCTGCCTGCACCTGGGTGGCGAGCTGCTTGCCGTCCTTCGCGCCGACGACGATGACCTTCGCGCCACCGGTCACCATCGCCTGGATCTGGTTCTGCTGCTCGGCGACCGTGTTCGACGCCGGGGCGTACTGCACGTCGGCTTTGTACCCTGCTTCTTCGAGACCGTCGGTGAACAGCTTGCCGGCGAGCACCCAGTTCTCGCTCGTCTTATCGGGGAGCGCGACGCCGATGGTCGAGCCCGCTTCGAACCCGGTCGACGTCGCAGCCCCATCGGTGTCGCCGGAGCCGCCTGTGTCTCCAGCGCGCTCCGAGGAGCAGCCGGTGAGTGCCAGGGCTGCAGCGGCGAGCAGCGCGCCCGCGGAGAGGAGGATTCTCTGTTTCATGATTCCATTCGCTTTCTGTAATCGTCGAACTCTCGTCAGCGAGAGCCGGGTTCCTTCGTCGCGCTGTCGTCTGCGGCGGGAGGAGTCTGTGAGGAGGTGCTGCGTGAGCCCGGGGCGGGCGGCGCAGCTGGGGGAGCCTCCATGGCGCGGGCGCCGATGGGAGTGGTGTCGATGCCGCCGAATTCACCGGCGGGCTTGCGCCGCTTCGTGAGGAAGCCGAGCACGGACGGGCGGCCCTGCTGCTTGTTGTAGGCGTCGATGCCGACGGCGACGAGCAGCACAGCGCCCTTCACCATCTGCACGGTGTCGGCGCCGAAGCTGAGCAGCTGCATGCCGTTGTTCAGGAACGCCATCACGAGACCGCCGATGATCGATCCGATGACCGTACCGATGCCGCCGGAGACCGCTGCGCCGCCGATGAACACGGCCGCGATCGCGTCGAGTTCCCAGCCGTTGCCGTCCTGCGGGCCGGAGGCCTGCGATCGGGCGACGAAGATCATGCCCGCGACGGCGGCGAGCACCGACATGTTCATCATGACGAAGAAGTCGACGCGGCGATCCTTCACTCCTGACAGCTTCGCGGCCTGGCGGTTGCCGCCGACCGCGTAGATGTGGCGACCGAACACCGTGTGGTTCGTCACGAAGGAGTAGAGGATGACGAGCGCCAGCAGGATGATGCCCGATACTGGGAAGCTCGTACCCGGGCGTCCGCTGCCGAAGAGCAGCGCGGCACCGAGAATCACCGCGCACAGCAGCACGACCTTGACGACGCTCACCCAGAGCGGAGCGCGCTCCGAGCCCATCTTCTTCTGCTGGCGGCGCGTGCGCCACTCGAAGAACACGAGCCAGGCGGCGGCGAGCACGCCGAGGATGAGGGTCGGCACGTTGTAGGGGATCGGGATCCCCGCGATTTCGGGAAGGTAGCCGGCGCCGATGGTCACGAACTCCTTGGGAACGGGAACCGAGATGGAGTCGCCGATCCACTGATTCGCGCCGCGGAAGAAGAGCATCCCGGCGAGGGTCACGATGAACGCCGGAACTCCGACGTATGCGACCCAGAGACCCTGCCATGCTCCGACGAGCGCTCCGAGGCCGATGCCGAGAATGATGGCGGCCCACCAGGGGAAGTTCCACTCGGCCATCGATTTCGCGACGACGATGCCGACGAAGGCGGCGACCGAGCCGACCGACAGATCGATGTGGCCCATGATGATGACCATCACCATGCCGATCGCGAGGATCAGGATGTAGGAGTACTGCTGCATCACGTTGATGACGTTGCCGGGCGAGAGCGTCAGGCCGTCGGAGAAGATCTGGAAGATCAGGATGATCGCGATGAGGCTGCCGAGGATGCCGAACTGGCGGAGCGTCGACTGCCCGCCGCCGCCGAACATCGCGCGTATGTCTGAGAACCGGAAGCTGTGCTTCTCCGTGGTCTTCGTGTCGGTCGAGGTCATGCGTGCGCCTTCTCGTTCAGCGACGTCATGCTGCGCATGAGCGTCTCGGGTGTTGCCTGGTCGGCCGGGATGCAGTCGGTGATACGGCCCTCGAACACGGTGTAGATGCGGTCGCAGATGCCGAGCAGCTCGGGGAGCTCGCTCGAGATCACGATGACGCCTTTGCCGGCGTTGGCGAGCTCGTTGATGATCGAGTAGATCTCATACTTGGCTCCGACGTCGATGCCGCGGGTGGGCTCGTCGAGGATCAGCAGGTCGGGGTCGGTGAACATCCACTTCGCCAGCACCACTTTCTGCTGGTTGCCGCCCGAGAGGCTGGAGACGCCGTTGTTGACGTCGGGCGTCTTGATGCGCAGCGACTTGCGATACTTCTCCGCGACGATGCGCTCCTCGCGCGCGTCGACCATGCCGCGATGCGTGATCTTCGAGAGTTTGGCCGACACCACGGATCGCTTGATGGAATCCAGGAGGTTGAGCCCGAGAGACTTGCGATCCTCGCTCACATAGGCGATTCCGTGTCGGATCGCCGCTGGCACGTCGGGCACCACGATCTCCGCGCCGTCTTTCACGAGCGTGCCCGAGATGAAGCGCCCGTAGGAACGACCGAAGACGCTCATGGCGAGCTCGGTGCGGCCGGCGCCCATGAGGCCCGCGATCCCGACCACTTCTCCACGGCGTACATCGAGGCTCGAGCCCTTCACCACGTAGCGCTCGGGCACCGTCGGGTGCTGCACGACCCAGTCGCGCACCTCGAAGAAGACCTCGCCGGGGTTCGGCGTGCGGTCGGGGTAGCGGTGCTCGAGGGAGCGGCCGACCATGCCGTGGATGATGCGATCCTCATTGATCGTGCCGTGCTGCACATCAAGGGTCTCGACGACTCGGCCGTCGCGAATGATGGTGATGTCGTCGGCAATCTGCTCGATCTCGTTGAGCTTGTGGCTGATAATGATCGACGCGATGCCGCGATCTCTGAGATCGCGGATGAGGCCGAGCAGGTGCTCCGAGTCGGTGTCGTTGAGGGCCGCGGTCGGCTCGTCGAGAATCAGCAGTCGTACATTCTTGTTGAGGGCTTTCGCGATCTCGATGAGCTGCTGCTTGCCCACGCCGAGCGCCTTGATCGGCGTATCGGGATCCTCGCGCAGGCCCACCCGCTCGAGCAGCTCGACGGTGCGCGTGCGTGCCGTGCGCCAGTCGATGCCGACGCCGTGCCGCAGTTCGTTGCCGAGGAAGATGTTCTCCGTGATGGAGAGCTCGGGGATCAGGGCGAGTTCCTGATGGATGATCACGATGCCCGCTTCCTCGCTCGCCCGGATATCGCGGAAGCGCATCTCACGGCCTTCGACGACGATGTCGCCGGTATATGTGCCGTGCGGGTAGACGCCCGAGAGCACCTTCATGAGCGTCGACTTGCCCGCGCCGTTCTCCCCGCAGATGGCGTGGATCGTCGCGGGCCGCACCGTGAGCGACACCTCGGAGAGTGCCTTCACGCCCGGGAAGATCTTGGTGATGTCGTGCATCTGCAGCACGGGAGCCTGGTCGGCCCGCTGCGTCGCTGGTTCCACTTGATTGACCTCGCTGTCATCCATGTCGTCACTCGTGTGACCGTTCACATCGTGGATCATGTTACGCCGAGTGTCAAGACGTTGTCGGGTGGTTACAGAATTGTTACCGGCGCGTTGCGGGCGCGCTTGTCGATTGCCGCACGATCAGCTCGGGGCTCAGCAGATCGAACTGTGGAGCGGGCTGCTGCTGAATGGCCGCGAGGAGATGCGCGACCGCCCGGCGGCCGAGCTCCGCGAAGTCCACGCGCACCGTCGACAGCGTGGGCCACATGTGGGCCGCGACCGGTATGTCGTCGAAGCCGATCACGCAGATGTCTTCGGGCACGCGAACGCCGGCATCGCGGAAGCCGTGCATGAGGCCGATCGCCATCAGGTCGTTCGCCGCGAAGATGGCGGTGAAGTCGCGTCTCCCTGCGAGCTCACGCCCGGCGAAGTGCCCGAAATCCGCCGTCCAATCACCACGGATCGGCGGCAGCGTCGAGAGATCGGCCTCGAACATCGCATCCAAGTACCCGTGCATTCGCGATTCCGCCTCGATCCAATCCTGCGGGCCGGCGATGTGCAGGATGTCCTGGTGCCCCAGCGTGACAAGGTGCTGCACCGCAAGGCCCGCGCCGAGGCGCTGGTCGGAGGCGATGGTCTCAGCAGTCCCCCCTGCCCCGGTGTGCAGGGTGGCGACGGGAACTCTGACCCCCAGCCCGCCGATGACGTTGAAGACGCGCACCTGTGGCGCGAGCACGATGATGCCGGCGACCTGCTCGTGCTCGAACTGGCGCACCGCCTCTCCGATCGCCTCGGGGGAGGCGTCGGGCAGATTGAGCGTGCTGATGGAGAAGCCGCGTTCTCTCGCCACCTGCTCGATCGCGACGATCGATGACGTGGTGCCGTACTCGCCGACCGTTGCCGAGAGGATGCCCAGCACGTTGGGGCGCGACGAGGCCAAGGCCCTCGCGGCCTGATTCGGTCGATAATCGAGGGTCTGGATCGCGGCGAGCACCCGCTGGCGCGTGTCATCACGAATGCTCGGGTGATCGTTGAGCACGCGCGAGACGGTCTGGTAGGAGACGGACGCGAGGCGCGCGACGTCGCGAATGCTCGCCGGTTTGGCCCGCGCCTCTCCGTCTCCGGACATCAGGGCCTCCGCGCTGAAACTCGAATGTGTACGTTCACATCAGTGTACGCACGCGATCAGCAGCGCGTCGTGAATCGCGGCCGATTCTCACCCTCACAACTGGTCGGCGTCGAGAATCGTGTACGCATACCCCTGCTCGGCGAGGAAGCGCTGCCGGTTCTGCGCGAAGTCCTGGTCGACCGTATCGCGGGTGATGAGCGTGTAGAAGGACGCAGTGGCTCCGTTCGACTTCGGCCGCAGCAGACGGCCGAGACGCTGTGCCTCTTCCTGTCGCGAGCCGAACGATCCCGAGATCTGGATCGCCACCGAGGCATCCGGGAGATCCACCGAGAAGTTTGCGACCTTCGAGACGACGAGGATCTTCTCCTCCCCGTCACGGAACGCCTGGAACAGTCGAGCTCGCTCGTCGACCGGGGTCTGCCCCGTGATCAGGGGTGCGCCGAGCGCCTCCGACATCGACTCGAGCTGATCGATGTACTGCCCGATCACGAGTATGCTCTCGCCGGGGTGGCGGTCGATGATGCGTCGTGCCACCGGCTGCTTGATCAGCGCGCTCGACGCGATGCGGTAGCGATCCTGATCCTCCGCCACCGCGTAGTCCATGCGCTCCGCCTCGCCGAAATCGACGCGCACCTCGAAGCACTCAGCGGGTGCGATGAACCCCTGCGCCTCGATGTCCTTCCACGCGGCGTCGTAGCGCTTCGGGCCGATGAGGCTGAACACGTCACCCTCCCGGCCGTCCTCGCGCACGAGTGTGGCGGTCAGGCCGAGGCGGCGGCGGGCCTGCAAGTCGGCGGTGAGCTTGAAGACCGGGGCCGGCAACAGATGCACTTCGTCGTAGACGATCACGCCCCAGTCTTCGGCATCGAGCAACGAGAGGTGCGCGTACTCGCCCTTTCGCCGACTCGTGAGAATCTGGTACGTCGCGATGGTGACGGGCTTCACCTCTTTCACCTGCCCCGAGTACTCGCCGATCTCGTCTTCGGTGAGGCTCGTGCGTCGCAGCAGCTCGTCGCGCCACTGGCGAGCGGAGACCGCGTTCGTGACGAGGATCAGGGTCTTCGCGCCGACCGCAGCCATCGACGCCGCGCCCACGATCGTCTTGCCCGCTCCACAAGGCAGCACCACGACTCCCGAGCCGCCGCGCTGGAAGGCCTCGACGGCCTTCGCCTGATAATCGCGCAGCTGCCAGCCGTCTTGGATGAGCGAGATGTCGTACGGGTCGCCCGCACGATAGCCGGCGAGATCTTCGGCGGGCCAGCCGCGTGCGACCAATTGCTGTTTCAGTTCACCGCGAGCCCACGCCTCCACCGGGAACGTGTGCTCGTCGATGCGATTGCCGAGCAGCGGGGCGATCTTCTTGGCACTGGCCACCTCGCGCAGCACCATCGGATCCTCGGAGCGGAGCACGAGCTGCGTCGGCGCAGGTTCACCCGAAGCGGCGTCGTCCGCGTCACCGGCGAGGGCAGCCGCGGCGTCGCCGGGCACCTCGGCGCGCTCGATCGTGAGCCGACCGTAGCGGCGCATCGTATCCGCGATCTCGCTCGCGACGCCGCTCGGCACCGGGAACTTGGCGTACTGATTCAGCGTCTCGAGAATCTCTTCCGAGGTGTGGCCCGCAGCGCGCGCATTCCACAGCCCGAGCCGAGTGACGCGATACGTGTGGATGTGCTCGGGAGCGCGTTCCAGCTCGGCGAAGACGGCGAGCGCGTGCCGCGCGTCCTCGGCATCGGGATGGGCGACTTCGAGAAGCACGGTGTGGTCGCTCTGCACGATGAGGGGGCCGAGAGTCATAACCAGCGAGTCTACCGCGCGTCGCTGAACTACCGGGGTCGTCGGCGGTCGGCTCGGCCGTTCGCCGGGTCAGGCGGGTTCGACGGAGGTGATCATATTGACGGGCAGCGTGCGCTCGACGCCGGCCGCCTGATCGGCCGCGCGCAACCGGCCGGCGTTCACCGAAACCGGCAGGAGGGTGAAGGTGCGCACCTCGCCGCGCGCCTCGGCGGTCACCAGCACGGGGCTGCGGTCGCGAATCGCGAGTTCGAGTCGCCGCGTGAAATCACCCGTCCCGGGTTCGGAGCGGGCCGCGGTGAAGACGCGGTCGACGAGCGCCTCGAGCGGATCCGGCGCCTCGGCTGCGGCCGCCGCGACGCCCGGTACGGAGCGAGCTGTCGGTACCTCCACCTGCGCGTCGACGTGCGTGCCGCGGGCCTCCCGCAGTGCCGCGACCCGTGAAGAGGCGTGGTAACGCGCGTCGGCGAGTGCGGCGAGCACGTGGTCGGGGCTGAGTCGTGAATAGAGCACGGTGTCCGACGATCGCGATCGCTGCAGTTGGAGGTGCTGCAGGGCGCGGTCGACCGAGAGCGTGGAGGCGAGTTCCGGCCGTGCGAATGACAGGCGGGTGCGCCCCTCATCGCCCACGTATTCACCGACGACGATGCCCCCGACGCGTTCGCCCAGCGAGTCGAGCAGGTACTCGAGCGGCTGCGGAATGCCGGTGAGCGAGATGCGCGTGAACGCTTCGCGTGCGGAGTGCGGCGTGAGCCCCCGCTCGTAGGCCTCTGCGATCGACGCCTCGCTGATGCGGCGCGTCGACGCGACGCCGATGTGCTCGGGCCTCGCGAGTGCGGCCAGTACCGCTTCGTCGTGCGGCGGCAGCGGGCCGGGCACGACGACGCTCAGGTCGGGCTGCACGTAGACGCCAGTCGCAGTTTCGGGCATGGCATCGGCGATGTCGGTCGTGGCGTCGTTCCCGACGAGGAGCGCGTCGGCGACCGCGGTGAATCGGCCGTCGAGCGTGAGACCGAGGTATTCGGCGCCGCGCACGAAATCGCCGACCGCGGTCAGCTCGGCAGCGGGCAGCAGGGGGTACTGGTTCGGGATCGCGGCGGCGAGCGCTCGCAGGCCGGTTTCGGCATGCGCTGCCGCGATCCACTCGGTGCGCAGCGGCGCGGGCATCTGGCGGGCCGCGGCCTCGGCGAGAGCGAGCCACCGTTCGGTGTGGGTGCTCGCCAACCATGCGCTCGACGGCGCGGCGGTGATGAGGAGCTGATCGTCGACGAGCGCGGTGATGAGGCCGGCTCGCATGAGCGCGGCGAGCGCCAGTGCGACCTCGTCGGGCTCGACGCCCGTCGATTCTGCCAACTGCTTCACGGTCGCGACGGCGATGCTTCCCGACCGGTTCAACTTGCCCGGTCGATCGCGCAGGGTGCGCAGGCACTCCGCCGACTGCCCGACCGCGGTCAGGGCCGACGTGAACCATGCGCTGGTGTCCACCTCTACAGCATCGCCGAGTGCTGCGGATCCGAGCGCGAGTGCATCGGGTTCGACGCGTGCGACGGCCACTGCGTCGTCGAGCGCGGCTCTCACCTCGGGCAAACTGGTGGCTGATCCCCCGTCTCGGCCGAGCAGCCCGATGCCGACCAGCTCGGCGATGAGCCCGGCGTCAGCGTTCTCGGGTTCGCGCACTGCTGCGAGCCGAGCGCGATCGAGCGGAGCGAGAGCGCGGGCGATCGACTCGGTCTTCAACAGGTCGGAGGCGAGGCCGATCGGGTCGGAGATGCCTGCGGGGGCATGCGGGCGACGGCTGCGCACGAGCGCATCGAGGGTGTCGCGATCCATCTCTGCGATTGCAGAGGCGAGCGCGAGGGTTCCGCTCATGAGCGATTCCGACCTAGCGGCCGGAGATCCTTCGCGTTTCCAACCGGCGGCGGCGCTGGCTGAGGATCAGCAGGGCGATCAACAGGACGAAGCCGACGGGCAGCCCGATCATCGAGATGCCGTAGACAACGGGCCACAACCCCTCGGCGAGTGCGAAGCGGTTGTTCAAGCCGACGATGAGGGTCGCGAAGAAGGACAGGAGCGCCAACGCGATGATGGAGAGGGACGCGTAGGCGAGGATCCGCTCGAGGATCGACGGCGTGCTGGGTTCAGTGGACATCCGCTCCATTTTATCGGAATTCGGCCTCCGCGCGAGGGCAAGATGCACCGCTAGAATTGGCTGGATATGCGGGAACCCGCGCTCGCGAACCGGCGTGAGCGGAACGCGGGGCATCGCGACGAGACGGAGAGGAACGAGGCATGCCGAACGGCAAGGTCAGGTTCTATGACGAAGACAAGGGCTTCGGGTTCATCCAGGGCGATGATGGCGCTCAGGTGTACCTGCATGCATCGGTGGTGCCGGCGGACGCCGAGATTCAGGCGGGCACTCGTCTGGAGTACAGCGTGGCAGACGGGCGCCGCGGTCCGCAGGCGCTGTCGGTGCATGTGCTCGACACTCCGCGTCTCGCCAAGCGCAGCCGCAAGTCGGCCGATGAGATGGCCGTGATCATCGAAGATCTCGTGAAGCTGCTCGACGGGCTCGGTGAGCGGCTGAAGCACGGTCAGTACCCCGAACGCCCGCAGGCGCGAAAGGTCGCGACGATGCTGCGGCGCGTGGCGGACGATTTCGATGTCTGAGACCGAGATCGCTCCCGACCCGGTGCTGCTGGCTGCTCGTGAGCAGGGGCGCGCCGCTCTCGCCGAGATCACGGATCCATCGACGATCGGCGCCGAGGCGGGGTACGAGGTCGACGAAGCGCACGTGCTCACCTTGCTGTTCGAATGCCGACTCGCCGGCTATCCGGGATGGCGCTGGGCAGCGACCCTGGCACGGACGAGCGCTGATGCGCCGGTGACCGTGCTCGAGGTCGAACTGCTCCCCGGACCGGATTCCGTGGTCGCTCCTGACTGGGTGCCGTGGTCGGAGCGTCTCGCGCAGTATCGGGAAGGTCATGCGAAGCAGGCGGCTCCCGGCGCCGACGACGCTGAAGAACTCGATGATGCTGACGAGCTCGATGATGCCGACGAGCTCGAAAGCGACTTCGAAGACGATCTCGACGGAGCTGAGATCGACGGTGATGACGAACTCGATGCCGATGACGATGCTGACGACGATTCCGATGAAGATATCGACGACGACGCCGACGACACCGAGCTCTTCGACGAAGACTCCGACGACGTGGACGACGACGAAGACTCTGAAGACGAAGACTCTGAAGACGAGTAGCCTTGCGCGCTGACCTGCGCCCTCGACCCGATCCGGGTCGGGGGCGCGGTGCGTTGTGGCGGATGCGCGCTGCGCGTTCGGCGCGTACCCGAAATACGTAATTCTCCCGGATCCAGAATTCCGCGCCGCTCCCTAACGTGACTGGCACGGGGGTTGGAGATCACGTCAAAGATGACGGAATCGCCCCTGTGAACGGGGCGAAACGGGGACGTCATGCACCATCGGCACACATCGCGGTTGGCAACTCGCACGACACGACGGTCGCTTGCGGGGGCGCCGCAGGCACGGGCGGCCGGTCTCCGCCTCGGCGGGAGGTCAGCCGCCGCCGTACTGGTGGTGAGTGCCGTTCTCCTGCTCGGTGCCGGGCCGGCACTCGCTGCAGACGAGGTCGCGCCCGCGCCCGAAACCGCGGTGGCCGAAGTTCAACCGGGCCCGACACCGGGGGTGCTGCGCTGGATCGCCGTCGATGCGTCCGGCGCCCCCGTGCCCGGGGCGGTGTTCGAGGTGCAGGGTCCGCGAAATGACGCGGTCGCTGACGACGGTGCCGAATCTCAGTGGAACGGGGCGATCTCGGGAACCATTGCAGATGGCGACGCACATGATCTCGATGCGGAGATCGCGGCGTTCATGCTGGAGCGGGTCAGCAGCGCGGTAGACCCGGGAACAGCGGTCGAAGTGCACGCGGGGGCCTCCTATCGCGTGCGCGTCGCCGGAGCACTCGAGTGGCAGCAGGTCACCGCCGGTGAACCGCACACCGCGGCGACGCCCGTAGTGATCGCCGCGCCGCAGGAGGAGGCAGCGCCCGAGCAGGCCCCCGCGACGCCCGAGCCGGCGGAACCCGCCGTCACAGAACCACTGGCCCCAGAGCCTGCAGCGCCCGATCCGGCACAGCTCGAGCCCGCAGCGCCCCAGACGCCTCCGCTGCAGCCGCGCGCCGCAGCTCGCGCGGAGGGTACGACGACGGTGCGAGTCACGAAGATCGGTGATCGCACCGGTCCCGGGCTCGCAGCAGGCGCGCCAGTGCCGGGCGCGACCTACGAAGCCTTCGCGTCGACCGGCGGCACCGGAGCGCAGCCGACCGGCGCGTCGTTGGGATCGTGCGTCACGGATTCCCAGGGCGTCTGCACCATCGTCGTAGCGAACACGCACCCCAACGGTGTCTGGATCAAGGAGACCGCGACCCCGCCGGGGTGGCGCGCGATCGGTGCCCTGGGTACCGGCGCGTACGACCAGGGGAAAACGGTGACGCCCTATCAGTTCCGCGTCGCCGTCGGCACCGGAACCCAGAACGCGACGCGCAACGTTACGGCCGATCGCACGCTGCCGAACACGGCAGTGAGCGACGCGTGGGTCGACGTGCGAGAGAATCCCAGGTTCCCGGAGGTGTGCGGCATCTCGATCGCGATGGTCTTCGATACTTCGACTTCGATCAACGCCAACGAGATGACGCAGTTCAAGAACGCGGCGAAGAACTTCGTCGGAACCTCGGGGCTCGGGGGCACCCCGTCTCGGGCGACGATGTTCAGTTTCAGCACGACCTCGGGAGTGCTGAACGGGGGAAACGCCTACAACCTCTCCGTGCCGGGTTCGGCCGCCGGCAATACCGGCTACCTCGGAGCAGCGCAGCGCATCCAATCGGGCCTGCCGTCACAGGGCGATGGCTTCACCAACTGGGACTCAGCGCTCAGGCTCGTGCAGGCCACCGGCTCCTACGACATGGTGCTGATGCTCACAGACGGAGACCCGACCACCTACGGCGCCGGCACGACGACTGACACGAACGTGCAGTTTCGCATGGTGGAGCAGGCGGCGATGTCGGCGAACGCCATCAAGGCGACGACCGGTCCCAGCGGGTCCGCGACCAAGATGCTCGGTGTCGGGGTGGGGCTGAGCGCCAACTCGCATCTCAACCTGCAGGCGATCACCGGACCGAGCGAGGGGAACGACTACTTCCTCTCGACCGGCTTCTCGTCTCTGCAGCAGACGCTGCAGCAGATCGCGACGAAGAACTGCGCCAGCAGCGTCACCGTGATCAAGGAGACGCGTGCTGCAGACGGAACGCTCATCGACGACAACGCTCCGGGATGGTTGTTCACCGGGCAGCTCGATGTCCCGGGACGCTCACCCGTCGCGCAGACCACTACCGACACGGGCACCAACTTCTCGCTCGTCTTCCCCGACACCGCGAATCGCACGTTCACGGTAACGGAGACGCAGCAACCCGGCTTCACGTTTGTGAGCGCGAGCTGCACGAACGCTGCAGGAGCTGTGACCCCGATGACGAACGGGTTCTCCGTGCCGGTGAACGGCAAGCTCATCACGAGCTGCACCATCGTCAACAGACAGGATCCCCCGACAGCCAAGCTCACGCTCGTGAAACAGGTGGAGAACACCCACGGGGGCACAAGCGTCGTCGGAGACTGGACTCTCACGGCCACCGGCCCCACCACGATCACCGGGAAGACGACGCAATCGGCGGTGACGAACGCGACCGTCACCCCCGGGAGCTACCTGCTCAGCGAGTCCACGGGATCCGGCTACACGGCGAGTGCATGGAGTTGCACGAATGGGAGAACGGCGCTCACAGTGTCGCAGGCCAGCGCCGTCACGGTGCCGAACGGCGGCTCGGTGACCTGCACGATCACGAACCGCGACCTCGCCGGAGAGGTCGCCTGGACGAAGACCGCGGAGGTCGGCGGCGCACTGCTCGCGGGATCGGCCTGGCGGATCGACGGTCCCGGTCTGCCTCCCGAGGGTCTCGCGATCGCCGACTGCACGAGTGACCCGTGCACGGGCCCCGACACCGACCCCGACACGGGTGGGTTTGCGCTCGAAGATCTCGACTGGGGCGAGTACACGGTGACCGAGATCCAGGCGCCGCCCGGGTACACCGGCGGCGCGGAGTTCACCTTCACGGTCACCGCTGAGAACGCCGGCACGGTCATCGACCGCGGTGCGATCACGAACGCGCAGCAACCCGGCGTCGCGCTGCCGTTGACTGGCGGACTCGGTTCGCAGCTCTTCACGATCGGCGGCCTCGGCATCGCGGCCCTCGCGATCCTCACTGCATACGTCGCGCACCGCGCGCGCAGACTGCGCACCCGAATCATCGCTTCAATCACCCCAGCACTGTGACCAGGGAACGCGACGACGCGTCCCGCAGAGAGGAACACATCATGAAACGTGCAGAACGTCGACCGTACACGCGGCGCGCGCTCGCCGCAGTCGGAGCCGCCGCCATGGCATTGCTCGGCACGGTGAGCCTGGGATCGGCGGCGCAGGCCGTCGAGGCTCCCGATATCTCGAATATCGTCGGCACCACGGGCAGCGTGACCATACACAAGCACGCGGGCGACCCGGGGTCGGCGGGAGACGGCACGGTCATCACTTCGCCGACGAGCGTGGAGGCGCTCGGCGCGGGGCTCGACGGAGTGCAGTTCAGCCTGCAGCGAGTCACCTATGATGGCACGCCGATCGACCTGACGACGGCAGCCGGGTGGGACCATGCGCAGGGCGCGACACCCGCGAGCGCGTCGGCCGCCCCCTACGGCCTGGTCGCCGCCTCCACACCATCGGTGACGACGGCTGGCGGAGGCATCGCGACGGCGGATGACCTTCCGTTCGGCCTCTACCTCGTGGTGGAGACGAACCCGGGCCCGAATCCCATCGTCTCGCCGGTGCAACCCTTCCTCGTATCGGTGCCCTACCCCGAGACGTCAGACAGCTCGTGGCTCTACGACGTGCACGTCTACGCGAAGAACAAGCTCAACACGACGGATCCCACGAAGACGGTTGCCGACCCCGAGGGGCTGGTGCTCGGTTCGACGGTCAACTGGACGGTCACCGCGCCCATTCCCGAGCTCGGAGCCGGCGATACCTACCGCAAGTTCGTCGTGACTGATCAGCTCGATCCGCGACTCACACTTTCGGCGGTCGAGGTCGCCCTCGACGGTGAGGGCCTGACGCTCGGCACCGATTACACGCTGCAGCCTGCCGCACTACCTGCGGCGGACGGTCCCAACACCGTCGTGACGCTCACACCAGCCGGGCTCGAGCAGCTCGCAGGGAAGACGGCGGTCACCGTCGAGCTCTCAACGCAGGTGACCTCGCTCGGCAGCGGCGAGACCGGCGGCAAGATCTCGAACCAGGCCCTCGTCAACGTCAACGATTCGCTACGTGAGACCGATCGCCCGCAGACGAACTGGGGTCCGCTGCAGATCGTGAAGACCGCTGCTCAGCAGCCGAACCGCACGCTGACCGGAGCGGAGTTCACGCTGCACGAGACGAAAGGCGGGCCCGAGGTCGCCGGGGTCGGCACACTCACGAGCGATGCGAACGGCGTGGTCTCGGTCGCAGGTCTGTGGGTGGGCAACGGCGCGACGCTCTCCAAGACCTACTGGGTGCGGGAGACGCAGGCGCCCACCGGGTACGTGCTGCCCACGGGTGATGGCGCGTGGACGCAGGTGACGGTGACCGCTGGCGACGCAGCGAGCGTCGTCTCCGTCACGATTCAGAACACGCAGCAGCGCGGGCCGAACCTGCCGCTCACCGGGTCGACCGGCACCACGGTGTTCATGGCCGGGGGATCCGCACTCGTGCTGATCGCCGTCGGTTCGGCGCTCGCGGCAGCGAGGCGCAAGCGCAATTCACTGCAGTAGCCGTCGCAGGCGGGGTCGGGCGCGTCGCGGCCGACCCCGTTCATCGCAGCAGAGACGAGAGAAGGGGGAGGCCATGAGCATCACGGTTCAGGATCGCCGGGCGCGGCACGCCGCGCCGACGCCGACGCCGACGCCGCGTCGCCGCATTCCACCCCTCACCGCTGCCGCAGCTCTGCTCGCCCTCATCGGAATGCTCGTGTTCCTCTATCCCTCCGCTGCGGCCTGGTTCTCGCAGCTCGAGCAGTCGCGCGTGATCAGCGGCGTCGGCTCCGAGGTGGGCGACGAGCCCGTCGGCAGCCTTGCCACCGAGATCGCGCGTGCGCAGTCGTACAACGATGCGCTGGTCGGAGGCGCTCTGCTGGCTGAGCACCAGAATGTTCCCGAGGGCACCGGAGTGACGGCGGGTGCGCAGAGCGATGCATACGATCAGTTGCTGAGGGCTGACGCCGAGGGGGCGATGGGGCGCCTGCGTGTTCCGTCGATCGACCTCGATCTGCCGATCTACCACGGCACCGAGGACGCGACGCTGTCGCGGGGAGTGGGGCACCTCGAGGGCACCTCGCTTCCCGTCGGCGGGCAGTCGCAGCACTCCGTGCTCACTGCTCACCGCGGGCTCGCCACGTCAGAACTGTTCAATCACCTCGATCAGGTGCGGGTCGGAGACACCTTCGCCGTCGAGGTATTCGGAGAGGTGCTCGCGTATCGGGTCGTCGAGAGCCGGGTTGTACGCCCCGACCAGACGGAATCTCTGTTTCCCCGCCACGGCGCCGATCTCATGACGCTGGTCACCTGCACTCCGCTGGGTATCAACAGTCACCGCATTCTGGTCACGGGCGAGCGCATCACGCCGACGCCGCAGGCCGACATTGACCGCGCGGGCGAGCGCCCCGATATTCCTGGCTTCCCGTGGTGGGGAGTAGCCGCGCTCTGCACCGTGTGCGTTGTGGGCGTCACTCTCGTGCGCGCTGGCCGGCAGCGAGCGGGGTACGCAGAAGGAGACCCCGCCATCACATGACTCTCAGACCGGGGCGTCTGCGGCCTTCCTCCGCATCGGCGCCCCGCATCAGAAGCGGATCCGCGGCCGCGACTTCCGCACCGGCCGAGCCGGGGCGATCGCAGCTCCCGCTTCCCGTCGGACCCGGAGATACCCCCTATGTTCCGGGTCCGACGGCTTGCGGAGATCAGCCCAGGTGCTCGAGCACGTAATCGATTGAGGCCACGAGCGCGCGAACATCGTCGGGGTCGATGGCCGTGAATGTTGCGACGCGCAGCTGGTTGCGGCCCAGCTTGCGATAGGGCTCCGTGTCGACCACACCATTGGCGCGCAGCGCACTCGAAATCGCAGCGGCGTCCACGGTGTCGTCGAAGTCGATCGTCACGACCACCTGGGAGCGATGATCCGGATCGGAGACGAAGGGCGTGGCCACCGAGGTGCGCGCGGCCCACTCGTACAGCACGCCTGATGACTCGGCAGTGCGGGCGGCGGCCCACTCGAGCCCGCCGTTGGCAGTGATCCAGCGCACCTGCTCGTCCATCATGCCGAGCGTTGCGAGTGCTGGTGTGTTGAGCGTCTGGTTCTTCCGCGAATTCTCAACGGCGCCCGCAAGGTTGAGCGTCTCGGGAATGTAGCGGCCCGAGGCTGTGACGCGCTCGATGCGCTCGATTGCGGCGGGGGAGACGAGCGCGAACCAGATGCCGCCGTCTGAAGCGAAGTTCTTCTGCGGTGAGAAGTAATAGACGTCGACCTCGTTCGCGTCGAAGTCGATGCCGCCGGCACCGCTGGTCGCGTCGACCACGGTGAGCGCGCCGGCGTCACCCGCGACGCGTCGCACCGGAGCCATGACGCCCGTCGATGTCTCGTTGTGCGGATACGCGTACACGTCGACGCCCGCGACCGCTTCGGCTGCCGAGCGCGAACCGGCATCGGCCGCGCGCACATCCGGATCCGCGAGGAAGGGTGCGGCGCTCGCCGCCTTCGCGAACTTCGCGCCGAATTCTCCGAAGGTCAGATGCTGGCTGCGATGCTCGATGAGGGAGTGCACGGCCGAATCCCAGAACGTCGTGGCTCCGCCGTTCGCGAGCAGGATCTCGTACCCGTCGGGCGCGCGGAACAGATCGGCGAGGCCCGAGCGGACGCTTCCCACGAGATCTTTCACAGGAGCCTGGCGGTGCGAGGTGCCGAGGACGCGAGGCTGCAGCGAACCGAGGAAGGCGAGCTGTTCGTCGCGCACCTTCGAGGGGCCGCAGCCGAATCGTCCGTCGGCGGGCAGAAGCTCAGTGGGAATCGTGATGTCAGCCATGAGCGCAATTCTATCGAGCCAGGTGCTCGCAGCCCGCGTCTCCAGGTCAGGATGCCCTAAGCTGGACGACGGACCCGAAAGGACGGCGATGACGGACCTGATCGATACGACCGAGATGTATCTCCGCACGATTCTGGAGTTGGAAGAAGAAGGGATCGTCCCCCTGCGCGCCCGTATCTCCGAGCGCCTCGGTCACTCGGGCCCGACCGTGTCGCAGACCGTCGGGCGCATGGAGCGCGATGGCCTCGTCGTCGTCACCGACGATCGGCGCCTCGAGCTCACCATCGTGGGTCGCAGCAAGGCCGTGCACGTGATGCGCAAGCATCGGCTCGCCGAACGGCTCCTCGCCGACGTCATCGGACTCGAGTGGGCGTATGTGCACGAGGAGGCGTGCCGCTGGGAGCACGTGATGAGCGAGCAGGTGGAGCGCAAGCTGCTCGGCATTCTCGGCAATCCCACCGAGTCGCCCTACGGCAATCCCATCCCGGGCCTCGAAGAGCTCGGCGCCGTTCGCGCAGGGTCCTTTCAGACCGGTGTCACGGGTCTCACCGAATTGCTCATCGACCCCGATGTTCCGGTAACCGCCCGCATCAAGCGGCTGGCCGAGCCGCTGCAGGTCGACCCCGAACTGCTCGAGCAGCTCGCCGCGGCCGGAGTGCTGCCCGGAAACCGAGCCTCCTTCAGCCGCAGCGGGCACACGGTGCATGTCGAGGTCGAAGGGTCGAGCGAAGCGATCGATCTGCCCACCGAGGTCGCCGCGCACATTTTCGTCTCGCAGTAGAGACGCCGTCATTCCCTCGCCGCTTCGACGCGGTTCGCTTGGAGTGCGGGCGCAATCTGATCCGCTCGAGCCGGGCGGTTCCTTATATATATGCGAGACCGAGGAGACGACATTGACGTTGCTTACCCCTGAAGCCCACCTGAAGGCTGTCGCCGAGACGGTCGCTCGGCGGAACACCGCCGAGCCCGAGTTCCTGCAGGCCGTGCAGGAAGTGCTCGAGACGCTCGAGCCCGTGCTGGCCGAGCATCCCGAATACATCGAGGCCGGGATCCTGGAGCGGCTCGTGGAGCCCGAACGGCAGCTCATCTTCCGGGTGCCCTGGACGGATGATGCGGGGCGGGTACAGGTCAACCGCGGTTACCGCGTGCAATTCAACTCGGCGCTCGGCCCGTACAAGGGGGGGCTCCGCTTCCACCCGAGCGTGAACCTGTCAGTGGTGAAGTTTTTGGGCTTCGAACAGATCTTCAAGAACGCGCTCACTTCGCAGCGCATCGGCGGCGGCAAGGGCGGCGCCGACTTCGACCCGAGTGATAAGAGCGACGCTGAGGTCATGCGGTTCTGCCAGAGCTTCATGACCGAACTCGTGCACCACATCGGCGAGCACACCGATATACCCGCAGGCGATATCGGTGTCGGAGGCCGCGAGATCGGATACCTCTTCGGGCAGTACCGACGCATCACGCAGCGCTACGAGGCAGGAGTGCTCACGGGCAAGGGCCTGGGCTGGGGTGGCGCGGAAGTGCGCACCGAAGCCACAGGGTACGGGGCAGTGTTCTTCGCCGAGGAGATGCTGCTGCGTGCCGGCGACGGGATCGAAGGGCGTCGTGCCGTCGTCTCCGGCTCGGGCAACGTTGCGACCTACGCGATCGAGAAGATCCAGCAGCTCGGCGGCACGGCGGTTACCGCGTCCGATTCGAGTGGGTACGTCGTGGATGAGGCCGGCATCGATGTCGACCTGTTGAAGCAGGTCAAAGAAGTGGAGCGGTCTCGCATCTCGGCGTATGCCGATCGCCGACCCGGTGCTCATTTCGTATCGGGCGGTTCGGTGTGGGACGTGACGGGGCAGCTCGCGTTCCCGTGCGCGACGCAGAACGAACTCGATGCTGCGCATGCGCGCACGCTCATCGCGGGCGGGCTCCGAGCTGTCGCCGAGGGGGCGAACATGCCCGCGACGCCTGAAGCCGTGGCACTGTTCCGCGAGGCCGGGGTGCTCTTCGCTCCGGGCAAGGCGGCGAATGCCGGGGGTGTGGCCACGTCAGCGCTCGAGATGCGTCAGAACGCTGCGCGTTCGCGCTGGGATCGCGATACGAGCGAGTCGCGGCTCCGTGACATCATGCGCGATGTGCACGCTTCCGCCTACGAGGCCTCGGCGCGGTACGGTCGCCCCGGCGATTACGTGCTCGGCGCGAATTCTGCGGCGTTCGAGACGGTGGCCCACGCGATGCTCGCTCAGGGTGTGATCTGAGTCGGAGTTGCTCGGCGTCGAGATATCGAGCTTCGCGGCGCACTCCGGGGAGGCGCGGAATTCCGCAGGTTTGAGCGGTACTTGAAGGTTTCGTGACCTGAGCGTGACATATTCGTGATGTTCGGTTACCCTTGAACGGTCGCGGCCCGTACGGGCTGCACCTGACGCAGACACCAGTTGGCAACAGTAAGGCAGATATACACGTGACTCAGCACTCCAGCACGGACGTCGTGCTTCCGAGCGAGCTCATCCGACGCACCCCGTCGCGAGCGAAGCGGATCGTACAGATGGCCGGCGCAGCTGCACTGAGCCTGGGCATGGTCGGCACCTTCTCGCTTCCGGCATATGCGACGAGCCCGGCACCCGAGGGGCTGCCCGACGGCTTCCTCGCCGCGCAGACCCTGCAGACCAGCAACGCCGAAACGGTTGTCGCCGTGGGCGAGACGCCCGCGGGCAGCGATGATGTCGCCGTAGCCGAAGAAGCTGAGGCCCAGAAGAAGGCGGACGAAGCCGCGAAGGCGGAGCAGGAAGCTGCGGACCTCGCGGCTGCAGCCGCCAGCGCACCCACTGGCGCAGCGGGTGCGGGAGCATCGGCCGAGGCTCCCGGAGCACCGCAGGGCGGCGACGTTCCTGCAGGCACCGGCGCCCAGGGTATCGTCGACGCCGCTCTCGCTCAGCTTGGTGTGAACCAGGATTGCACCGCGCTCGTCGAGAAGTCGCTGCGCGCAGTCGGCATTCCCGCCGGCGATCTCGGCACCCAGGTGCACGAGTACACCGCGCTGGGCGGCACGATCGTGGGCAGCGGCAACTACGCTCCCGGCGACATCCTCGTGTTCCCGGGCCAGCACGTCGGCGTCTACATCGGCAACGGCCAGGCCGTGCACGGTGGATGGGGCGGAACGACCCGCATCGGACCGATCGCTCCCGGCGGCGAGTCAGGCCTGACGGTGGTTCGCTTCGGCTAGTCCGAAACAGTTGTGCGCAAGCGGGCGGGGTTACGACCCCGCCCGCTTTCGCGTTCCACCGCCGCGGCTCTTCTCCGACGTCACGTCCTCCTCCTCCACGTCGCCCCTCCCTCCCACAAATCTGCGAGCGGGGTCACTCTTCGTGCGTGTCGGCCATGCGACACGCACAGAAAGTGACCCCGCTCGCAGAAGGGGTGCGCGGCGGCGATGCGCTAGACTCGCATGGGCCGATTACATGGCCCAGCGCCCCGGTAGCTCAGTGGATAGAGCACTTCTCTCCTAAAGAAGGTGTCGTAGGTTCGATTCCTATCCGGGGCACCCAGCGACACGAGTCGAAGCGCTTCAGAGTAGTTCTGCGGCCTCGGCGTCGGTGAGCTCGAGCTCCTGGCCGTTGTCGCCGAGCCAGTAGTGGCTGCGCTGGTGCGATGAGGGGTGTGTGCGTGCGGAGAGCGTGTACGTCGCGCCGTCGAGCGTTTTCACTCGACGAGCGGCCGTGCGCTTCTTGCGACTCGCGTCGTACAGCGTTCCTGCCGCGAGGCCGATGACCATACCGACACTTAACCAGAGGGCCAGGTTGTCGAGCGTGATGCCGAGTACGACGCCGAAGCTCAGTCCGAGCGCGACCCCGATTCCCAGGCCGGGGTGTTCGTTCGACGCCGCAGGCTTCGAATGTTCCTCATTCATGTCAAGGCCTCCATTCGGTGTGCTGACGAATCTACGGGGAGCGGGCAACGGGCACATCCCCCGCCAGGGGGAGATGCGCGAAGGTTCAGGTGACGGGTACGAGAACAGCCCCTCCGGCCGCGAAGCATGGAGGGGCTGACGGCGCACGACCGGGCGTTCGTCTACGCGGCCCGGGCTGGCTTCCCCGCGCGCACGCGGAACCACAGTGCGAGCTCTTTCGCTGCGCGTCCGGTTGTGAGGGCATCAGGAGCATCCGCAATGTCTGCGAAGGAGTCCCTGAATCCGGGAAGCACCGTCGAAGACTGATGCTTCAGCGGCTGGTACCCCATCGTCCAATCGTCGAACTGCCGCTCGAGCGTGAACTCGTCGATGAGGATGCGCACGTTGGTGTGGCGGGCGTCTCGGCGAATCCTCTCCGTGAGCTCACCGACGGCGTCAGGGGGGCCTTCGAGGAACTGGATGAACTGGTCGTTCTTGTACAGCAGAATTCCGGTAATACCGACAGACTCGTTATGCGCTCGGGCCTGCAACAGGAGTCGGTCGAGGTCGTCTTGGTAGAAGCGGGTGATCGCCTCGCTCGAATAGACGAGGGAGCGCAGCGTGCCGTCGGGCAGGGGCACGCTGCCGGTCATGGATTGGAGCTCAGGCAACGTCGGGTGCCCCTTCCTCTGATCGGTTCATGGCTTCAAGGGCATGCATTGCTTCGGCAAGCGAGGTGAATTCGCCGACGTGCTGCGAGTACATGTTGCAGACGACGTGGCGTGTTTCGGTCTCTACGTCGACGTAGCCGAGGAATTCCCCGCGTCGGCTCCCCACGTAGAAGCCGTCTTCGACCTGAGCCCAGACAACGTCGGTGTTCGGGGGGCTGATGGTGCTCATGCTCTGAGCCTTTCCGCGGCCGTACTCACCGACATCGAGTTGACGTCGACCGGCGCGCTGGATGCGCCGCGATCGCCGAACCAGTGTATCCGGGATCGCGTATATTCCACGAGTGTTGCGAGGCCGTATTGCCGGTTGGCATCGAGCACCTCGAGCGCTCCGGTCACGCGGTCGGGCGTCAGCTGGGGCCCAGGTCACCGATGGCGTGCGCGATCAGTACTTCCGCGGCTGAGCGGGCCTGCAGCGCTGGCGCCGGATCATTGCCGATCGCCGCAGTGCTCTGGGCGCCTTCCGCCAGGATCGAAAGCTGCGCGGCGAGCAGTTCGGAGCCCCCGGCTGCGCGCACCAGCCCGGTCATGTAGCGCTGAAACGACGCCTTGTGATCCTGCACGATCTCAGCCACGTGCGATTGCGTGCCGCCGAGTTCGCCGAAGGCATTGATGAATGCGCATCCGCGGAACGCAGGATCGCGGAACCATCCGTCGAGGTAGTCGAAGACTGCGAGGAGGCGGCTCCGCGCGTCGTCATCGGCTGCCGACACGCGTTCGGAGAGGCCGCTCTCCCACGCGGCGTGCCTGCGTGAGAGCACCTCCGTGATGACCGCGTCCTTCGAAGCGAACAGCGTGTAGAGGCGTCGGAGCGACACGCCCGCGTGCGATCGGATCTCGTCCATACCGACGGCCGCGTACCCCTTGCGGTAATAGAGCTCCTCCGCCGCACTCGCAATGCGTTCGCGTGCCTCGTCGTCATTCATCTCACCAGTGTACTTGACAGAGAACGATCGTTCTCGTACAGTGAACTCCACAGCGAGAACGATCGTTCTCGCTCTAGAGAAGTAGTACATCATGGGTTACATCAGCGTTGGATGCGAGAACAGCGCCCCCGTTGAGCTGTACTACGAAGACCAGGGCGCCGGGCAGCCCGTCGTGCTCATTCACGGTTACCCGTTGAACGGGCACAGCTGGGAGCGGCAGACCCGCGAACTTCTCGCCTCGGGCTACCGAGTGATCACCTACGATCGCCGAGGCTTCGGCAACTCCTCGAAGGTGAACGAGGGCTACGATTACGACACCTTCGCGGCCGACCTCAATACCGTGCTCGAAACGCTCGACCTGCGCGATGTCGTGCTCGTGGGGTTCTCCATGGGCACCGGAGAGCTCGCGCGCTACGTCGGCACCTACGGTCATGAGCGCATCGCCAAGCTCGCCTTCCTCGCCTCGCTCGAGCCGTTCCTCGTGCAGACTGATGACAATGCCGAAGGCGTGCCTCAGAGCGTCTTCGACGGGATCGCCGCGGCTGCGAAGAGCGACCGCTATGCCTGGTACACGCAGTTCTTCTCGGATTTCTACAACCTCAACGACACACTCGGCGAGCGCATCAGCCAGGAGGCCGTCACCGGGAGCTGGAACGTCGCGACCTCGAGCGCACCGGTCGCAGCCTACGCCGTCGTGCCGACCTGGATCGAAGACTTCCGAGGCGATGTTGATGCCGTTCGTGAGAGCGGCAAGCCGACGCTGATCTTGCACGGCACGGCCGACAACATTCTGCCCATCGACGCGACTGCCCGGCGGTTCGCCAAGCTCGTGCCGAACGCCGACTACATCGAAGTCGAGGGTGCGCCCCACGGCTTGCTCTGGACTCACGCGGACGAGGTGAACGCCGCGCTCGCAGACTTCCTCGCGAAGTAGGCGCAGCACGCGAAGTCCGCGCAGCGCCTGCGGATCAGCCTCCGCTGAACGGCGGGGTGATCAGCAGTCCTGCGCGTTCGGCGAGAAACGCATCGAGGGTCGGCGCACCGGTGAGCGGAGCGCCGACCCTCCAGCGCACCCGAATCTCACCGGAATGAAAGCCGACCGGCCCGTCGCCCGAAAGAGCGGCGCGGGCCGTGGGCGAAGCGGCGTCGAGCAGGATCGGCGCGGCGTCGTAGTTCACGGCGTCGCCGATCGTGTAGCCGCCGCGCAGCGCAGCGGCCGCGATTTCCCTGCGCTCCTCGCGGGAGACCGACTGGTACCCCGGTCTCCCGCGCTCCGCGGCGCGCGTTGCATGACCCAGCTCGTAGAGGTCTCCGGATTCGGCGAGCAGCAGCGCGCCGATGCGCCAGACCTCGTCGAGCGGATGCATGGTGGCCGGCTTGAGACGCAAGAACCCGCGGCGCGGTGGGACGTACTCCGCTAAGAACTCACGCGGCACGGAGGAGGCCGCGAGGCGCTGCGCGGTCGCGATGCACGCGGCTCGAGCCCGTTCGACGGCGGCGCCCAGGTCGGGTGATTCGGGTGATGCGAGCGACTCGGTCACCCGCACAGTGTAACGCTGCAGAGACGCTACTATCGGTCTGATGAGCACTCATCCGGCCGTTCGGCGTTTCAGCCGCGGTGCCATCATCCGTGCGATGCTCCTGGTGCTCGTGGGCGCGACGGGGGTGCAGCTCTCGGCCGTGTTCGCGATCGGCCTCTTCGAGCCGCTCGGTGTTCTCGGCACGAGCTCGATGCGCCTTGCGATCGCCGCGGTGATTCTGCTCATCATCTTCCGGCCGAAGCTGAACGGCCGTACGCGTGCTGAATGGCTCGGGATCGTGCTCTACGGTGTCGCGATGGCAGCGATGAATGTGATGCTCTATCTCGCGGTCGACCGGCTCCCGCTCGGAATCGCGACAACGCTCGACTTCCTCGGCCCCTGTGCGGTGGCCCTGCTCGCGTCGCGCAAAGTTCGCGAGGGGCTGCTCGCGATCGTCGCGCTACTCGGGGTGGCGCTGATCGCGGGATTCGGAGGCCCGCTCGACCCGCTGGGAATCGTCTTCGGATTGCTCGCAGGCGTGTCTTTCGGGTTGTACACCTTGTTGGCAGCTCGAGTCGGGCAATCGAACGGTGGCCTGCAGAGCGTGGCGCTGTCGGTCGTCGTCGCCGCGATCCTCACCCTGCCCTTCTCGATTCCCACCGTCCCACTCCTCGAGCCGCCGCACCTGCTGCCGCTGCTCGCATCGGCGCTGCTCGGCACGGCTCTCGCATTCACGGTGGATACCCTTGCGGGGCGGCTCACCTCGGCGCGCGTGCTCGGCGTCTTCTTCGCATTCGATCCGGTCGTGGGAACGATCGTCGGTGCGGTGTTCTTGCATCAGGTGCTGTCGCCCGTGGCGCTGACCGGTGTGGCCCTTGTGGTGCTCGCGGGCGCGGGCATCGTCTGGCTGGCCGGGGGAGGGGCGCCGCAGCGAACCGAGCCTGCTGCGCCGACCGAGCGAGCGCCCTGATGCGAACGCGACGGCCGACGTAGACTGTACGGGTGAGTCAGAACGCCGGTCAGCAATCGCTCGAGATCGAGCGCAAATACGATGTGGCGGCGGATCTCCTGCTCCCGCAGGCGGGCGCCTTCGAAACGGGGGGACTCCGGGCCGCCTCTCCGATCACCTACGAGCTCTCGGCGATCTACTTCGACACGAGCGACGGAGACCTCGCTCGGCGCGGCCTCGCCCTCCGGGTGCGGCACGGCGGCTCCGATGCCGGCTGGCACGTGAAGCAGCGCGGCGAAGACGGCGTGCGCGAGCTGTTCTGGCCGTTGAGCGACGCCATGCCCGAGGGGCTGCGCGCTGAGTTGCGCGAGCGGATCGGCGGAGCGGCCGACGCGGTCGCGCCGATCGCCGAGCTCAGCACCGAGCGCACCGTCGTGGTGCTCAGTGATGCCGCGGGAGCCGAGCTCGTCGAGCTCGCCGACGACCGAGTCGAAGCGTTCGACCGCGTCACGGGAATTGCTCGAGCCTGGCGCGAGTGGGAGGCGGAGTTGCTTCCCGGAGCACCGGCCACGGCCCTCGATCTCGTCGAACCGGTGCTGCTCGACGCGGGGGCTGCACCATCGCTGAGCCTCGCGAAGATCGCACGTGCGACGGGGCGACTCGTCGAAGCGGCGCAGCGCTCCGGTGCCAGCGCCGAGCGGATCGCCGCCCTGGAAGCGCTCGACCGAGCAGACCGCGACGCGGGTTCCGCGCGTACCGAGAATCGAACCGAAGGATCCCCAGAGTGAGCCGAGAGTCGAATCCGGGCGGCCGGAATGACGCGCCGTCAGAGCCGCCATCGCCCCGCGCGCGGCGCAAGCAGATCATCGTCGGCCTCGTCATGGGGGCGATCATGGGCGTGGTGCTCGGCGCGCTCACGCAGTTCTGGCTGTGGGTGCCGGCGGGCCTCGCCATGGGGCTCGCGACGGGCGCCATCATGAAGCCGCCGAGCGACGAGAAGTGAATCGATACGTGCGTCGGTCACGACAGCACGCAACGCCGGAGATGTGCTGATTTCGCGACGAAAAGCGGCTTCCGCTTGTGGATTCCGCGAGAACGCTGAAATTTTCGCTTGAACGAGTAGTTTTTCGCGGCATTCGATGGTGTACACGACGGCCCGAGTGTGCAAGGATCGACTCGGACATCGAGGACGAGGAATCCATGCACCCCACCATTTTTGAAACCCACACGCCCGACGAGAGAGTGATCGACGATTCGCTCGCCGATACGAAGTTCTCCTGCTTCTGGACGGACGACGTCGAGGCTCAGGCTCCGAAGCACCCGGAGCTCAGCGGTGATCAGCAGGTCGATGACGCCGTGGTCGGCGGCGGCTTCTCCGGGCTCTGGACGGCGATCAAGCTCAAGACCGAGCACCCCGATCGGCGGGTGGTACTCGTCGAGGCCGTGCGTATCGGCTGGGCGGCCTCCGGACGCAACGGCGGGTTCTGCGAGGCGAGCATCACGCACGGCGAACCGAACGCCGAGGCGCGGTGGCCGAATGAGACGGGCACGCTGCGACGTCTCGGCTACGAGAATCTCGATGCGATCGAGCGCTTCGTCACCGAGCACGGTCTCGATGTCGACTTCGAGCGCAACGGCGCCCTGTCGGTCGCGAACGAGGAGTATCAGCTCGACTGGCTCGGCGAGAGTGAAGACGAGCACGTCGTCACGCTCGACCAGGATGCGGTGCGGCGCCGCATCGCATCGCCGACCTTCCTCGGTGGTGAGTTCTCGCCGAGCGAGAACGCGAACATCCACCCGGCCAAGCTCGCGCTCGAATTGGCGCGGCACGCCGCATCGATCGGTGTGGAGATCTATGAGGGCTCCCCGGTGCAGAAGCTGGACGGATCGGCCGAAGAGCCGATCCGGCTGACGATCAAGAACGGCAGCACCGTCGTCGCAGAGCGCGTCGCGCTGTGCACGAACGTGTTCCCGTCACTGCTCAAGCGCTACCGCTTCCACACGATTCCGGTCTACGACTATGTGCTGATGACCGAGCCGCTGACCGACGAGCAGCTCACGTCGATCGGGTGGGAAGGCCGTGAAGGGCTCTCCGACCTCGCGAACCAGTTCCACTACTCCCGACTCACGAAGGACAACCGCATTCTGTGGGGCGGCTACGACGCGGTGTACCACGCCGGCGGCCGCATCAGGCACGAGTACGAGGATCGCATGGAGAGCCATCGCAAGCTCGCGAGCCACTTCTTCACCACGTTCCCGCAGCTCGCAGGCGTCAAGTTCTCGCATCGCTGGGCCGGTGCGATCGACTCGAGCACCCGCTTCTGCGCATTCTTCGGGCAAGCGCACGGCGGCCGCGTGCAGTACGTCTCGGGCTTCACCGGCCTTGGCGTCGGAGCGACGCACTTCGCGGCCGACGTGATGGTCGATCGCTTCGAGGGCCGCGTCACCGAGCGCACCGAGCTTGAGATGGTGAAGCAGATCCCGCTTCCCTTCCCCCCGGAGCCCGCCGCCTCGATCGGGGTGAACCTCTTCCGCTGGTCCTTCGATCAGGCCGATCACAACGGCGGCAAGCGCAACCTGTTCCTCAAGACGATGGACGCCGTCGGGTTCGGATTCGACTCGTGAGCGAGCTGTTGCCCGCCGGTCGCAACGCGTCGGTGCGCGGTGGGCGAGTGGACGTGGCGCTCGAACCGGTGAACGCCGAAGACATCGTGACCGGCCACCCCCTGCAGGGAACCGCGGAGCTCGGAACGATCGGCGATGCCGAGCTCGGGATCTGGGAGCTGCGTGGCGGAACCGTCACCGACACCGAGGTCGACGAGCTCTTCATCGTGCTGAGCGGCGGAGCGTCGATCGAACTGCTCGAGGTGCCGGGAGCGCCGGAGGAAGCGGGTCGCATCGTCGACGTCACGGCGGGAGACGTCATGCGACTGGTCGCGGGAACGCGCACGCGGTGGACGGTTGACGACCACATTCGCAAGGTCTACGTCGCCGGGGCTTAGGGCGAGCGCGCCGTTCGCGCGGCCGCGACAGTCTGTGCACGGGCTGAGCACTAGGATATGAGCTTGGCTGTGCGCTCGAAGGGGTGGCCGCGCGGCTCCTCGCGATCCAGAACCCCCTAGGAGCCCCGATGGCATTGACCTGGAAGCAGCATGGAGACGGCGCGCACGTCGCCCCGGAGGCGATTGTTCTTCCCGAGGAGCGGCTGAGCTGGCTGCGCACCATCGGGTTCGGCGCGCAGCACGTGGTCGCCATGTTCGGTGCGACGTTTCTCGTGCCGCTGCTCACCGGGTTCAGCCCCACCGCGACGCTGTTCTTCTCGGGGCTCGGCACGCTGCTCTTCCTGCTGATCACGGGCAACCGGCTGCCGAGCTATCTCGGCTCCTCCTTTGCCTTCATCGCGCCGATTCTCGCTGCGACAGCCGGCGGGGATCCCGAGAACCCCGACCTCGGCCGCGCCTCGTTCGGCATCCTGGCCATCGGCGTGCTCATGGCGATCGTCGGCCTGATCGTGCACCGCTTCGGCTCGGGGTGGATCAACGCCCTGATGCCGCCGGTCGTCATGGGCGCCATCGTCGCCCTCATCGGGTTCAATCTGGCGCCCGCTGTGAAGAACAACTGGAACGCGACCGAGCTCTCGGGGTGGGTCGCACTCATCACGATCACCGCCGTACTGCTCATCACCGTGCTGTTCCGCGGTCTGCTGGGGCGACTTTCGATCGTGCTCGGCATGGTGGTCGGCTACATCTCGGCGGCGTTCATGGGCGAGGTCGACTTCTCGAAGGTCGGCGACGCGCCGTGGCTCGGCCTGCCGTCATTCCACGCCGTGGGCAACCCGTTCGCCGACCCCACTCTGTGGGGACTCCTTCCCGCCTTCCTCCCGGTGGTGCTCGTGCTCATCGCTGAGAACGTTGGTCACGTGAAGAGCGTCGGGCTCATGGTGAAGCGAGACCTCGATCCGCTCACGGGACGCGCGCTGCTGGCCGATGGCGTCTCGACGATGCTGGCCGGATTCGGGGGAGGATCGGGCACGACCACCTACGGCGAGAACATCGGAGTCATGGCCGCCACGCGGGTCTACTCCACCGCCGCCTACTGGGTCGCCGGTCTGTTCGCCGTGCTGCTGAGCTTCTCGCCCAAGGTCGGCGAGATCATCTTCTCGGTTCCCTCGGGTGTGCTCGCCGGGGTGACCGTTGCGCTGTACGGTCTGATCGGCCTGATCGGCGTGAAGATCTGGATCGATAACGGTGTCGACTTCTCGAAGCCGATCAATCAGTTCTCGGCTGCGGTGCCGCTCATCGTGGGAATCGCGGATTTCACCGTGCAGATCGGGTCGGTGCTCTTCAACGGCATCGCGCTCGGCACGATCGCTGCCGTCGCCGTCTATCACCTGATGCGCGGACTCGCCAAGGTGCGCGGCGGTGAAGTGCAGGTGGCCGATCCGGTCGTCACCGGCGCCACGCGCGACTGAGGCGACGACGCGCCGCGAAACTCCGTCGAATCAGCGGGGATTCCCGAGAGTTCTGCGTAGGGTGGCGGTGTGTGGAGTGTAGATCGGTTACGGCGACCTGAAAAGGGGCGCGGCGCGGAAGGCGCTGAGTCCGCTTCCACGCGCGCGAATGGCGCGGACGCGGAAGCGGGGTCAGACGCCCCGAGCGTCGAACAGCCGGTGAACGAGGGGGCGCTCGCCAAAGCGCCCGCCCCGGCGCCGCGTGAGGAGCCCGACCTCGCAGCCGAACTGAGCGGGCCGGTGTCTCTCGTCGACGTGTACGCCGACGAGCACGCCGACTGGCGAAACGAACTCGCGAGCATCGGCGGCACGAACGCCCTGCTGCATTTCGACGACCGGCCGGCGAACCGCATCGAACTCTCGACAACGCACCCCGGCGGCCTGCCGCAGTTCATCACCGGCAATAAGATTCTCCTCTCCGCACTGATCCGCGACGACCTCGCTCTGCGCCACGCGCGCAAGGCCGCCGGTCGAGTCACCGATAAGGCGATCGAGATGCGCACGGTGCGCGGGCTCGAGACGGTCAACCTCGGTGTCGGCATTGCCAAGTGGGAGTTCGAGGGCGAGGAGTACTGCGCTCCGGTACTGCTGCGCCCGCTCGCGATCCGCCGCTACGGCCGCGACTTCGAACTCAAGCTGAAGCAGTTTCCCGTGGTCAACTCCGAGCTGATCCGGGCGATGCGCGAGCAGTTCGGCATCAGCGTCGACGCGCGTTCTCTCATCGAGCTCTCCCAGTCGGAGGGCGTGTTCAAGCCGCAGCCCGTCATCGATCGGTTGCGGCAGATGGCGGCCGGGGTGCCCGGCTTCGTCGTGCAACCGCGGCTGGTGGTCTCGTCGTTCCATAACGTCGCCCAGTCGATGGTGGCGGATGCGAAGGATCTCACGTCACCCGTGCTCGCCGCCGTCTGCGGCAACGAGCCGGCGAAGCGGCAACTCGCAGCGACCTACCGGCCGGTCTCGGCGACTCCGCCAGACGATCGATCGCCCGACACCGATCGCACGCTGTACGACGCCGACGCGGAGCAAGACGACGTGCTCGCCCAGATCGACGCCGGTCATTCGCTCGTGGTGCACACGCTTCCCGGCACCGGCGGCACGCAGACCGTCGTCAACGCGATCGGCAACCTCGTGCGCACCGGAAAGCGCGTGCTGGTCGTCTCCCCGCGTCGTGCCACGCTCGACGGCATCACGCACCGGCTCGCGCGCGTCGGTCTCGCCGGCCTCTCGGTGAGCCCCCGTCGCCTGCGGCGAAACCTCGTCGAGTCGATCAGCCGCAACGAGAACGCGCGCGGCGAACGACTGCGCGACGTCGATGAGGCGCTCGTGCGATTGCGCGGTGTGCTGCTCGACTACCAGACGGCGCTCTCGACCCCTGATGAGCGATACGGCGTCTCGCCGCTCGACGCGCTGCGCAAGCTCACCGCACTCTCGCTCGAAGAACGCCCGCCGAGCACCACGGTGCGTCTCGACGATCAGGCGCTCGGCCAGCTCACGCTCGATCGCACCTCGGTCGCCGAGGCGCTCACCGAGGTCGCGCGATTGGGGCAGTTCCAGTACGGCCCCGACGATTCACCGTGGTACGGGGTCAGCTTCAGCACGACCGAGGAGGCGCGCTCGGCGTACGGCACAGCCGTCGACCTCGCCGAGTCGCAGCTCCCGAGATTGATCTCGATGTCGAACGAGCTCGTGGGGCAGACGTCGATGCGCCCGTACGAGACGATCGCCGAGCTCGGCGTGTACCTCCGCCTGCTCATGGGCATTCGCGAGACGCTCGATCGATTCACGCCAGAGGTCTACGATCGATCGCTCACCGAGGTCATCGCGGCACACGCGCCACGGGGCGATGACGAGATGTCGACGGCGAACAAGCGGCGCCTGCGCAAGCTGGCGCGCGAGTACGTGCGGCCCGGCGTGCACATCTCCGACATGTACTCCCGCCTCGTGCAGATTCAGCAGCAGCGGGTGCTCTGGCAGCGGTACACCACGGTCGTGGGCGCTCGGCCCGAGGTGCCCCTCGGCATCTCCGACGTCGTGGTCGCCTTCCAGTCGGCCTATCAAGATCTCGACGCGCTCGATCGGGTGCTCGGCACGACTGCCGATGCGGACCGGTTGAAGACGCAGTCCCTCTCGCGGCTCGCGAGCCGCATCTCCGACCTCGCCCGGGAATCGGAGGTGCTGCAGAACATCCAGGAGCGCACCGCGATCGTGGAGCGCATGCGAGCGGCTCATCTCGAGCCCCTGCTCGACGACCTCTCGGCGCGTCACGTGCCGGCCGAGGACGTCGCGGCCGAGCTCGAACTCGCGTGGTGGCAGTCGGCGCTGGAGCGCATGCTGCAGAGCAACGAGGCGCTCTTGAGCGCGAACACGAGCGTGATCGAGCGACTCGAGGCAGACTTCCGTCTCGTCGACGATGCGCACGCCGGAGCGAACGGATCGTTGCTCGCGGCGTCGCTCTCTGACTCGTGGCGCATCGCCGTGCTGGATTTCAAGCAGGAGGCGCTCGCCATGCGCGAGGCGCTGCGCAGCGGCTACGTGTCTCCGCTGTCGCTCGCCCAGCGCGCGCCGAACCTGCTCGGGGTGCTCGCCCCGGTCTGGACGATGTCGCCCTACGAGGTCGCCATGCTCCCCGGTTCGATGCGCTTCGACGCGGTGCTGGTGGTCGACGCGGGTGCGACGACCCTCGCTGAGAACCTCGGTGCGATCCGTCGCGCAGATCAGGTGGTCGCGTTCGGCGACACGATGACGCAGACGCCCTCGCACTTCGATATCGCCGTTGGTGCTTCAGATGAGGATCGCGAGATCGTCGACGCCGACGCGCTGCACCGCAGCTCGGCGTTCGCGCAGCTCGGCGAAGTGCTGCCGACCTTGACGCTGACGCGCAGCTACCGTGCGGGCGGAGAAGATCTCACCAACCTGGTGAACACGCGGTTCTACGACGGCGCGATCCAGTCGCTGCCGTGGGCCGGAAGCTTCCTCAACCATTCCAGCCTCACTTACGAGTTCGTGCGCGGCGGCCAGGGTCTGCCCGATCAGCAGACAGGCGCGGTCGAGAGTACCGACGCCGAGGTCGAACGCGTCGTGCAACTCGTGCTGCAGCACGCGAGCGATCGTTCGGGCGAATCGCTCATGGTCATCACGGCGAGCGAGCGCCACGCCGTGCGGGTCTACCAGGCGGTGCTGCAGGCATTCTCGAAGTTCCCGCAGTACCGCGATTTCCTGCTCGGCGAGCGTGCAGAGCCCTTCGCCGTGCTCACGCTCGAGCAGGCCACGGCGCAGAGTCGTGACCGAGTCATCTTCTCCATCGGCTTCGGGCGCACCCCGCACGGGCGCGTGCTCTCGAACTTCGGCGGGCTCGGTCGCCCGGGCGGCGAGCGGCTGCTCGCGGTCGCGATGACCCGCGCGCGGCGCGCCATGACGATCGTCAGCTGCTTCAAGCCGGAAGACCTCGACCGCGCGCGCATCAAGCACGGCGTCATCGAGCTTGCCGAGCTGCTCGCCTTCGAGCACCCGGAGCCCGAAGCGCCGTCGCTGCCTGCCGAACGCGATCCGATGCTCGGCGAGCTCGCCGACCGTCTCGAAGCGCTCGGTCTGACGGTGGCGATGGACTATCGCGGGGCGATCCCGCTGGCCGCATCACTCGAGGATCGCGCGATCGCCATCGACCTCGACCTCGGCGTCGCCGGTGAGTATCGGGGCGACAGCCTGCGCGATACGCTGCGGCTGCGACCCGCCGTGCTTCGACGCCTGGGATGGCACTATCACCGCGTGCAGAGCTTCGATCTCTTCGCCGATCCTGATGAGGTGGCACTGCGCATCGCACGCATCGTGGGATACGACGCGGGAGAGGGCGCGACCGAACCGGGTCTCGCATGAGCCCGCAGGGCGAGGATCCGCCGCGCCGGCGTCGCTCCCGGCGCGTGAGCCGCCCGGCGCCGCCCGGTGTCGATCAGCACCCCTCGCAGCATCCGCTCGACGGACGCGCATCAGAGGACCGGCCGGAAGGCTGGGGGGAGCTGGGAGCATCGGGAGTGCGCGGGCCGGGAGCGCCGACGGCGCACGACGAATCGCTCACCCGAGATCGGCCGCCCCACTGGGGATAACCGGGTAGCTCAGCTCGAGGATGAGGAGCCAGCGGACGATGCGCTGGACGACGAGCCCGATCCCGAACCCGACTTCGACCCTGAACCCGACTGCGAACCAGAGTCAGACTTCGACCCTGACGACTTCGAAGCCGATCCGGCGCCGGATTCGGACGAGCTGCCGGAAGACCGGGAATCCGTGCGATAGAACCCGGAACCGTTGAAGGTCACGCCGAGCGAGCCGAACACCTTGCGCAGGGTGCCACCGCACTCGGGGCACTCGGTCAGCGACGCGTCGGAGAACGCCTGATAGATGTCGAAGGCGTGGCCGCATTCAGAGCAGCGGTAAGCGTACGTAGGCACAAGCACCAATGATACCCGTTCGAGCGCGGGCGAAGCACTGACGGCCTTCGCGCTCAGCGTTCGGTGAACCGGAGCGTGCGCGCCGCGGTGACCACGCCATCGACCGGCACATCGTGCGCGTCTGCGGGAAGCGAGGGGTATACGTCCTCGTCGTCGACCACGGCGTAGACTGGCGGTCGGTGCGAGAGCGAACCGAGCATCCGGTCGTAGTAGCCGAGCCCCCAGCCCAGGCGCATGCCCGTCGCATCGACCGCGCACGCCGGCACGAGCACGAGGTCCACGTCGGCTGCGGCTTCGGTTCCGAGCCTCGGCCCCTCGGGCTCCGCGATTCCGTGGCGGCCTTCGACCCGAATGCCGGTGTCGACCGCCCACTCGATGCGGTGGCCGGGGAGCGACACGGGAAGCAGTACGCGCACGCCCGATTCCCTGGCCCACTCGAGGAACCCACCGATATCGGGTTCGCTCCCGAGCGGAACATACGCGGTGACGGATTGCGCACCTGCCTCGGTGACGAGCTCGACGAGCCGTTTCGTGAGCCCCGCACGTCGTTGTTCACGATCCTCAGTCGGCACCAAAGCTCTCCGAGCCCGAACCGCCGATCTCACCGCGATCTTCTCCGAGCGCGCATCCTGAGACATAGCACCCAGCATAGGTCTGAGGCGAGCCCGCGGTCACGACTTTGCCGCCTTGGGCGCAAAGGATAGGGTGACGTTATGACTGAGACGCGTGCGACCCCAAGCCGTTCGGTGACGAAGGCCGTAGTGCCAGCCGCAGGACTCGGCACCCGCTTCCTCCCGGCCACGAAGGCCATGCCGAAAGAGATGCTTCCGATCGTCGATAAGCCGGCGATCCAATACGTGGTCGAAGAGGCCGCTTCGGCCGGCCTGGGCGACGTGCTGATCATCACGGGACGCAATAAGGACAACCTGCTCAACCACTTCGACAGTGTTCCCGAGCTCGAGTACTCGCTCGAGCGCAAGGGTGACGAGGGCAAGCTCGACAAGGTGCGGGAATCCAGCGAGGTCGCTGAGGTCCACTTCCTGCGCCAGGGGCAGCCCCTCGGCCTCGGGCACGCCGTCGGCCGGGCGCGCTGCCACGTCGGCGACGAGTCCTTCGCCGTGCTCCTCGGCGATGATCTCATCGATCCGCGCGACCCGTTGCTCGACCGCATGATCGCGGAGCACGACTCTCGCGGCGCCACCGTCATCGCACTGATGGAGGTGCCTCGCGAGTCAGTGCATCTGTATGGATGCGCCTCGGTCGAGGCCACCGACGATCCCGATGTCGTGCGCATCACCGGTCTGGTCGAGAAGCCCTCGGCCGAGGAGGCGCCGTCGAACCTGGCGATTATCGGCCGCTACGTGCTGCGCCCTGAAATCTTCGACGTCATCGACGAACTGCCGCCCGGGCGCGGCGGGGAGATCCAGCTCACCGACGCTCTGAACTACCTCGCCGAGGGCAAGGGCGATGGCCCCGTCTACGGCGTGATCTTCCGCGGTCGCCGCTACGACACGGGCGATCGCGCCGACTGGATCAAGGCGAATGTGCTGCTCGGCGTCGACCACGAAGAGCTGGGCGACGAGATCACCGATTGGGTCATCGAGTTCGCGGATCGCCTCCGCGCGCAGCGCTCCGAAAGCTGACCACGGTGCCGCTCGGCCGCGAGATCGAGGACCCGGGAGTACTCTCCTCGGGACGCGTGGCCGTGCGGATCATCCGCTGGTCCGATGCGGACGCGCTGCGGCGGTTGCTCACCGAGAACCGCTCGTGGCTCCAGCAGTGGGAGGCCACGCACCCCTCGGGTCGCAGCGTCGTCCCGGGTTCGGTCTCGATGCGGCCGATGGTGCGAACGCTGCGCAGACAGTTGCGCGCAGGAAGCGGCATGCCGTTCGTGATCCTCTACGACGGCAGCGTCGTCGGGCAGCTCAGCGTGTCGGAGATCAGCGGCGGCGCCCTGCAGTCGTCCCAGCTCGGGTACTGGGTCTCCCAGCACGTCGCCGGTCGCGGGATCACCACGACCGCGGTCGCGATCGTCATCGACCACCTGTTCGCGGCGCTCGGCCTGCATCGGGTGGAGGTCTGCATTCGGCCGGAGAACGCGGCCTCGTTGCGCGTCGTCGAGAAGCTCGGGCTGCGCCATGAGGGGCGCCGAGCGTCATACATTCACATCGATGGTGCTTGGCGGGATCACGAGGTGTTCGTCGCGCTGCGCGGCGATGCGAGCGCGGGCTACGCCGCGCGATTCGCCCGCGACTGAGCATTTGGAGCGCCAGCGCGGCGCGCCGGTGACCGGGCGTCGCGCGCACGCCGTACAGTGATCCCCATGACTGGCGGCGTACTGGGCGGAGGCGTGATCTTCGTGATCGCCGCTCTTCTCTGGGGTGCCGTTCTGGTTCCGAACTGGGCGAGGCGGCGCGAATTCCGCGCTGCCGAGAAGAACGCGCTTCGACTGCAGCGCACGCTTCGGTTGCTGGCTGAAACCTCAGAGGTGCCGCAGGAGGTGCGTCTCGAAGCCACGGCTCGAGAAGCGCTCGCGCACGAACGGATGCTGCGAACCGCGCAGAAACGTCAAGACGCAGAGCGACGAGCCGAGCTCGCAGAAGCGGAGGCAGAACAGGTGCGTGCAGAGATTCGAGCTCGACAGATGCAGCGCAAGCAGGCTGCCGCCGAACGCTCGGCCAAGCTGCGCAAACCGGTGGCGCGCCGTGTGCGCGCGACGGCCGCGCTCGGCGCGCTGCTCGGCCTCATCGGCCTCCTCGTCGGAGCGGGCTTCGCAATCGGAGGCAGCGGCGCATCACTGCTGATCGGCTCCGCTGCGCTGCTTGCCGCGTCGAGCGGAGCACTCGTGCTGCTCGCGCCCGGTCGCGCTCGAGTGCGCGCGGTTCCGGCCGAGCAGGTGACAACGGCGATCGCGACGGCGGTGGTGGAGTCGGCCCCGCAGATCGTCAACGCTCCCGCTACCGCATCCGAGGCGGCCGCTGCGGCAGCGCACGCAGAAGCCCAGCGTGCCGCGGCGGAGCGCATCGAGCTCGCCCGTGCCCGTGCGCGCGCCCGGGCAGAACGACCCGCGCCGCAGGAGAACCAGACGGACTCGATGCTCTTGCGAGAAGTGCGCAAGCAGCTGTCGCAAGCGGTCGAGACGGCCCCCGATCCTCGTGCCGCTGCGGCATCCGCCGCCGCTGAGGAGCAGGCGCGTCAGCAGGCCCAAGCCGCCGAGGACGCGCGCCTGCGGGAGCAGGCCAGGCAGCGCGAACTACGCGCTCAACAGCAGGAGGCGAGCGACCGGCTCCGCAACATGGGCGTGGTGGGCGATACCGCCACCGGCTTGCCCGACCTCGACGCCGTACTTCGCCGTCGCCGCAACGCCGGCTGAGACTGGTTCAGCGCGCTACCGTAGACGGCATGCATCTCGCGCGCTCGCTCTCGGCTCTTCTCGTCATGGCCGGCCTGATGGGTCTCGCCGGCTGCGCGCAGCCCGACGGCAGTGATCGCGATGGCGACGCGTGCGCCCACTTTTCCGCGGTCACCGATATGGCTGTCATCTTGAGCGAGAGGCCGCGCATCGGTGCGTGGAACGAACTGCGCGGTGACATCGGCGAGACCATCGGTATGTCGAGCGATGCGTTGCGCCCAGCCGTCGTTCGCGCGCAGGTGAGTTTTCCCGACACCCCGTCGTCAGCTGCGGACGAGTGGAATGCCGCAGTCCAGGGCGTTGCCGCCGTGTGCGCCCCGGTCAGCGAGGCCGCCTTCGCCGAACTCTGAGCGTTCTGGCGTGCAGTCGAAATATCTGGTGGATCTGAGGGGAATCGAACCCCTGACCTTCTCATTGCGAACGGGGTCGGGGGATTGCAACACCTTCACACACGATACGCCTGCCCCACGACACGACACTACAAATCGGTGTCGTGGGGCGGATGTCTCAATAGTTGAATGTTCGGCTGTGTCGCGCGTGGGGCAATTGCCTACGACCTCACGCGACTCATCCGTGCCCCATATTTGCCCCACGACCACGTTCCTAGGAAGGATGCTCTGCTTCCTAGTGTGATGCGACGACACGTCCTGATCTACCGAGACGTTGGGTATGGCCTCAGAAGGTGCCTACTCGAATGAAACGTTGACATCTCGCATCGGGACGCAAGCGCCATCGCGGCACTCGAGAGCCTGCAATGAATGGAGGAACTTCTTTCCACTGTTGCCGTTCTGGGCGAGCAACGGGAACGGGTATGCCTTCAGCGTGATCTCTTCCGCGCCGGACTGGTAAGCCGCCGTCGCCGTCGCTCGGTTCTGAAGATCCACGATCTTGTTCACTCCCAGAACACCTACGAGCGGAGCGGCGGCCATACACCAGCCGACCGTGACCGCGGTAATTCTTTGCGTTGTCCAACTGACGGTGTTCAGGCGCGAAGCGGAAACGATCGTAATAGCAACGATCATGAAGACCGCAGATGCATAAAAATTTCGGGCGCCGAATGGCGTGACAACTGCAAACGGGGCGATGATCGCGGCACTGGCAGCGAGCCATGGCGCGGCGGTTCGATGGACTGGGTCGTCACTTCTCAGCACCACTGTGCATGCAGAGACAATAAACGTGACGAAGAGCGCGAGGATTGCTGCGGCCACGAGCACCTCAGCCCGTCCCTCCAGCAGCCTGAATCGGACTTGCGACAGAAGGAATAGGGCCGCGGCCGATCCCCCCAATACCCCCAGCCAGAATGAGGCCCGGCTTGATCGCGCGAAGACAATAATCCCCGTAGCGACGGCCAAATAGAACACGGAAAGGTCGAGGGCCACATACTGCACTAGGCTCGGAAGGTTGTCGGCGATGCGCGAGATTAGAGAATTAACGAAGCCTTCGCCCACTGCAGGGACCTCCCTGTACGCATCGGTACCCGCTGCGATATTCCGATACGCAGGTGAAGCGAACATCAGCAATGTTCCTGCGATCGCGCCGATCGCCAACGCGATGTACGGCAGCGTGAGCATGCGTTTGGTGATCAGAACGACCAGGATCGCAAGAGACGTCAGGAGGAGACCAACTGTGACGGTCTCTACGAATAGACAAGCCGCGATTGCCAACAGGAACACGGCCAGCGAACTCCACCGTGAGCTGCTATCGCGAAGAATCACATATAGAGCCAGTACGAGAAGAACGGGCACGGTGTAGTTGTAGAAGCCGGCTGACCAGACAATCGCCTGCGACAATATTGCTACCGAGGGAACGAGCACCAGAAGGGTGAGCACCGCCAGCAGCGGCATTGCCTTGAGCTGCGCGATCCGGAAGATGCACCAGACGATTCCCACGATCACGAGGGAACGAGCAATCGCGTTGAGGACGAACGAGAACGAGGCGAGCAAATGCAACGAGTTCCCGAGTACGCGCCCGTTCGTCCCGACGTAAAAGAGATTCAGCCTCTCGATGAGTGAGGTGTGACCTGATTTGATCTGTTCGACGTAGGCAATCCGGCCCCAGTCGTCACCAGTGGGAATCGTCAGCAGGAAGAACGCGACCAAGCACAAGGTTAGTGCTCCGTATGTGAGCCATGACCGTCGATTGATCACGCATTCTCTTTTCTGTCACGGCAGCGTCGCTCGGATGATGGATGGTTGCCAAGGCGGAGGTCACAAACCACGGCTGAGCACTCTGGATATACTAGCGATATTGCAACGCGGGTCTCTTTGATGCCGCGCAAGGTTCTTGTGAGAGTCGAAGGTTGAGCACATCGTTGTCTGCGCCTCCATTGCTATCGATCGTGGTTCCGGTTTACAACGAAGCTGCGGGCGTGAATGACTTCCATTACGGGCATTTGCTTCCTGCGCTGATCGAACTCGGCGAAACCTTCGAGGTCATCTATGTGGATGATGGGAGTACGGACGCCACGCGGCTGCTTGTAGAGATGATCGCCGCAGCGGACGAACGAATCCGAGTTGCCGCGTTGGCGCGAAACTTTGGGAAAGAGATTGCTACGACTGCAGGCATTCACCAGGCGCGCGGACAAGCAACGCTCATTATGGACGGCGACGGGCAGCATCCGCCCTCGGAGGTGCACCGTTTCGTCGAGCAGTGGCGGTCTGGCGCCCAAGTAGTGGTCGGCGTGCGCACGGGGAATCAACGCGAAGGCGTAGTGAAAAAATGGGGTTCCCGGGCGTTCTATGCGTTGTTCAATGCGACATCAGGTGCTGAGATGATCCCGAGGTCCACCGATTTCCGACTCATCGACAGCGAAGTGAGAGAAGCGTTCAAGGCTTTCCCCGAGCGCCAGCGGATCACCCGCGCTCTCATCGACTGGCTGGGGTTCGACCGTGTCATTCTCGAGTTCGAATCGCCAGCGCGCATTGCGGGAGAAGCGACGTATTCGGTTCGCCAACTGGTGAAGCTTGCCGTCAACAGCTACGTATCCCTCTCGCTGAAACCTCTCTACTTCTTCGGCTGGGTCGGAGGCCTGATCACCGCTCTCTCGCTAATTGTCGGACTCGCGGTGACCGTGGAGCAGTTCCTTCTTGGGGACCCACTTCAGCTCAACTTCACTGGATCCGCGCTGCTGGGCATCTTCATTTCATTCCTGGTTGGGCTCGTCTTGATGTCGCAAGCCATGCTTGCCGTGTACGTCGCGCACGTGCATGAACAAACGCAAGGCCGACCGCTATTCGTCCTGAATCGGTCCCGCTCGGTTGGTCTGTGAAGCCCAGACTGCAGATCTTCGTCCGCTCGAGCCTGTTTCGCTACCTGTTGACTGGCGGGCTCGGGCTCCTTCTCGAACTCATCGTGATTGCCATTTGCGTAAGAGGGTGGGGGCTGAGTGCGATTGTGGGCGCCGGCATTAGTTTCTGGATTGGGATTGCTTTCTCCTTTGCTATGCAAAAGGTGTTCACTTTTCGGAATCTAGGGCGGTCGACAGGAGCGCTGACTAGACAAGGTCTCGGATACGCCGTCCTTGTCGCGGTCAACTTCGCGTTCACCGTCACTTTCGTCGGCATAATGGACCCGATCTGGCACGCTCCGGAACTCTGGCGAACGTTCGCACTCGTCATCACGACCGCCTGGAACTATCTCGCCTACAAGTTCATCATCTTTCGATGAAGCCGAGCCTCCCGCAGGACTGAAGTTTCCAGTACCCACAGGCACTCCAAAGCCGCGGGCGGAGAGTGCTCCCGAATGTCGTGAGTACCACGTACTCTGCTGCGCATGGGTAAACCTGCACCTATCCGCCTTGACGCGGACACGTGGGCGGTCATGCGCAACGCGACCGATCGCCCGACCGCGATCGTCACCCGCATCACCGACACGGGAGGCGAGGCGCGCTTCCTCGTACTGAAGTGGAATCTCGACCCGGCGAAACGACGCATGACGGGCATCTTCCCGACGCTCGAACAGGCGGACGCTTCGGTGCTGTACGACAACTCGGCGAAGATCGCAGCCGCTTCGAGGAAGACATCGGGGCCGCCGAACGGTGGCGGGCCGCTGCATATGTAGTCCCTCTGCGAAGGTGCCACCCGTCAGGGCTCGGCAAGGCCGTTCTCCGCCGCATTTTCGCGAGCGATTTTCGCCTGGATCGCGATCTGAGACGGTTCCCACTCCCCATATGCATGTTCGATCGACTTACGAGATACGAACTCCACAACAGGCCTGCACCTCAGAATGCCTTCCTTCTCCAGCATGCCCCGTGTTTCGATATCAAACTCCCAAGTTCTGCGTTGATACCGCTCGAGCGTGAAGGGAAAACTGGGCGCATTCCTTTCTTCGTCCCCTTCAAAGAGCGATTCCACTCCGCCTCCGCCTGGTCCTGCCGCGAAGCGGATCTGTAACCCGTTGCCTCGGTCGATCTCCCAATAGGCAGCCGTAACCTGAGTCGCTTGGTTGCCGCGGTTGACCACGTCGACGGTGAAGTTAGCCCGACCGCCTTTTGCGTCGTAGTAGTCGCGCGTCTTTATCATCTGTTCACCAGACACCGAGATGACAGGCCTGTCCCAGCGCCAGTTTCGCCACCCCGTCCACGCAGCAGTTAGTAGCGAAACAACGAGTGCAATCGTGGCGATCGTGTCAGGGTAGGCCATACCTCAACCTACTCGACCTCGCGCAAATCTCACGAGGGCTTCGCCTAGCTTTGTCCCGCGGCCGCACAGAACGACGAAAGCGCCCCCTCCCGGCCCGACAGGCTAGGAGGGGGCGAAATAGGGTGTTTTGGTCAAACCGCGGCGTGAGGCGACGCGTGACGTACCCGCTGAGCCAGCGTCAGTAGCCCACGGCCCTAACACCGTAAAGCGCCTGCGACCGCGTAAAGCCTTCAAAAAGTAACTGGTCAATCAGGCCTTGCCGGGAGAAGGATCCGTACCTCATGTATGACCGGGCTACCTCCGCCGCTTGCTTATTCCAGTTCGGTGAGATGTAATCCACCGCGAACGTCGCTTCAGTGGTCGAGTATCCCTCGAACTCCAACTGTCCGATCAGGCCAGTGCGCGAGAACGCCGAATATTTGAGGTAACTCTTCGCTGTGGCGACTGCGTTTTTCTGTCCCAAGGTGATCGTCACGTACCGTGGCGGCGACGTTTGACCGGTGCTCTTGTAGCCGGTTTTGGAACCGGTGACTCTTACCGACACGTTTTTTTCGGCGTCGGCAGCTCGCAACGTGTAAGTAGAGCTCTTCGCCCCGCTGATTGCTTTACCGTTCCGGTACCACTGATACGTAAATTTGGTACCAGCTGTCCATGAACCGGGCTGTACTCGTACCTTTGAACCAGCAGCCATCTTTCCGACAATCTGTGGTGTCTTTGATCGAAGTGTTGCCTTCGCTATTTTCGAGGTCGCGGACGACGTTTTCGAAGCGGAGTTGAACCCCGTTTTCGAACCCGTGACCTTCACGGAGATCCTTTTACTTACATCGGAGGGTTTCAGCTTGTAACTCGAGGACGTTGCTTTCGTGATCGGGCGCCCATTCTGAAGCCACTGGTACTTGAACTTCGTTCCGGAGGTCCACTTCCCTGTACTCGCGCGCAACTTGGCACCGTACTTCGCGGTCCCAGTAATTTTTGGGGTGGAAGTCGAAAGCGTCCAGTTTGTCTGAGTGGAAGACGTCTTTGAAGCGGAGTTGTAGCCAGCCTTCGTGCCGGTCACCTTGACTTTGATATGTCGCCCGACGTCGGCACTCTTCAACTTGTATGACGACGACTTAGCACCAGAGATCGCAGACCCATTCCGGTACCACTGGTACGAGAACGCGGTACCGGACGTCCACGTCCCCCGCGTAACCTTCAGGGTTGATCCAACTTTGACCTTGCCACTTACTTTCGGAGTGGCAGAGCTCAGCGTTGCCTTCGCCACCGTCCCGGTGTTTTCGGAAACCTCGCTAAGGTCCTCGAAGCCGTTGCGCTGCCCGGTGATGGAGACGGAAATCCGCTTACCTGCGTCTGCTGCCTGCAGCACATAGGTGGCCTGGGTGGCAGCCGGGATCGCGGACCCGTTGCGGTTCCACTGATACTTGAATGTCGTTCCGGCCGTCCACAACCCAGGTTCGGCCTTCAATTTCGCCCCGACGGTCTGCATACCGACAATGCTCGGAGCAGAGCTCTGCAACTTCGCCAGACCAACTACTACGGGCACTGAGGATCGTGAGGTGGGAGAGTAACCTGGCCGCGAACCGGTTACGGTGACGGAGATCTGTCGACCGATATCTTCCATCCGCAGCGCATACGATGAAGATGTTGCGTCCCAGATCGGAATTTGGTCTGCATACCACTGGAAAGTAAGTTCCGTTCCATCCGTCCAGGTTCCAGCGTTGACGGTCAGGGTCTGACCGAATGACGCGACGCCGAGAATTTGCGGAACCTCGCCCGCCAGTTCTCCCCGCTGGACAGGAGCTGTTGGCTGGGAAGTGCCCGACGTAGGCGCGTAGCCCTCTCTGTAGCCCGTTACTTGGAGACTCAGGGCCGTCGAGAGATCCTCATACGTCACTGTGTAAGTTGGCTCGACAGCGTCGGGAATAACGGACCCGTCACGCATCCACTGGTACGAAACGGTATCCGCTGCGGGAGTAAAGTTCTGAGCCTCAGCGCCTGAAACAGCGAGCACATCTCCGACAAGAGCAATTGACGAAATAGTCGGGGTCGGTGCTAGAGCACCTGAGAGCTCGTCTGCCGCAGACTCTTCGCTCGATGTTAAGGCGGATGCGGGAGCGGCCATTCCTCCGGACGCAACAAGGCTCGTGGCTACAAGCAGACCGATCGAACACGCCTTGGCTCGCCTCGAAAAATCGCGGGTTATTCGGGCGCTCTTCACCATTCGGTCCTCCTGCTTAACTCACCATGCGGGCCCGACGGGCATCGCGACGTAAATGACGCAGAGCTCGGAGCGCGTTCTTCTGCGGTGAAGAACAGACGAAAATCGTGCTGCGAACCGGCTCTCAGTCTGAGCTAACTATACATATACAGTGCGCTTCTGCAGCGCCGGCTCAACAGTTAAAAAGGCTGAACTCGTACTTCGCGTGAACGTTCGTTGTCTGGGGTTGTCTGAGCAAGTCCGATAGACGCGAGCAACACCCCGCTCCTAGCCGTGAGGCTCGGGAGCGGGGTGTTGAGTGTCGTCAACGATTCGTGGAAGCCTCATGCGCGCTGCCTCCGGCTTTTGGCGACCCCACTTCTCGGACGCGGGGCGGCGGCTACGCTTACCGTGACGCTTTCGCGTATCGCGGTTCGTAGTGAGGCCTCGCGGAGTTGCCCAGCATCCACTTCTCGATGCTGGGCCAGCGGTCGCCAAGCCACTGCGCGATCTTCTGATAGAGAAGGATCGCGAGCGCGGTGATCGCTGCCTGGATGAGGGCGAGCGCGCTGAGTCCGCCGTAGCCGGCTTCGGCGAACACGTCGTCAGCCCACATGATCGCGTCGGCGACCGCGGGCAGGAGCGCGATCAGGCGCACGATGAGCACGCCGACGAGGGCGGCGATGAAGGTTCGGATGGACTGGATCGTCACGGGTTATCTCCTTGGTTGTGCCGACGTTGCCGGAGCCACGTCGGGGGAATGGTGTCCTCGATGAGGGTGATGTCGGACGGATCGAGATCGGGGCCGTGATCGGTCGGCCATTGCTTCGCGATCGCGCGGAGGATGCGGGCGAACGCGGATGATTTCAGCCGATCCTTCTCCTCGAGCTCTTTCACAGACGTCTCGAGCACCTTGCCGCGCGATTCGAGCGACTCAATCCGTGACCATGCCGATTCGAGGCTCTCGCTGATCTTCTCGTCGATGCGGGCGTCGAGCGCGGTCTTCGCATCGGTCTTCGTCTTACCGCGGGTGCCGAGCACGGTCGCGATGGTTCCGAGGAACAGAAGCACGACGCCCGCGAGCCCGATGATTTCCTGGGGTGTCATGCGGGGCCTTCCTCGTTTCGCCGCTCCTTGATCTCCTCGCCGAGCAGCTGCAGCCGGAACATGGGAAGCGGGATCGCGAGCACGAGCACGAACGCGACGAACCCAGCTGCCGGGTCGGGGTTCGCCCTGAACACGGCGACCGTGAACGCGTATGCGCCGAGCAGTGACATGAGTGTCACTTTCCCCGCGATCTCCATCTTCCAAAGCCGCGGGAACGCTACACCAGCGAGACAGACGGTTGCGACGACGGCCAGCGTGACCCCCATCGCGTCGATGACTGGTTCGTCGAACAGCGAGTGCAGCAGTGGAGACCCGAAGGTCGCGGCCCACACCCCGGCACCCATAGCGACGATGTCGTACAGCGGTAGCCACACGCGTTTCAGGTTGCGGTACTTCCACTCGTCGGGCGGGATCGCGTCGGGGTGCCAGATCGACGCGCGCCAAAGGCGCTGCAGGATGGACATGGTCGTCACCGCTGCTTGAAGCCGCGGAACTTGTACAGCGTCACCGTCGCATCAGCTGTTGCCCGCACCCGAAGGTAGAGGCCCTGCCCGGCCTCGAGCTTCTCCGTGACGGGGATCAAGGCGCGCACGACACCTCGCTCGTTCGCGGGGAGCTCGACGCGGTCGATCACGGTCTCGGAGTTGTCCGAGTCGTACCGGCAGATGCTGACAGTGAGCACCGCGCCGGGTTTCGCGGTCGCCCGGATCGCGACGTTGCGGTGCGTCATCTCGCACGGGCCGGCAGCGAACTGGTTGCGCTTGCGCGTCACCTTCCCGTCCTTGCGCAGCAGTAGGTGGTGGCGGCCGTCGGCGGGGATCTTCTGCGGAAGCGCGGTGCTGGAACCGGAAACGGGGAGCATGGGAGACCTCTCAGGGATCAGTGGAACAGAATGCGCCGGGACGGGAGCAGGCGACGGGGTGCCCGCGAAGCCGACGAACGCAGCGATGGATGCCGGGTTCACGCGGCCCGCGAACCCGTTGAGAAAGTTCGGGGCCAGAGGCAGCGTTTCCGCGTGCAGGTGCGGGCCCGTGGATCCGGCACCGCTGCTGCTGGTGTCGCCGGAGAGCGCGACCTGTTGCCCTTTTCCGACCCACTGGCCGATGTTGACGACCGTGGCTGAGAGGTGCGCGTATCCGGTGTATCCCCACCAGTGTCGGAGCAGCACGCAGATGCCGGCGATGCCACCCATCCAAGGGTGGTTCTGTCCCCACCCCTCGAACACGACCTCGCCGTCGTACATCGCGTACACGGGGGTGCCCAGCCACACGCCGATGTCTTTCCCATTGTGGCCGAGCTGCCCGAACTGGGCGTAGTACCCGGGGGAGTTTCCGAACTCGCCCGTGACGACGAAGTCGCGCTCCGCGACCGGCCAGAGCGCCTCAGGCATCATCGTCACCGGTCGGTCCGGCAAGCGGATCGTCGTCGTCCTCGCCGGGCACGTAGTCCTCGGATTCGAAACCGTCGGTGTCGAAGACGTGGCCGGTCGGTTCCGCGTCGATGACGGCCTGCGGGAGGCCGAGCGGGTTCGCGGGATCCGGTTCGATGTTCTCGGGGTTGGTCGTAGCCATTGCTGAGTCCTTCCGTGACATGGGAAGGCCCCGCGAGGTGCGGGGCCAGGGCGAGCGAGTACGGAGCGTGCGGCGGTACTCGTTACGCGGGGCGGGCGTCCATCAACGCGAGGGTGATCCGGCTGAGCAGCGAGCCGGTCGCAGCGTCCGATGATTGCATCGAGACGCCGAACATCGTCCCGCCCTCGAAATCGGAAGGGATCGCGATCGGGAAGTTGCCGCCGAACGCGGTTGACCCTTGTGCGCCGTTGATCGTGTTGTCGCCGACGGAGATCGTCGTCTCTGCAGTGCTGCTCGCGATCGCGGACGTCCCGAGGTAGGTGGTGCTGCCCGCGGAGTAGCGGCCAAGCCGGAAGTTTGCACCGGTCACGTCGATGAACAGGTAGTCCTCGGGGTTCGCGAACACGAGGATGATGCGGTACGACTTCACCGATGCCGACCCCCACTGCGTCGTCACGGTGACCCGGCGGTTGTAGGTCGCATCCTGTAGGAGGAACACCCTGCCCGCGCCGGGGTTCGCTGGATCGAGGCGCGCGAATGTGCCGTCCGTGATGAACCTCCCGACGTTGCTCGAGCTGCCCTGAAACTCCCAGATGTTGCCGCGCTGATCCTTCGTGAGCGGTCCCGCCACGACGAACTGATCCCGCCCAAACTCCCCCATCGCAGGCGTCTGAAACTTCGGGCGAGGTTGCAGATTCACTCGGGCGCGCTGGTACGCGCTCCACATGGATGCGGCGAGCGCGCGTTGGCCGGTGGCGTTGTAGTGCGTGCCGTCGCCGGAGTCGTTGGCCGCGGTCCGGGGCATGTCCGCGAAGGCGACGAACTCGTCTTGGCGGGCGAGCATGACGTGGGCCTGGTTGACGAGGTATCGGGAGCCGGTGATGTTCTTCGGCTGCAGCTGCCCGATCACGACGGGCACCCGGCCACCTGCGATGGCTCGGAACCCTGCGACCAGTTCCCTGAACGCGTCTATGTACTGGGGCCAGGTGTTGTCTCCTTCGCCCTGATGCCAGAGGAGTACCTCGACTTGCACCTGGTGCTGCGGGTAGGCGCTCGTCACGGCGGTGATCGCTTGCTGGAGGTGGGTGCGCGCGTTCTGGAACAAGCTCCCGGAGATGGTCGCGTTCCATGACGGTGCGGTGGTGGTGACGAGCGGTGTTCCGCCCTGCGCAGCCGGTACCAGAACGATCACGTCGTCGTCGCCGGATCCGCCGAGCATGCGGAGTCCGAAGTCGTACAGTGGCCCGATCCCGCTCGGCTCGTCCTGGTGGTCGAGGATCGGGGAAGCTGCGCGTAGTGTGCGGGTCTTGTAGCCGAACTGCTTGAGGCGGTCGGGGACGGGCATGTAGAGGGTGTCGTTCTCAGCGATGCGTCCGCGGCCGCTCATGTTCGATTGTCCCCATCCGACGACGATGCGCGCTCGCTTCGCGGTCCGGCTCTGCGCGGCAGCGGTAGCGGCGGCGTCCGTGTACGACTTGTTGGCGATCTGCTCCGGGAGGGTCGGTGCTGCGATCTCTGCTCGGCCGAAGTCGTCGCGCTGCACGAGCGTCTGTGATGTTGGTACGGGAGTGCGCGGGATCATTACCTGCGTTCCGCTCCCGTCGACGGAGTAGACGGAGCTGACGGTCTCGTCTTTCGCGAGCATGCCGTCGATACGGGTGTTGAGCGCGGTCATGTCGATGGAGTCGGCGGCCTGCTGTGCGCGGTTCGCTTCGTTCGTTGCAGTCGCCGAAGATGCGGAGGCTGCGGCGCGTGCTGTGTTCGCTTCGGTGACGGCGGCGGTGACGCCGGCGAGCCCGCCAAGCGCGTCAGCGACGGCGGCTCCCTCAGCGATAGCCTCCACCGTCTCGTCACGCATCTGCTGAACGTTCGCGACCCAGAGCGGCGGGCCGAACACCGATGCTGGAACGTTGGGCGATTCGACGATGGGGAGGTCGCGGTACTCGACCGCGTCGGCGTCCGGCACGGAGGTCCACCACTCGAAGGTGCGACCGCCGAGTACTTCCCGGACGCGCACCGCGGTGCCTTCCGGGTTCGCGGGCAGTTCGAACGGCGTTCCCTGCAGGGTCTCCAATCGGCCTGCCCGTACCTGTGCCGTCGCGGTGGTCGACGTGACGAGCATCTCGCCGTCGTTGATTCGCTGCATCTGCGCGAACTCGATACGCCCCGATGCTTCCGCTGCGGCAGAGTCGCCGATTCTGCCTACGATCTGCACCATGGTGTGGTCCTCCTCTAGAGTCGCGGCCCGTAGGTGAGGGTCGCGACGATGTTTCGCATTTGCGCTGTCACCGTCTGCGAGACGAACGTGGTCGCGTAGAGACGGATCTGCATGTTGGCCTGGGCCGCGTTTGCGACTTTCAGCTGGATGGGTTCGTTGATCGCCGGGGACGCCCACCCGGGCGGTGCCGACGCGGGGTCGCCGACATAGAACGCGCCGGAGCGCCGCCAGGTGACGACGCCGTTCTGGACGATCTCGAGCCAGATCGTGATGTTTCCCGACGCCGAGACGCGCTCGAACTCCGCGGAGAGCCCGAGCGTCGCGATCCGGCCCCCACCGGCGGGGCCAGGGAACGCAAGATTGCGCGTTGCCGCGGGGTACTGGTTCGGGGTGTCTGTCGAGATGTCGATCGGGGCGGCCTGGAAGGTGTGCGTCTGCTGAGCCTGCAGCTCATCCACGACGGCCTGGATGCTCGAGACCTGCTCCTGGATCTTGAGCAGCGCTCGCTCTCGTTCCGTGCCGGTCGGGCGCTGGGCGTCTGCGATCGACTTCTTGATGTTGAGCAGCTCGCGTGGAAGGCGCTTGTCGGTCGGAGTGTAGAACGCTCTCACCATGACGCTTCACCCGCCACTGTCACGCCGAGCCAGTCATCGTCCGCGGACCCGGAAACGCCGATCACGCGGCGCGTGTAGGTGCCGTCCGGGATCCACCAGTGATCCTCGATGTCGATCGTGCACCAGTCACCCTTCCGTATCGCGACGGCGCGATCGGCGCGCACATCGAAGCTCCAATAGAGGATCGGAGTCTGCCCCTCGGCCAAACGTGCGTCGCGCCACCCGTTGAGCGTGGCCTGTTCGGAGACCGACGAGTGGGAGGTGTCCCATACCTCCATCAGCGGGAACCCCGCATTGATCAGCGTCGGGTCAGTGCGCTGGGAGACGAGAACGCGGTCCTCATCCTTCCCACCGGTGAACACCGCGGTAGAGGCGAGGAACTCGGACGACACCTTCTCACGTAGCCGGCGAATGTCGGGCGACTTGCCTCCCTGGGACCAGCTGTGCCAGAACGCCGACGTGATCTCCGGGGAGGCATCGGCGCCGGTTCGGAACGCCCAGCGCAGACGGTCGGACTCGTCGAGCGTGGGAACCCAGTCCCATTCGACACCGCCGAGCAGCTCGGAGAGGTCGCGCACAGCTTCCTGCACGGGCTTGCCGTCGACCGCGTACCATCCACGCTGACGAGTACCGCCGCGATCCGATTCCCACACGACGGGCAGCTCGCCACCGGGGTGGCGCATCGCCTGCTGATAGAGCCGCTTCATCATCGTCCCGTACTCGATACCCGACAGGCGGGTGTCGTAACGGGGGTCCGGGTATCCCTGCTGATCCACGAGCGAACCGTATGGATATGGCAGCACGTGGCGGCGCTCGAAGATCGCCTGCTCGGGCCCGCTGCCCGGCACCGTCACCGACGGCGAACCGTCGTCGTCTTCTCCGGCTTCGGGTATCCCGATGATGCCCGCGGCGAGGCAGCGCCCATCCTCATCGGAGACGGTCACTGTCATCTTCTTCGGCACGATCAGGCCGCGCAGCCCCTCGGCGGCACGGGTGAAGCCCGGAACCGTGACCGAGACGTCATCCGCCGCACAAACGGCGGTCGACCACGTCACAGCTGAGAACGAAAGCTCCCGGAGCGGCTCGCCGCTACGGGTCTCATGCAGAATCACTCGCACTGTGGCCTCCGCTCATTCGGGGATCGCAACCCAATCGACCAGCACGCTGGTACGGGCCACTGCTGACTGGAACTGCAGCGTGAAGCGGTTCGCTTCCACGCTCAGCACACGGACGGTCGGCTGCGGGGTCCATGCGACCGGCGCGTTCAGCGTCGGGATCACCCGAGGCGGGGACACGAACGACCCCGTGGGGAAGGAGACCGTGAGTTCTCGCGCAGAGTTGGCGGGAAGGTTGGCGAGAGTCGCGCGCCCGGATACGGGGTGTGCTGAGACCCACGCGCCGTTGCGGCGCTCGTATACGCGCTTATCTGCGAGGCAATACGCCGAAGCGCCATCGCCAGCGGACCACGCATTCATCTCGTTCCTCGTTCGAACGGTGAGCCGTCCACCCGCCGCTACAGTGAAGGGGAACGTGTTCGTGATCGTCGCACCGGCGGCCGACGCCGCCCCGGCCGGAACTCGGAACGTGGCCAACTCGACAGCACCTGCGGGAATCGACGGCTTCACTGGGGCTGTCGCTGCCGTTCCCTGCCGCACCGCGACGGCTTCAATTGGATCGCCGGCGTCGACGTTCGCGGGCAGCGAGTAGACGACATCGATGCGCGCATTCGCCGAAGGTGCGGGGGCGACTGTCACCTGCAGTGCCTCGTCTGTTCCGCCGATCAGCACCTTTCGCCCGTCCGCGCGAACCGCGACGAACGGTGCGACGTTCAGCGTCCACCCGGAGCCGGCGGTCACCAGCGTCTCGCGACAGGGCAGCACGCCGGGGCGCGGAACGCCCGCACCGTCGCGCACGATCAGTCCCGCGAGGGCCGCCCCGAGCTCCTCGTAGTGGAAATCGATGCCATTGCTCGGGAACCCTGGAAATTCGGTCATCACCAAGCTCCATTCCTGTACTCGGCCGTCATCAGCGGGTCGCCGATGCGGTCCTCCACTTCGAACCGAAATTCGTGCGTCGCACGCTTCGGAACCTCGAACCACTGGCGGATCACCAGCCAGCGGGTAACGTCTTGGCCTTCGAGTTCGACGCGCCGCCGCTCGCAGTCGAAGGCCAACTCCGAGCCCTCTGGGACGGTCCAGTCCAGGCGCAGCGTGCGATTCGCGGTGATATCGCGCACGGTCACAAGGTGCCCGCCGCCTGAGACGATGATGCGCGGGTAGATCGGGATCGTGCCGGCGTTGGGGAGCACGAGTCGGGCACCGCCCGAGGTGCGGCCGAAGTTCCATGGCATCGCCTGCGGCAGTTTCACGCCCCCTGTCGACGTTGGCAGCGTCACCGGGCCCACTGTCTGCACGGGGCCGTACCTGCATGGATCTGGCGCCAGCATGTCGACAGTGAACTTCGTCCATCGCCGGCCCCGGTCGGGCGCGATCGCGAGAGTGTCGATCTCCACCCAGCGCTCCCACACCGCACCGGAGTCGGTCGCAACGAGCATCCGGCCCGAGCCCTCGGCGAGCGCTTCCTCGAGGCGGTCCCGGATCTCATGCAGCTCGCGGTTGTTCGCTGCGTAGATGTGCCCGGTCAACGTGATCACTCGAGCCTCACGCAGCATGTGGGATCGCCGGAAGCGGCCATGACCGCCCGGGATCGATACGGACTCTCCGCGCGCGTCAGGGATGCCCCACCAGCCTTCAAGATCGGTCCAGATCAGTCCCTGGTCGGGTTCCCCGGCGCCAGCCATAGTGACGCCGAGGAGCTCTACCCAGAGTGTTTTCTCATCCAATGAACGCCTCCTCGATACTTCGGCCGGCCTGCTTCATCACGATGCGCGGGTCTCGGTCCGTCATGTTGAAGGTGTTGTTCTGCTGCACGGTCGTCGGCGCGAACGCACCACGCCCCGTAGCGGCCGAATCGGCAGCGTCTGAGGTGGCAGAGGCGCTGATGGTCGCGGTGACCGAAGTCATCGCTTCCTGCGCTCGCTGCGCGGCGTCCTGAGCCATGTCCACGAGGGAGTCTCCCAGATCGTCCGATTGCTGGTCGACGCCCTTCGCCGCGCCGCGCACGATGTCGCGGCCGGGCTGGATCATCTTTCGTGCAGGGGACTTGATTCCGAAGAACTCCTTGAACCCATCAAACGCGGCTCCGGCGAGGTCGACGATCGCGTCAACCAGCGCGCCGGCCATAGCGCCGAGGCCGTTGATGATTCCCATCACGATCTGCTTGCCGAGGTCGAGCCAGTCGACTCCGACGAGGCCGTCCCAAATTGCCGAGACGATCTGCGGCAGCATCTCGATGATCTGCGGAATTGCCCCAACGAGACCCTTGATCAGAGCAACGATCAACTCGATACCGGCCTTGATGAGCTCGGGCAACATCTTCAGCAGCCCGGTGACGAGCTGGATGATGAGGTCGATCGCTGCAGTGATGAGCTGCGGCAGAGCGTTGATGAGCCCCTGGATGAGGGACATCAGCAGTTGGATGCCCGCCTGGATCAGTTGCGGGAGGTTCTGCAGGATTGCGGTCAGTAACCCCATGACGAGGTCGAGCGCGGCCTGCAGCAACTGGGGCAGGGCGGTGATGATGCCCTGAATCAGGGCCATGAGCAGCTGGATGCCGCCCTCGATGATCATCGGAAGCGCTGCGATGATCGCCGTCAGCAGCCCGGACACGAGCTGCAGCGCTCCGTCGATGAACATCGGCAGCGCGGAGATGATTCCTTGCAGCAGGGCAGTCACCAGCTGGATCGCGCCCTGAATGATCATCGGCAGATTCGCGACGATCGCGGAGATAAGACCGCCGACCAGCGCGACCGCGCCCTCCACCAGGATGGGAAGCGCGGCGACGATGCCCTCGATGAGCGTCGTCAGTATGCTCGAAGCCGCCGACAACAGGAGCGGCAGCTGTGCGACGATCGAGCCCACGAGCTGTGGGACGACTGCCGCAATCTGCGAGACGATTCCCGGAAGCGCCGCGACGACCTGGTCGACGATGCCGGTGATTCCGGACACGAGCCCACTGAAGTCGCCACCGGAGAGCGCGAATCCCGCAAACGCGGCGGCGACAATCCCCAAGGGAGTGGCAAGCGCGGCGAGCGCGCCGCCCAGACCCGGCAGGAGCGCACCGAGCGGCCCGAGGCGCGCGAGCACCGATGCGAGCCCTCCTGCACCGAGCCCCGCGAATGCGCCGCCGACGATGCCGATTAGCCCGGACATATTCGAGAACATTGATTCGGCGTTGCTGCCGCCGGCGGCGAGGTTGTTCAGGAATTCGGTTACCCGCTGGATGCCGGGACCGAGCAACGTGTCGAGCTTCGTACCGATCCCCGCGGCGCGCTCCTCGAGTGGAGCCATGGCGGCTGTAACGGCTTGCAGCAGCGGGGCGATGCGGGCGAACAGACCGTACATCTCGCCGGTTTCCTGATTGATGCCGCCGAAGATTCCGGCCCCGGAGCGTCCGAGCGACGCGAGCATGTTCTTCCAGGCGCCCGGGACGGTCTTGCCGATCTCGACAGCGACGGTACCGGCGGCCGCTTCGGCAGCCTTCGAGAAAGTCTCGAAGTCGACCTTGCCCTCGGAGGCCATTTTGAAGACCTCGCCCGCGGTGACACCCATCTGGTCGGCGAGTGCCTGGTAGATCGGGATTCCCTTGTCCGCGAGCTGGCTGATGACGTCGTTTTGTACGCCGTTGGCCTGGGTCGCGGCCTTATTGAAGATCGAACCCATGTCCTGCATGGACATGCCCGCGGCGGATGCGTTGTTCGCGATCCGCTTCAGGTGTCCCTGCAGCGCTTCACCGGGTGCGATGCCGGCGGCGACTGCTGACGCCGCGACGGTCGCCGCCTCGCCGAGACCGAACGAGGTTCCTCGCACTGAGGCTGAGGCGTCGCCCATGATCTTCGCAACGGTCTGGCCGTCGTTGCCGAGACCGGTGAGCTTCGCGCGGGCCGTGTCGATCGATGTGAGTCGGGACAGGCCGGAGCCGAGCGCTACCGCGATTGCAGCGCCGCCAGCAGCGACGCCAGCCGTAGCGGTGTTCTGGATTCCAGCGGAGAGCGCACGCCCCGCCACCGCGCCGGCGTTCGACGCTGCCGAGACGACGGACTGCAGAGCGCCGCCAACCGACGAGCCCAATCGAGCGGCTCCGCTCGCGAACCCGGAAACCAAGCGGCTCGCGGCGGGGCCTGCGGCTTGCCCAATCTTCGAGAACAGGCCGGAGACCTGCGCCGTGACGGGGCGCAACCATGTCGAGACCTGAGATCCGAGTCGGACGAACGGCGAAGCGATAAGCGTGGCGGCAGAGGCGACATACTGCCCCATTGGCGCGAAGGCGCTGCGGACGTAGCCGCCGATCGCGGACAGCTTGGATCCGGCGGTGGTGACCGCACGGGCAAGCCCGCCGCCGATCATCGTCGCGAGTGAAGTGAACGCGCGGGAGACCGCGCTCGCCTGGCGGGAAGCCCACCGAATGAGTGTCGTGTTCCGCGCGAGGATCGTGAGTTCCTTCGTGACGCCGCCGAGGGAACCGGCGATGCCAGTGAATGCGGAGCGTCCAGCGCGCGCGTCGGCGTATCCCGCGCGGAAGTTCGCCGCCATGGCGCGCAGCCCGCCTGACGCGCGAACGGCGTTCGCGTTCACGGCTTCGGTTGCGCGCGCGACGTCCGCCTGCGCGGTGCGAAGTCGATTCGATGCCGAGGTGACCGCTTCTGATGCAGTCGCGTGAGCGCGGCGAGCGGAAGCGAGGCGCTCCTCCGCTGCGACGGCCTGCGCGGATCCGGCACCTGACTTCGCGATCGCTTCCTGCAATCGAACCTCGGCGACGCGGACGCGCCCCGCGTCGTCCTGCTGCTTCATGCGGACACGAGAGAGTGCAGCGGCAGCGGTGGACACGTTGCGGTTGAGCTTGCCGAGCTCGGCAGCGCCCAGGCTTCCCGCTGCGCTGCCGAAGGCGGACTTCATGTCGGCGCCGAGCGAGCGACCAGCGCTGCGCCCGGCACCCTTGAACCCGCCCTCGAAGGACTTCGCACCGGCGGCGCCCGCCTCCTTGGTGCCCTTCACGACGCGACCCTTGAACCCCGTCATTACGGGAAAGATACTGACGTGACCGGAGCCGACCTCAGAGGACATGGCACCCCCTCTGGTTAGGAAGCGAACACGATCCCGTCCTCGAGTTCAGCCGTGGCGGCGGCGATCTCTTCGGCGGTGGCGTCCGACTTCTTGCTGCGCGGATTGGTAAGCGCCCACGGCATGAGCCGTTTTGAAGCCTTCGGGTTGCTGATCTGCGCGACGAGGCCGATCAGTACAGGTGTAGAGGCCGGGTACGCCCAGCCTGCGAGCTCAGCACCGAGCGCCGTCGATGGATCACCGGCAGCCCTCTCGATGAGGCTCAATGCTTCTCCCCATGAGAGCGCGCCGCCCAGATCCGAGAGTCCCACGCCGCATGATTCGCGCAGTGTCCACGCGACTACGGCGCGGTGCTCTCGGATGAACCGGGCGACGCTCAGGATTCCGGGAGTGCCGCCTGAGCGATGCGCGAGAACACGGTGAAGAACTTCTCCGCCATGACGATGGTCTCGGTCATGTCGTGCTTCGTGAACTCGGCGACCTCGTCCTCGGATGCGACGGTGCGGAGCAGGTTCTTCACCTGATCGACCGGGTTGGGGGTGTTCTTTGTCATCGCGTCGATGTCGTCGAGGCTGATCGAGAGCGGCAGCTTCACGATCACCCCGTCGGGAAAGCGGCCGATGAACGTGCCCTCGACGATGATGTACTTCACGTCTGGCGCGAGCGCGACGAGCGCTTTCTTCTCGGCGGCGTCGTCCCAGCTGTCGAAGTCGTACTCGACGACCTCGGTGGGCTTTGTGGTCTTGGTGGTGGTTGCCATGGTGGCGCTCCTCTACGGGTTACGGGTTCGGGTGTGAAGCTGGCCGGGGTGACCCGATAGCACCCCGGCCAGCGGTCTGGGTTAGGCCGCCTCGCCGGTGGCCCAGTCGGTGCCGTTCCAGTGCGCGCGCTGCCCGTTGCCGTACTCGATGTACTGGCCGGTCGTCCACACGGTCGTCTGGCCGATGTCGCCGAGTGCGCGCAGAGCGGCGATCGTACCGGGCACCTGAGCGCCCGCAGGGCTGAACGTGCCCGGTGTGCCAGCGGTAACACCGGAAGGCGCGACAGGGGCGCCGGGGACCGCCGGACCCCACTGCCAGAACGGCGACCCGTCGAACAGGTCGTGCTCCTGCCACGTGAAGGTCACGTTCGCGCCCTTCACCGAGCCGCGCTCGGCCTGGTCGGGTTCCACCGCTGTGACCGACGCGACGCCGATCTGACGCTCCTGCAGGCCGCCGCGGTAGCTGATCGACGAGAACAGGATGAAGCGATTGTCGGGGAGGTTGGATGACACCTTGTATACGCCGTGCTCGTCGGGCTCGACGCCCTCGATCAGGGTGATCACCGTCGGGTTGTTCTCGGCGAGTCCGATGGTGATGCCGCGGGTGCCGTCGCCGGACTTCTTGTATCCGATCTGGAAGAACTCGATCGCGTCACCGGTTTCGCGCGTCGGCGCGGGCCCTCCGTCCTGCTTGTACAGGCCGAGCTTCTTGAACGCGGCGGGGAGGTTGAGTGGCGAGGCACCGAGGTCAGCCTCGGCGATGACGTTTGCGGCGTCGAGGGGCGCGTATGCTGCGAGTCCCGTGATCGGAACGCCGACGGCTTCGAGGTCAAATCCCTGCTCATCAGCAGCCATGAGTTACTCCTTCAGAAATGCGGAAGCCTCGCGATCTGCGGGGCTTCGAATGGGTGTGGGGGTGGCTCACCAGGAGCCGGCCACGACGTACTGCGCCGTCAGGTAACGTCGCGCCACATCGAGGGTTTCCTGGACCGCGTACGGTCCGTTGCTGCCGCCCCATTCGACTGACACGATCGGAGAGCCGTCGACAAGCGGCAACGCGTCGTCGAGTAGGAGTCCGGCGAGCCACCTCGCAAGATCTGCTGCAGGTTGCGCGTTGCGCTTCGACCCCGCCAGCACGGTCGCACCGACCGATCGACCGAAGATGGTGTGGTCGAGGCGAGAGCCGGAGTCGTCGCGGATTATAATCAGAGGCCGTTCAAGTGGGATCTCGAGTTCAGCAGGTTCGACACGGTCGACGTCGACGTCGTGCCCGGCGGCGAGCGCGGCGGTGCGCACGTATTCGGTGAGCCAGAGTTCGAGGTCGGGGGGTTCGACTCTCACTGTCCGATGCCTTTCAGGCTGCGCGCGAGGTTCCCCGTCTTGGACTCGATAAGCATGGTCTTGGGATCGGAGCCAACGACGCGCGCCGAACGACGATACCGAGACTCTCTGTGCTCGATATGGAGGCCGTCGCGATATTCACCAGTGTCGACTGGGGCGTTCGCTTTCGCTTTCGTGAGTGCGCGCGCAGCGCTCTCGTCGACGATGCGTTCGACGCCGGGCTGACGGAGCACGGATTCGAAGAACGCTGGGTTCGGGGTGAATTCGGTGTCGCCGCTGCGTGCCATTGTGGCGTCCTTTCGGTTATCCCACGGAACGTGTCAGCGGGATTTCTCGTGGTGGTGTCCACCCGGTGAATGGGTTCGTGTCGGCGGCTGGTGGGATGCCGTCGATCGAGTAGGTGGGTCCGCTTGCGCCGTCGCGGATGCGGTCGCCTTTTTGCACGTCGACGTCGCCGTCGCAGAACAGTGACTTCGACTCCAGTGCCTGCTCGCGGTTCGCATCGCTGAGAGCCGACGACGATGTCTGAGCGATGAATGCCCGGGGGATTTCTAGCTCGTCGGGGTCGTCCCAGTCAGCTGAGATCTGCTTCTTCGAGTACGGGTCGAGGATGGGCTTTGCGCGGAGCCGGAATATGGTGCGGCCGTGTGGAAACTGCATCGGTCAGTACCTTTCCGGCCACATCTTCGCGAGTGCGCGATCAGCCGGGAAGCTCGCACGCGAAGTGCCCTGTGAGCGGAGGGCAGTAGCGCAGAGCGCGCGGAGGGCGCGGCGGGGTTGGCCCGCGAACGCGGATTCTGTGGTGCCGTAATCGACCGATGCTGACCCGATACGCTGCGACTTCACGAGCCGGTTACCCCGGCCCGCGATGTCCTTGTAGACGCGGCTCAGGATCGCGATCGCGTCCTTCGCCTCTTCACTGTCGTCAGTGAAGGAGGCGATGCAGGGGGCGATGTCCTTTGCGACGATGAGTACCTCGCGCGCGAGATCCTCATCGCTGCCGATCTGGTCGTGCGTGATCATCGTCATCGCCCCCTGCTTCGTTACTCGGTTCCCGCGATCAGACCGTTTGAGATCGCGTGGTCGATGCTGGACTGCGAGAACGCAGCGCCATCGACGTTCGCGCCGCGGTACAGGTACCGCTCGAAGCCGTCGTCGGTGCGGAGCACGACGGCGGCACCCGTCACCAGGTACAGGTCGCGCTCAGGCTCGATCTCAGAGTCGGATTCCACCGACGGCGCATCGGCGCCACCGAGCTGCTCGGCAGCCGCGGCATCCGCTGCGGCCTTCTCGCCAGCCGCCTTCTGTGCTGCGGTCGGGGCGGCCATCAGATGCCCGTCCCGGTCAGCTTCACACCCGCGAGCGGCTCGAGCACGACGGGCACCGTGACGCGGCGTCCGCGGAGCTTGTAGCCCTCAGCGTCGTCGTCGCGGATGTTCTTCGACTCGACGCCGACGCCGCCGGCAGAGACGTAGCCCGGGCCGCCGATTTTCTCGTCGGCCATGCCGCCGAGTTGATCACGATCAACGAGGAGCGGGTCGCTGCCCTGGAAGTGTGGCGTGGTCGCCCAGGTCAGGCCGAGCGCGTTGACGGGCAGATTCCCGGCGATCGCGGTCTCGCCCTGTTCACGCGGGAGCGCCTTGTCATCGATGAGCATGCCGATGATCGCGGCGTACTGATCGGCGCGGAGTGCTACCGTGTCGAGCTCCAAGCCGAGACCCGCTTCCGCGCGCTCAGCCTGGATGGTGAGGATCGACTTCACCGCCTTGCCGGCCGAGTCCCACGTTCCGGTCGCGAACGAGCTGGTGACCTTGGAAGCGATCACGGCCATCGCGACGCGGTCGACGTGGCGGACGATGGTGTTCGAAACTCGCATGAGCCCCTTGTTGACGTAGATCAGACCCTGGCGGGCGATCTTCTCGTCAGAGATCATCGTGTCGAGTCCCCACTTGACGGTGCGGGCCGATGCGACCTCGCCGTCTTCGAGGGTGACGAGCGGGAACTCGCCGAGCGGTGCGATGGCCTCCGGGTCATCCGACGCGAAGACCTCCTCACCGGTCTCGTAGAAGATTCCGCCGCCGGTGGCGTCCAGGCGCCCCTGCAGCAGGTAGTCGGCGATGAACCGCATCTGTGTGAGGTCCGCGATGCGCTTCGCGACTCGCTGCTTGTTGGCGAGCAGCATGTGCAGCTGCTCCGTAGTGAGCTTCCCCTCGGGGTGCTTCACCGGGTAGGTGTAACCCATGCTCTGGTGTCCTTTCAGACCTGGACGTCGATGACGTCGTCAGCGGCGGCCGCGGCTTCGAGTGCCGTGCCGATCTTGTTGGTGCCACCTGTAGTGGCCTTGCCGCCCGCACCGGCGGTCACGGTGGCACCAGCTGCGACAGCAGCTGTGACGGTGAGGCGCTGCACACCGCCGGCGTAGACGACGACGTCGTCCCCGATCGCCGCGTCGAAGCCGGCGACGCCGACGACCTTCGCGGAGTCGGCGCCAGCATGGGCGACGGTGCGGTTGCCCGTCACCTCGACGAGGCGACCGCCCGTGATCGCGGCGGAGGCCTTGAAGGTCACGGCCTGGCCGGGCTTGAACTTGGGCAGGTAGTCGCTCATCGCGTCTCCTCCTCGATGTCGTTCCAGCCCGCCGCGTCGGCGAGCTGGTCGGCGGCCGAGGTGAGCGTGTCGGAATGTCCGACCTCAGTCACCGGAACCGCCGTGTTCTTGGGCAGGGTGGCGAGGAACGCGGTCGTGCCGGCTTCGTCGGTGTCGAGGTTCGCGCGGATCGCGTCCTTCGAAGCGGAGGCGATGCGTCCATCGCGAAGCGCCGCTTCGACAATGCCGTCGCGTCGCGAGCGCTCCTGCTCGGCGCGGGCTTCCGCACCGGCCTGCGCGTTCTTCTGCAGATCGGCGAGCACGGATTCGTCGATCGCGGTGAAGCCTGCGGGCAGCGCGGCGGTGGGGGTGGGTTCGGGCTGCTCTGCGAGTGCCTCGTCGAGGGCTGCGAGCAGCGTCTCGTCGTTGGCGGAGGCATCGGTCACGCCGAGCCGCTCGCGAAGGCCAGCCGTCAGATCGTCGTAAGCCACGACGTTCTCCTTTCGGTTGGGGTCACCCGGCTCGGTCGAGCTCGGGAGCTTGGGGGATGTCGCGCCGGTTGCGACAGCGCCGCGGCGCGCGGCGAAGCGGATCACTCGCGCGGCGGCTATGTCTTCGGGCTCGGCCTCGTCGGGCACGAGCACGACGTCGTCGCCCTCGTCGCCGACGGTTTCCGTCTCGCCCGCGTCGGGGATTGTCGCGACACGGTCGGCGAGTCCCTCGGCGACGGCGTCTGCGGCGGTCAGCCAGGTTTCCGCCTCGAGGAGCGTCGCCCAGTCCTTCTCGCCGGCCTTCGCTGCGTAGATCTCCACGAGCGAGCGGTCGAGCCCTTCGAGCACGGCAGCTTCCTTGCGCATCTCCGCGGCGTTGCCCCAGACGATCGTGGAGGTGCAGTGGATCATCATCTGCGTGCCAGGCGACATCACGGTCTCGTCGGCGCCGGCGGCGATCACGGACGCGGCCGAAGCGGCGAGGCCGTCGACCACTGCGGTGACCTTCGCTCGGTGCGCTCCGAGCAGGTTCATGATCGAGATGCCCTCGAACACGTGCCCGCCGGGTGAGTTGATGCGAAGGATGATCTGGGTCACGGATTCCGGCAGCTGGTCGAGCACGCCGCCGACGTCCTTCGCGGAGATGCCCCAGTAGCCGCCCCAGGAGTCGATCGGGCCGTACAGGCGGATCGTTGCGACTTCCGGCTCGTCACCCTGGGGCGGCGGCGCGACGACGGCGTCGAAGAACTCGCGCTTCGTCTTCGGCACATCCCGACTTCCCCAGAATCGGTTCGGCCAGGTCTCGGTGCGTGTCATGCGGCCTCCTCGGGCTCTTGGTTCGGGATTCGGCTCACGTCGGGGCCGGCGCCGGACAGGTTCGCCCCGGAGAGCCTGATCAGCTCTCGTGCCTCGTCCTGGGTGAGGGGCACCTTGTCGGTTGCGAGATACACCTTCTGCGCAGTCTCGGCGGCGGCGCGCGCACGTTCGGCGACGTCGGCGGAACTCCCGCCCTCCGACTCGGTAGCGGGTGCCTTCACTGGGGCGCCGAAGCGTTCGCGAATCCATGCTTCGAGGCCAGCGTCGGGGGTGATCGCACCGGCATCGATGAGTGCACGAATCGCTTCGGCGGTGATCTGCTGTTGCTCGCCGATTGCGGCCGGCACGAGGCGCGGAGCGGGTTCGGTTTCGCCCCAGTTCATGTCGACGAGATCCTCGATGACGTGCTGGTTCATCACGTCGGCGATGTGCTGGGCGACGGCGTTGAGCGAGTCGGTGAAGAAGTTCGCGAACGTCGAGCCGAGCGCCCAGGAGCCGGTTTCGGTCCCGAGGTTCAGGAAGTGCGCGAGCACCGCGCGCGCGATCTGCTCGTCGTAGTAACGGATCGGCTTATCGGTGTCGGGCAACTTCCCGGTCACGCCCAAGAACTGCATCTGCGAACCGTGGCTCAGCGCAGCCCCTGCCGCCTCGCCGGCGCGGGCGTCCTTCGCGATCTCGAGCAGCCGCTCGAGCTCCGCTTCCTGCCAGGCGACTGGATCGTCGATGTCTTCCGGCGCTTCGCCGGCGGTGAGAACGGGGAGGCCGAGACCGTTACGTTCTGCGGTAAGCGCCTGAATGCGCAGCACGCGGTCTTTCAGGAGCCACATCTTGTAGGCAGACCGCAGCAGCGATTCGCCAAGCCAGTTCGCGCCCTCTCGCTCGTTCACGAACGCGACGAGCCGGTCGACCGGGATCGTGACGTTTCCGCTCCCAGCGCGGCCGTGCTGCTTGATCGAGACGAGGCCACCATCGGAGGCGACCTCGATTTCGGAGATCGTGCGCGGCGGCCGCCAGGCGAGCTTCGCGAGGTGAGTGCCGCTCGCACTCTGGTCGTAGACTTGCTCGAAGAAGCTGTGCCCGTAGACCAGCTCGAGCAGCGCGAGGCGCAGGAACTCCTTGAACGAGAAGCGGCCCTTCGTCCGCGTCGGTGACGTGGCGGGCGCCCCCTTGATCGGGAGGCCGAGATCCGCGGCGACGTGAGCGACGACCTCGGGCCGACAGCCGGTGCCGTCAACCACCCATCCCGTGCGCATGATCGGGAGGGTCACAGCGCGGAGCACCGACTTCACCTGCGGATCCTCGCGGCGCATTCGATCGAACACGTCGATCGAGAACGGGTGCTGCAGATCGGGGTTCGTCTCGTGTGTCTCAGCGGTGAGCTTCCCCCAGCCGAGGAGCCCGGTGTCGGCCTGGTATCCGGTTTCACCCAAAACAGACCTCCTTCTTCGTTAGAACCTCGCCGCAGAGAGGTTGAGTTCGTCGCGCGCGACATCGTCGCGTTTGAGCACCATCGCTTTCGGCGGCGGTGCAGCCTGCTTCTTCGGGGATGCTTCGGACTTGAGTACGCCCCACACGGCCCATGTGATCGACTGGGCTTGCGTGATCGGTTTCGACGGGTCCGACGGCTCCCAGGTAAAGCCGGCGCGGCCGATAGCTCGGGTCGTTGCGAACTCGAACGACTTCGTCACCTCGGGCTGATCGCGGTGCAGCACGAGCCCGTCGTTTGAGTGCTCGATGAATATCGAGTGCGCTGCAGCGATCTCGTCGAGGCTCATTGCGAGGTACTTCACTTTGAGCCGGTCGAGGTCCGCGAGAATCACGGCCGCGTTCTTCGGGTCGACCACGACAAGCGCGTCCCCGAGTTCGGCCTTGAGGCTCTTCACCTCTTCGGCAACCCAGCGCACTTTGGCGTCGGTCATGTGGTGCTCGACGATGATGTGGTCGTCGTCCGCACGGATCGCTTTCGAGATGCTCGCGGAGCCGCCGCCGCGGCCGAGCGCGATCGCGATCACCCCGCCGTCGCCGAGCACGGGGTAGTCGCCCTTCACCCGCTGCCACACCTCGAGGTCGAGATCTGACAGCTTTTTGACCTCGGCTTCGCGGTGTGCCGGCCAGATAGAGAGGCGTTGGCGCGCGAATGCTTCGGGGCTGGTCTGCCCCATGCGATCCCAGTCGTCTTGCACGGTCTTCCATGCGAGGCGAATGCCGAGGCCGGGGTTTCCTTCGCGCCAGACCTGGTGGGATCCGAGGTCGATCTTCGCGGCGGTGTCGGGGTCGTCGGAGCCGATCGGGGTGTGTTCGATCCACCCGGTGCGCTCGAAACCGCCTTTGCGCCCGCGGTCGCGAAGCCCCTCGAAGTATTCGCCGTCCTGATCCTCTTTCGGGACCGTGCCGGTGAAGAGCACCTGCTTGTTCGGGCTCGCGTCGGTCGCGGGCAGCAGCGCCTCGAGGATACTCAGCGGGGAGTGCTGCGCCTCGTCAACGATGAGCACGTCGAACGAGATCCCGACGCCAGCGGACCCGGTGCGGGTGAAGAACACGAGGCGGCTGCCGTTTTTCAGCTCGATCGACCAGTTGCCGTTGCCGGTCGAGATGCCCGTCACGCCCTGAGCCGTCTGTTTGCCACCGCCGACGAGCTCGGCGCGCAGAACCGGAGAGGCGAGGATGATGCGTCGTGCACGGCGGAATGCTTCGCGCGCGGTCGCACCCTCGTGAGCGGTGTGCCCGATGAGCTTTGGCGCGCCGTCTTCGCGAGGCCAGAGGAACAGGTGGGCGAGCTCGTAGGGCAGCAGGATGTTGCCCTTGCCCTGCTGACGGGACACGAGCACACCGAACTCGGTCGCGGCCCATTGACCGAACTCGTCAATCGACGCGATGGCCTCGAGTGCCCCTTCCTGCCAGAGATCGCAGGTGATGTTCGCGAGGTCGCAGATGTCGAGGACGTCATCGAGGAGCGTGTCGGCGCGACTAAGCGGTAGCGCCCTGACTCTGGGCTCTTGCAGCCCGAGCTGCTCTGGCTTCCGCGAGTTGGTCGGCAAGGGTCAACTCCTTCGGCTGCTCGGCCGGCCCCTGAGTTGCTTCGACTGCAGCGCGGAACTCGCGGGCGATTGGGGCGAGCTTCGTCGGTTCCGAGGATGCGATGTTCACGAACGCCGTGCGCAGCGTGTCGATGATCAGCTGCTGATCATCCGTTTCGCCGGCACCCGCAGGCGGAGGCGGCGTTGGCGGGCTGGCGATGGGGGACGTGTGCGGCGCCGAAGGTCGCTTCGCTCGCCCGGCCACGGCGTGCGCTTCACGGCAGGCTTCGTCGACGGTTTCGCGGTTTCTCAGGTGCCGGCGATAGGCGGCGTCTGTACCGCAGGGGGCTTTCTGGCGCGCCATTTCGCCCTCCCGTTCAATTCCCCCACGTTTTCCCAATTCACCCACGGAGAGAAGCGCCAAGACCGCGCGGGAGCGAGGCAGCAGGAGGGGATCGCCATATTTTTTCGATTCCTCAAACCGTTGACGAAGGGAATCCAGGGAGGCAGGATAGCTGAGTGGATGACAGTTTCTCGACGCTCTTCGGACTACTACTCGGCGTTCTAGGTGCTTTGATCAGCGCTATTGGCCTAGCTGTCACCGTAGCGATTGCCATGGTTCAGTCCCGCCAGTCGAGGAAGCTGCAATCTACCGTCGATACAACGCAGGCAATCGCGACGCGACAAGATAAACAATCGCATCAACTTGGCAAACTGTTGCAGCAGGTCCATGAGGTTGCCGAAGAGACGCGAGAGATTGTTCGTCGTGGGGAGCGAGCGGAAGCTGTAGCCGAAGCGGCGGAAATTGAAGCAGACTCTGACCCCAGTGACGCGTATCAGGGTGACCAGCCAGACATGGCCGAGGCCTTGATCGAACTCTTGAATCGCCATGAGAAAGCTCAACTTGATCCCACGCAAGTGACTTGGGAGCGAAAAACCTCCGAGACTGGCGATCAGCGAGGTAACCGTGGGTGGTTTGTTTCACCGATAAGTGAGGATCGGAACGATCGTTGGTTCGTCCATCGGGGTGTGAAAGAAAAGGTCCGTCCCGCGGTGCCAAAAGACTTCCTTGAGGCGTGGACAACTACTACAGGCCTCAGTCCGCGGAACATTCGACTCGACTATCGAACAACGGAGAACACGAACGCGGCCTGGTACGTGGAAACGTACGACGGCCGCACTTGGAAGCTGAGCAAGGGCGGTCGCGGAGCCCGCGACACTATTCACGTGACACAGCTCTAAGTAGCTCCCCAGATCTCGACAACCGCCGCGTCGCTCTTCTGCCGGTTGCACTTGCGGTGGAATGGGTGGAGGTCCTGCTTCACGAGATCCCCGCCGTTGGTTATTGCTACGGGATGGTCTGCCGTGAACGCCATGGGGTCTTGGTAGTGCAGCGTGGTATCGATAGGCTCGCCGCATCCGAAGTCACTGCCGTAACCGCAGGAGAGGTTGTCGCGAGCGGTGCGTCGCTTCAGCGCCGCTGCCTTCCGCTTGTACGCCCGATGGCCCTTGCCGTTCCGGATCTGCTGCGAGGACATCGGCACCTCCCGGAGACTCCGAAGCCCCGGGGCCATGCGGCCTCCGGGCTTCTGAGCGGTTCGCTCAGTAGTCAGCATGCGAGCTAGATGATGCTCAGTGCGATCTGATGAAACGATCGCCTGGAAACAAGAAACCGGCCCCATCGAGATGATGAGACCGGTTCTGTGGCACACTTATGCCGAGCACCCACAGGTTAACACACAAGCACCGACATTCGGTGCCTACGGCTCGCTGGGAGAATCAGTGAGATGCGGACGAGCGGTGCTCTCACCGAGACTCGCAGCGACGAACTGGAACAGGCCCGGCCCCCACGACCCACCGCACGCGAAACAACGGATCTCGCACGAGCACCTATCAGCATCTTGCACGAACACGAACACGCGATAGGGCACGTGCTCACCGCCCGAAGTACGAGCCGCCCACTCCACCCCGCACTGAATGCACGGCGCAGCAATCTCGCGCGTGCGCGGCGGATTGAAGAACTCCATCACCTGGCGCACCCACCGGCGCAGCAGCGCAACGAGCGTGAACTCCACCGGCTTCCGCTCCACCCACCAGTGCTCGTCGCGCTCGCCGCCGTGCTCGACGCGCTGCTCCGCTACGAGCACGGTTACCAGCTCATCTTGCTTCGCGACCGCGACGACCTGCGACAGAAGGCGCTCGGGTACGTCGACGGTCGGCACCTGACCCGGGAACGCCGAGGCCCACGCTTCTGCTATCTGCTGGTCGATCGTTTCGTACAGGTCGAGTGCCCCGTCGCTGATCGGGAGCCGGGCGCCGAAGCTCGCTGATCCACCCGTGCTTTCCATTCCTCCGAACACGGCGTCGCGGAGCTCGGGGAGGAGCGCCGGCATCAGGCGGGCGACGATGTGCCCGGTCTCGCTGTCGGGCGCGTGCAGCGTCCAAGGTTTCGTGAGGCGCTCGAAGCACTCGTGCACGTCGAGCGCCATGAGCGCGTCTTCGTTCGCCTCTGGTGTCTTGGTCTCAGTCACGTTTTCCTCCGGTGTCAGGGTGGGCGAGCTTGGCGAGCGCGCGGGCGGTTTCGTCTTCGATGTGGGCGGTGAGGCTCGCACCGCGCACGAGCCGTCGGCGTTTGCGCACGGTGCTCACGCGGTCGCGCTCCTGCTTTCGCTCTTCGGCGGCCTGGCGCTGCTGTGCGAGCTGCGCTGGGTTCGGGATCTCGGCCATCAGTTCGTTTCTTCCTCGGCGGCGAGCGCGTCGGTTGATGTGGTGGGGGTGAGGAGGCCGGCGTTGGTGTAGTGGCGGAGTTCGGTGATGGATTCGCGGATGTCGGGGAGTGCGCGGTGTTCGAGTCGTTTCTGTGGTGCGGTGGAGAACACGTCGGGTGCGAAGCGGCGTGCGAGTTCCTTCACTGTGGAGACGTCGATGCTGCGGTAGTGCAGGGCGTTGCGGTTCAGGTCGCTCATCCACACGTCGAGGAAGCCGCGATCGAAGGGGATGTTGCTGCCGGCGGCGACCGCGCCGAGCGCGCCGTGTCGGGTGAGGAACTCGATGATGCGCTGCTGCACCGCCGGGCCCGATGACTCCTCCGTCGCGAGAGCAAGATCACCGAGCAGACCCGAACCCGCATGCATGTTCGCGACGTACTCGTCCATGCGATCCAGAGTGCGAGCGAGATCGACGTGCAGCACCTCCGAGAACGACGCGACCTCGTTCAAGGCGCTGTCCGTCACGACGACCGCGATCTCGAGCATCCAATCGCTCCGGGCATACAGTCCCGTCGTCTCAGCGTCGATCCACGCGATCCGGTCCGCCGGTGGCTCCGGAAGCGGGGCGATGGTGGTGTTCGTGCTCATTCGTCAGAGACCTCTCGTTCGGCGGCGAGCGCCGCGGTGTTATTCGTGTAGATGATTCGGGGGACCAGGTAGCCGCGCGAGATCCGGAGCTCGACAGGGGCGTCCTCCGCGCCCTCCCAGAGCATCCACGGGTAGAAGTCCCGGATCCCGCGATCCAGAGCGACCGAGAACTCGCACTCGAGCAGATCCGGAGCGGAGTCGATGCACTCCTGCGAATGCAAGATGTAGACCGTGCCCGTCTCCGAGTCCGCGCGGCCGACATGCTCGACCGGGTGCCGGCTCGCGCCGACGATGTTCTCGATCTCATCGGCAGGGACGATCTCGCTCATCTCCCCTCACCTCGCAATTGCTCGTCAGGCCGGCTTGGGTCGTGCAGCACGATCGCGGGCAGCATCGTCTCATTGAACGCGATGACGTATGTGGAGTTCGTGCACCGCCACACGCGACCCTTCGACCATGTGTCGAGCTGCGCCGCGACACCGTCGGAGAACAGCACAACAGTTCCGAACGCGAGGCCCGCCTCCTGCTCAGGTGTCGTAATCAGCTTCTCGCGCTCGCCTGTTCCCGTTGCCGCCGGAATCTCCTCGAACGCGAGCACGTTGCGAGCGAGACCGTCCCGTAGCTTGTCCATCCACTCCTCGGACATGTGGCCGTACTTTCGTAGGTGCTTCCATCCGAAAGTGCGATCGATCACGTCCCGGGCCTGAGCAAGGCGGGCGTCACTCGGTCCCGCCTCGCCTGTTACCGTTGCCGCATGATCCTCACCCTTGGCCTCGCGCTCCTCGGCATGGTGGTGCTCATCCGCTGGATTGGCGGGCGACGACGCTGAGAGTGCGGCAACCAAGACTCTCTTGGCTTGGCCCCTCCAGTACGTCTTCTCGCTCTCTTCTTCCCGCTCCCAGGCATCCGGTACTAGGGCAGTAGCTTCATCGTAAATAACGCGTGCTGCGGCTTCGATCTGTTCCTCGGTTGCGCCGCCCTGCTCGGGTGTCTTCTGGTTCGTCATGGTCGTGTTCTCCTTCGGGAGGTCGAGTGATGTTCGGGGCAGCCCCATGCGGGCGAGAGCGTTGATGTCGGTGTCGGTGAGAGGCGGGTGGGTGGTCATCCGGCGACCTCCGCGAAGAGGCTGTCCCACTCGTCACTCTCGGCGGGCGGGGCGAGCGGCGCGGCGAGTATCGTGACACCCCACCCAACGCCGGCGAAGGCATCGAGCGCGGTCGTCATGCTGCACCGTCTGGCGATGGAATAGACAGCCCTGTGCCGCCCGTATTACGGTGGAATTCAACGGATGTCTTCAACGAGGGGAAACAATGATGTCGATCCGCAGGAAACTCACCGCCACCGGTGCCACTGCCGCGCTCGTGCTCGGCGGTGTGCTCGCCGCGAGCCCGGCTTACGCTGCTGGCCATAGCTGGAGCCCGATTTGGGGTTCCAAGGCGACTTGCCAAATCAAGACCGCTAAGAAGGTGGCGTCGATTAAGCGGCAGAAGCCGATTTCGGTCAAGGTGCGGTACCTCTGCAAGGAGGTTGACGGATATTACGGCACCTCCATCGACTGGCGCACACGGTAGAACCGTCTGCGGCTTGCGCCTCTCTCGTCCTTTGGGGCGGGGGAGGCGCTTTTTCGCGTCTGAGTAGGTGATCACGCTGCGCCCCCGTCGAGCATCAGTCGGCCGGGCATCTGCGTCGCGATCATCTCGGCGACCTGCTCGCCGGTCTCCTCGAACACCGTGCGGCCCGACGGGAGCACCGTGTGCGCGTAGAACTCCTGCTCGAACGTCGCGATGCCAGACTCGATCGCCTCGAGCTTCGCCTTCACGACGAGCGCGAGTGCCCGCCACTTCTGCCTGGTCGCCTGCTCGTACGCGGCCTCTCGGGCTGACGCGGTGCGCACGCCGCGGGAATGGTGCGTGAACTCGCGCGCCTCCGGGTCGAGCAGCGGGATCGTGAACCGCACCTGGCGGCCGTTCGCCTGAAATGCGATGCGAGCGGCGCCGGGTTCCGTCATGTAGGCGAAGTGCGTCGCGCCGTAGCGGGCGAGGATCTTCTCGATCTCCCCGCGGGAGCGGTCGCTCGTGACGTAGGTCTTCGATGCGTACGTGCTCATATCTCGGTCCTCCAAAACCGGCGGCGAGCGCGGCGGGTGTTGGTGGTGGGGGTGTTGGTCCAGGTGGTGCCGCATCCGCATTTGTGTGGGGTGGTGTGTGCGGTGTGGTGGGTGCAGGTGTGGACCATGGCGCGGTGTCCTTGGGCGGTGCAGCGTCCGGTTTTCACGGCGGGGCATTTGTAGGCCATGGGTTATTCGCCTTTCCCGCAGTGGCAGAGTGGGCCGCAGTCGGTGCCGTGGTGGTGGTGTTTCGGGCCGTCGCAGCTGCCGTTGTCGCACTCCTCGGGGGTGTCGCCGGCAGTCAGGTTTCGGTTCAGGGTGGTGAGGTTGATGAGGCCGTCGGTGAGGAGCGTCTCGGCTGTCTCTTTGGCGATGGGCCTCGGGCAGTCGGTGCGGACGACGAGGGTGTTCGCGAGCTCGTCGCGGAGTCGGAAGACGTGCGCCGGGGTGAACGTCTCCTCGACGGTGATCTCGGGGCCGGAGGCGAAGGGGCTGTCGGTGGTCATGGTGTGGCTCCTAGAGGCGGTGGAAGTCGGCGGCTCGACGAGAGTTCAGGCGGATCGACTCGAATGCGGCGAGCGCGGCGGTGATCTCGGTGTCGGCGTAGTCGGTGGGTGGTGAACAGAGTTCGAGTTGTGCGTCGTCGGTCTGCAGGTGCCAGTCGTAGTGGAGGCCGTAGGCGTCGATGCGGTAGATCGGGATCCTGGTGGGGTCGGCCCAGGAGTGGACGATGTAGCCGAGGATTGTCGCGAGGCCGACGTGCCCGTGCACCCAGCCGTGATCGCCGTCGGTTCCGGTGCCGGTGAGGAGTACGAGGTTCGCGGGTGAGTGCTTGCCGTTGCGGGAGCGGAGCTGTCGGTGGTGGTGGGAATACTGGCCGGCTGAGCCGGAGCGCTTCGGAACATCGGACAGGGCTGAGCGGTCACGGTCGCGGCCGGCGGCGGCGGCGTATCCATCGGCTTCGGACCATTCGGTCACTTCCGGAGCGGGCATGCGCGCTCCCATCCGTTCACCGCGACGAGCAGGTCGCGAAGCGGTACGAGCACGGTGTTCGCGATCGTCGTGCCGAGTTCCTCGATGCGGACTGCGGCACCCTCCACGTCGACCACTGACCAGCGCGAGCCGTCGAGCAGGGTGAACGTGTCTCCGTGGGTGGGATCTAGCGGGGTCGACCGTCCGAGGCGGCTCATGCTGCGGAGCTCGCTTCGATCGTGCGACCGAAGCGCTCAGCGAGATCGGTCCTGCCGTTCTCGTTGAGGCGCTTTTGCACCGATGCCGGGCGAAGCTTCATCTGCCGGGCGACGAGGTGCGGGTGCGTGCCGAACGACAGCAGCCATTCCAGCTCCGCGACGAACTCGTCGAACGGCAGAGCCCCCCGCGGTGCCCGCGGATTCCGTGCGGCGCTCACAGCTTCACCCCGAGTGCCCGGAACGCGCGGATCGCTCGACCGTTCGCGATGATGTCGCCCATCGTGATCGATGCTTCGATTTGGCCCGCCAGCGCATCGGAAGCGTCTGAATGTAGCACTGCTGTATCGCGCGCCCGGTCGCGCTCACCGGTCACCCGTTCGAGCTCGGCGGCGAGCGCTGCGGCTTCGGCGAGGTCGGGCCAGGTGGGGTGCGAGTAGCGGCGGTTGATGATCTCGTTGATGAGGCGGTTCTCGCTGATGTCGCGGTCGGCGGCTTCGGTGCGGAATGCGGCGATCGTGGTCTCGTCGAGGGAGAGGGTCAGGTTGAGGGTGTTCTTGCCCATGGTGTGGCTCCTGGGGTGGTGGTGGTCAGGTGTGGTCGATGAGGCCGTCTTCGGTGATGAACTCCTCCGGCTCGTCGATGTCGGGGGCGGGCAGTAGGGCCTGGGCTGCTGCCTCTTCGAGGGCTTGGATCTTCGCGTCGAGCTGCGCGATCACCGGGCCGCGGAGTGCGAGGGGGAGCCGGTCGGCCTGCACGCGGGCGACGCGGGCTTCCTTGTGTTCTTCCTGTCGGAGCCTCGCGGTGCCGCAGTTCCTGCAGTCGAGATCCTGGGGAGGTCCGCCGGGGTGCTCGGTGCAGAACCGGGAGGGAGTGATTCGAAGCTGCGGGATCTCGGTGGTTCCGGAGGAACCCTCCCGCTCGCCCGCGCCCGCGCTCGCCCCCGCCCGCTCGCCCGCGCCCGCCCGCACACCCCCTACTACTGGTTTCCGGAACGGCTCGTCCATTGGGATCTCGACGGGCACCGGTGGCGGGCTGTCGGCGGGCGGATCCCACTTCGGGAAGCCCTGCTTCTGCGGCTTCGGCCACGGGGCGAGCACCTGATACAGCTCCGTCCCTGACCCCTTCGGATCCGGGTAGAACCGCAACCATCCCGCGTCCGCGAGTTCGAGCAGCATCGTCTCGACTGCGTCGATCGTCGGCCAGCTCGCGCCCTCCTCGCCCGCTTGCCACGTCTCGCGCCGGATGCGGTGCAGGTCGACCCGTTCCGCGCCGCCGACGTCCGCGAGCATGCGCAGCGCCACCATGAGCAGGCGATGCGAGTCCGTCAGCTGCGCCCACGCGATGTTCGTGAAGTCGTCGCCAGGCACCTGCCTCGGCTGTCTGATGTACATACGGTGTGATTCCCTCGATGAAGATGTTTTGCGCGGCTCCCACGTGCTCGGGTGTGACGGTGAAGCACTCGGTGAAGCCGCCTCCCCGTTCCCAGAGCCCGTGCGCCTTCTGCTCGGCATCCGTGCGGTAGGCGCGGGCGAAGCGGCGCCGGGTGAGTTCGAGCACTTCCTGCTCGCACTCGCGCAGCACGCCCTCCTGGACGTAGAGCACGATCGCGCCGGTCTTCAGGTACTGACGGACGCGGTCGAAGCGGTGTGCGCGGCCGACTTTCAGCACCGACTGCTCGGGCCACCAGACGAGGTAGACCATCGCGTACGGGCTGATCCGGTCGCACGCCGCGCTTCCCGCGCACGGGCACTCCCACGGCTCACGCATCAGCGGAGCCCTCGGTCGATGAGCCGGAAGAGGTCGACGAAGGCGTGTCCGATTCGAACGACGAGCAGACGAGGATGACCGTGACGAGCAACCCGGGCGCGACCGACAGGGTCAAGAAGACGGGGGAGGTCGGTAAGAGGCTGGAAACTGCCATGAGTCCCGATAGCGCGAGGAGCGCGAGCAGGGTGCGCCAGGCGACGAGCGACCAGTCCATGCGCGGTCACTTCTCCGCTCCGCCGGTCAGCACCGGGTTCTTGCAGGTGCGGCGCTGTGCGTGCTTGGGGAAGCGGGCGCCGGGTGCGGAGTGCGCGTCGCAGATGACGGGTCCGGCGTTGCGGGGGTGCTTGCAGTCGGCGGTGATCTGGTGCGGTGCGGGGACGGTGCTACGGGGGGTGTGCTCGTCGGCTTCGCAGGTGACGATCTGCGGTGCGTTGTCCGGGCGGGAGACGGTGGGGCTGTTGAACATGGGCATTCCTTCCGGGAATTGGGTATGCAGTAGCTGAGCCAGGCGGGGTGGTGCTGGCTGAGAGAAGGGGTCGGGAGCTACGCGGTGAGCGCCTCGAGCGGTTCGGCGGCGCGGATCAGGTCGCGGAGCTTTCGCACCCCGTCGACGGTGATGCGGATCTGAGGGGCGTCGACGATCGTCTCGTCGGTGCCGGGGTGACGGTGGGACTGCGCCTTGTAGGCGAGGAGACCGGCGTCGACCTTCGACTGGTACGCCTGCCAGCGGCCACCGCGACGGAAGATCCATCCGAGATCCTCGAGCTTGTCGAAGAGTCGCTTCTGTCCGGTCTCGATGCCAGCGCGAGAGAGCATCTTCGCGGCGTCGGCGACCGAGTAGTCACCGGTGCCGGATGCGAGTTCGTCCCAAGCGTCGGCCTTCGGCTTCGCGACCTCGAGCGCGGCGAGCGCAGCTGATGCAGCTTCGAGGACGAGGCGCATGCCGCCGGGGGTCGTCGGGTCGAGACGTGCCGGTCCGAAGGATCCGGTGCGGCGGATCTGGGGGAGTACGGTGCCGGTGACCCAGTGGCGGAAGCGGACGGCTTCGGGCTTGTCGGAGCGGAAGACGACCTCGTACATGCCTGCTTCGCTGACGACGGTCGCTGACTGCTGCCCGCCAGGGGTATCCACCAGGTGGACACCCTTCATCTCGTCGGGGAGTCGGGCTGCGACGTTGCCGACGTTCGAGATCTCGACGGCGCGGCAGACGTCGGCGAGCACGAACCACGGTTCGCCGTCGCGGAGCACAACGCGGAGCGCGGCGGCGGATTCGAACTGGAAGACTTCGAGCGTGTTCATGCCGTCCTCCGACCGTTGGTGCGGAACTCGCGCAAGCTCACTGGTTCCGGGAGAGCCTGGTGCTTGCAAGGCTCGTTCGCGGCCCAACGCTTCACGCAACCGGGACGCATCTTCCACGTGCCGCCTTTCGCTCGCTGCCGACCGTGCAACTCACCTGAGCGGAGAGCCCGGCGCACAGTCTCCTGGCATGTGCCCCCCAATGCTGCGGCCTGCTCGACGTTGATTGGAGCAGAAGTCATCAGTCACCTGCTTTCCGCATCATCGACGATGCGATGAAGACGACGACCTTCGCTACGTAGTCATCGGTCGGATTGAACTGGTCTCGTTCGACTTTGGAGAGGTAGGCGACCGAAGTGTCGGCGCCCTCGGCAACCTGCTGAAGAGTCAGGCTGGCCTTCGTGCGAAGATGTCGAATCGCTTCGCCGCTGGAGGTTGCTGTTTGTGTTGCCATGCCAAAGAGTGTCGCACCGTCTTTTGCATTGCGCAACCCAGAATGACAAAGATGTAGTTCTTAAACCCGGCTGAATGACAAATACAATGCAAGTTATGCGGCTGAGTCATTGGCATGCTAGGCTCGCGTCATGTCAAAAAGAAGTACCGAGAACTTGTCAATGAGCGAGCGGGCCGAGCTTTCTAGCCAAGTCAAAGGCCTTCGTCAGCGACTGGGAATGACGCAGCAAGAGCTCGCTGATGCCGCGGGCGTAACGCGCCAGTCCATCGGGAATATCGAAACGACCGGCAAGGTACCCCAGTCGAAGACTTTGATTCCAGTTCTGGAGGTTCTCGGTATCAAACCGCGTGCCGCAAGCTTCACTGCCGAGACCTCGCGGTGGGTAGCGATTGTCGGCGGAATCATGGACAGTCTCCCGGATGACCGTAAGGCTGCGGCGGGGCAAGCGGCGGTGACGGCAGTGACGAACGAACTGGTTGCGGCGTCCAATGTCGGCGGCGAGCGCGAGCATGTTGAGTCCCGCCACCAAGCGGATTACGACCTGGTGTCTCACCCGTTCACCGAGGAGACAGGTGAGTTGATGGATGAATAGGAGGAAACACGATGCGACGACTCATTGATGAGTCACGCCGGATGGGCGTCACATGGGAGTTTACGAACGACCTCGACCCGAGACATCCAGGCAAGTACGCAGAGGAGGTGCGGCACATCTGGCTCCTCGACGGCATGACCTACACGAAGACCCTGTGTACCTTCGCGCACGAACTCGGCCACGCCGCGCTCGGGCACTGCCATTCAATGTTCGACCACATCGAAGCACGCCAGGAGCGCGCCGCCGACGAGTGGGCCGCGCACTTCCTCATTGACCCGGATGAGTATCGAATAGCCGAGGCGAAGTTCGGAACTCAGATGGACTGGATCGGTCAGGAGCTCGGCGTGCTGCAGCGCATCGCCGAGGCTTATGCGGCTTCACTCAACCGTCTCGGCGACATGATCTACGTCGGATCCCGCATGGGCGACGGCCAGTGGGCCGCGCGCATCACCGCGTAGCGCGCCGCCCTTCGACCCGCATTCTCACAGCTCCCCACGGCGGGCTGAGCTGCTGCATACCCAATACACGACAGGAAGGGGCACATCATGGGATGGGCCGAGAAACTAGCATCCGGACGTTATCGTGCCGGCTACCGCATTCCGGGAGGTGAGAAGCGCTACATCGAGAGTTCGTTCACGCACAAAGCTGCCGCCGAGCGTGCGGCGAGCGCGGCCGAGCAAGATGCCCGCGCTCTCGGGTGGCGCGATCCCCGCGCCGCCGAACGCAGCTGGGGAAACTGGTGCACCGAGTGGCTTCGCGGGCACTATGTCGAGCGGTCGACGCACTCTCGGACGATGAGCATGATCGAGAGTCGGATCATGCCGAAGTGGGGCGACACCCGCCTGATCGACATCAACCGGCACGAGATCCGCGCATGGGCGATCGAACTGCAGCAGGCTGGCCTCACCGCGACGAGCGCGAAACGGATCATCGCCGCATTCTCTCCATCACTCTCGGCTGCCGTCGACGTCGGGATCCTGAAGTCGAATCCCGCGATCGGCCTCCGTCTCAACATTCCGACGAACCTCTCGGAGCGCGTGCTCTCCGTGAAAGAACAGCGGCACCTGTTCGCGGGCTTCGCAGTCGAGGGTGCCAAGCCGAGCGCCGAAGCGGTGGCGCTCGCTGCCCGCGACCAAGCACTCGTCGCCGTACTCCTCGGTGCCGGGCCCCGGTGGGGAGAAGCCGTCGCGCTCATGCCCGAGCACGTGAACAGGAAGCAGCACACGATCCGATGGCGCCAGGCATGGGACGCGCACAATCGGATCCTCGCGCCCTACACGAAGGGGAAGAAACGGCGCACGACGCCGATCGCTCCGTGGCTGATGGAGATCATCGAACCCCTACTCGATGCCACCGAGCGCGGCCACTTCATCTTCACCGACGTCGGCGGAGCACCCCTCGACGCGTCGAACTGGCGCAAGCGGAACTGGGATCCCGCGGTGAAGCGATCACGGATCAACGACGGCGCAGGTGAGCGGGCCACCATCCACACCTTGCGGCACACCTACGCGACCGAGCAGCTCGAGGCCGGCCTCTCGCTCGCGGAGATAGCCGACCTGCTCGGGCACGCGTCGATCACCACGACCGAGCGCTACGCGCACCGGCGCTCTCGGGTTCGAGCCGAAGCTGCGACCGCCGTGAAAGACCCTCGGCTGAAGCCGTCGAAGCCGAAGAAGAAGCGCAAGAAGGATGCCGCCGAAGAGCCCGAGTTGCCCGCCAACGTGATCCAGTTCCCGAGCGCCGGTTGAGCTGGCTGCCCCAGATCTGCCCCACGTGACCCTCTCATTACCAACGATCGGTCGAACTTTCGTCGACCCCAAAAACGCAAAAAGCGGGGCCGACCGGCCATTTCTGACCAATCAACCCCGCCTTATTTCGGTGGATCTGAGGGGAATCGAACCCCTGACCTTCTCATTGCGAACGAGACGCGCTACCAACTGCGCCACAGACCCTGACAGCGATTGATTCTAGCAGGGGAGCGGGGCCTGGTGAAAATCGGCGGCTCGGGCGCCGCTACACTATGCTCGTGTCTCTTGCGATCTGGCTCTCACTGCTCGCAGCGACGGTAGTCATCTGCATCACCCCGGGAGCCGGAGCCATCAATACGATGTCGAACTCGCTCGCGGTCGGGTGGCGCCGGTCGATCTGGGGAGTGCTCGGCCAGGAGCTCGCGCTGCTCGTGCATATCGTCATCGTCGCTGCGGGCGTCGGCGTGCTCGTCGCCAACACGCCAGCGCTGTTCAACGCGATCCGCTACGCGGGTGCCGCGTATCTGATCTACCTCGGCCTGCGGCTCATCTTCACGAAGCCGCAGGCGCCCGCCGCAGACTCCGAGGGGGCTCAGCAGGCGAATACCCGCACGGCGATGCTGCGCCGCGGATTCTGGGTGAACCTGCTCAACCCGAAGGCGATCGTGTTCTTCCTGGCCTTCATCCCGCAGTTCATCAACGCCGACGCCGCGATCATGCCGCAGTACCTGATCCTCGTCGCGACGGCCGTGGGAGTCGATGTGATCGTGATGTGGGGATTCTTCGCCGTCGCGGCCAGGCCCTTCCGCCGGTACACGGCGACGGCCCGCGGGCAACGCGTGCTGAATACGGTGTTCGGCGCCTTGTTCGTCGGGGTCGCAGGGCTGCTGGTGTTCATTCACTGATGAGCTCCGCGCGTCTCGGGCTGGGATGATCCCGGCCCCTCCCATCCGCTAAGCTATTCGGGTTGGCCCCTATAGCTCAGCGGTAGAGCTACGGACTTTTAATCCGCAGGTCGTAGGTTCGATCCCTACTGGGGGCACCATTCAGGCGCACATCTCGTACCGCTTGCGCCGAGCGGACGCGAAGCGGCCCCGCACTCCCGAAGGTGTGCGGGGCCGCTTCGTCGATTTCGACTAGTTGTCGAAGACGTTCTTCGCAGAATCCTTGGCGTTCTCGCCGGCCTGCTTCAGATCGCCCTTGGCCTGATCGAGCTTGCCCTCGGCGACCATTTCGTCGTTGTCGGTCACACGGCCTGTGGCCTCCTTGGCGTTGCCCTTCAGCTTGTCTCCTGCTGCAGAAAGCTTGTCCGATGCACTCATGCAATCCTCCTTTGATGTTGGGGCGCATTCCCTACGATCGGGAACAGTACCTACGCTGCCAGCTGCGTCTCGTAGTGCCCAGGGGGTTGCGTTCTCGCCGCAAAGTATGAATCATCGTCAGGCTCAAGCGTACGCTTCGGCGCTGAGTAGCCGATGCGCCCAGACACGTGCGAGACGGCGTAGACTCGCGAGGTCCGCGATCCTCACGAGGGATTCCGACCACGAACGCACTGCGAAAGAGGCCGATGTCACGCGATCACCAGCGCCCCGTACTGCAGCCGGGTTTCACCTTCGACTGGATCATCGGATCCGACGAACCCGAGGCCGCCCGAAGGCTCGCCCAGGAGACATCCTGGGCGCTGCTCGATCGTGTGCGCAGCGTCGCCGACCCCGCCGTCGTCGAACGCGTCGTGGGTCTCGCTTCGGGGATCGGGCTCGATGACATCGCCGAGCTCTGGGCGGGGGAGAGTGCGCATTCGCTCGCGGGCGTGCTGTGGCGGCTGTACCTGCTGCGCCGCGTCGTCGACGCTGATCCCGAAGGATCAGCCGATCTGTTCCGCCGCGGCGCCGCGGCTACGGTGACGATCGACCCCATCGTCGCAGGAGCGGCGGAGCCCGTGACGCCCGACTCGATCGCGCACCTCTGCGACACGATTTTGCGCGGCGTTTTCGCCAGCGACCTGGGCGGTGCGCTCGAGCGTGCTGCGAGCTACTGCCGCATCATGTCGCTCGGTGCCGCCGACCTGGCCGATGCACGTGATGTGCACGACGACGCGCACGCGTCTGAGCTCACGACGCGGTCGCTGCGATACTCGACGTTCGCGAGCGACCTCCACGCCGGGGCGCGGCGCTGGCGCGACGGCACGCTCTCGTAACGGTAACGGTAACGGTAACGGTAACGGTAACGGTAACGGTGTCGGTGTCGGTGACGGAGGCGAGCAGCAGCGCGTTCGCCGAGCGCTGACGCCACGCCGTAGCGCCCGGCGCACGCTGCGCTAAACTTGTTCGTGCCGGGCCGCAGTAACCCCGGGCTCCAATTTTCGCCGCTTCGAGCGGCCTTCCGCCGAGAGGCGTTTCTGCGGCTCGGTCTTTTCATGCCCGGGCGAGGGCGGTCTGAAACACATGTGTTCTCCGGCGCGAAACACACGCGTTCTAAGCTCGGACGCATGAGATCTCAGTACGCGCACGCAGACGGCATCAACTTCTCCACGCGCAAGTGGGTGCGACCGGAAGACATGAACGCGAACGGGTCGCTCTTCGGCGGCAGCCTGCTGCGCTGGATCGACGAAGAGGCGGCGATCTACGCCATCATCCAGCTCGGCAACCCGCACGTCGTGACGAAGCTGATCTCGGAGATCAACTTCGAGGCATCGGCGCGCGAGGGCGACCTCATCGAGATGGGACTCGTCGCGACCGAATTCGGCAGGACCTCGCTCACCATGCGGGCCGTGGTGCGCAATATGATCACGCGCAAGACGATCCTGTCGATCGAACGCATCGTATTCGTCAACATCGGGCCCGACGGTGTGCCGGTGCCCCACGGGTATACGGAGATCACCTACGATCGCGACCGCATGCCCCACGCCGATGAGATGCCGAACCGCGACGAGGAATGACCGCGACGAGAACTGCCCCCGAGCGACAACGCAACAGCCCCGGTGCGCGCCGAACACTGGCGCGCACCGGGGCTGTTGCACCCGCGGCAGCTTTACCCGAAGCGGCCCGAGACGTAATCCTCGGTCGCCTGCACAGACGGCGTCGAGAAGATCGTCGAGGTGTCGTCGTACTCGATGAGCTTGCCGGGCTTGCCCGTGCCCGCGATGTTGAAGAACGCGGTGCGGTCGGAGACGCGCGAGGCCTGCTGCATGTTGTGGGTCACGATGACGATCGTGTACTCCTGCTTGAGCTGATCGATCAGATCCTCGATGGCGAGGGTCGAGATCGGGTCGAGCGCCGAGCAGGGCTCGTCCATGAGGAGCACCTCGGGTTCGACGGCGATGGCGCGTGCGATGCAGAGTCGCTGCTGCTGCCCGCCCGAGAGCCCTGAGCCCGGCTTGTCGAGGCGATCCTTCACCTCGTTCCAGAGGTTCGCGCCGACCAGCGACTTCTCGACGAGCGCGTCGGAGTCGCTCTTCGACATGCGGCGGTCGTTGAGGCGCACGCCGGCGAGCACGTTGTCGCGGATCGACATCGTGGGGAAGGGGTTGGGGCGCTGGAACACCATGCCCACCTGGCGACGCACGAGCACGGGATCGACGCCGGTGCCGTAGAGGTCTTCGCCGTCGAGCAGCACCTCGCCCTCGACGCGCGCTCCGGGGATGACCTCGTGCATGCGGTTCAAGGTGCGCAAGAAGGTCGACTTGCCGCAGCCCGACGGGCCGATGAACGCGGTGACGCTGCGGGGTTCGACATTGATCGAGACATCCTCGACTGCCAGGAACTTCGAGTAGTAGACGTTGAGGTCTTTGACCTCGATGCGCTTCGACATTGGGATTCTTTCGTTCGGGAGTCTGCGGGGAGAGGAGCGGCTCAGCGGCCGGTCTTGGGAGCGAACCAGCGGGCGATGAGACGGCCGAGCAGGTTGAGCGCCATGACGATGAGGATCAGCGCGAGCGCAGCCGCCCAGGCGCGATCGACGAATGCCTCGGCCGGGTTGCCCTGGTTCATGAACTGCGTGTAGACGTACACCGGCAGCGACTGCATGCGATCGGAGAAGAGATCGTAGTTCATCGATGCGGTGAAGCCGGCCGTGATGAGCAGCGGAGCCGTCTCGCCGATGACGCGGGCGATCGACAGCATGATGCCCGTGGTGATACCCGCGATGGAGGTGGGAAGCACGACCTTGGTGATGGTGCGCCACTTCGGCACGCCGAGGGCGTACGAGGCCTCGCGCAGCTCGTTGGGCACGAGGCGGAGCATCTCCTCGCTCGAGCGGACGACCACGGGGATCATCAGCACCGAGAGCGCTACGGCGCCGACGATACCCATGCGCACGCCCGGGCCGAGGAAGAGCGCGAAGACCGCGTAGGCGAAGAGGCCGGCGACGATGGAGGGGATACCGGTCATCACGTCGACGAGGAAGGTGATGGTCTTGGCGACGCGACCGCGACCGTACTCGACGAGGTAGATCGACGTCATGAGTCCGAGCGGAACGGAGATGATCGACGCCGCGAGCGTGATGAGCAGGGTGCCGATCATCGCGTGGAGGGCGCCGCCGCCCTCGCCGGTGACGTTGCGCATCGAGGAGTTGAAGAACTCGGCGTCGAAGCGCGCGATTCCGTTCGAGACGACCGTGATGGCGACGGAGATGAGCGGCACCATCGCGAGCAGGAACGCGCCGGTGACGATCGCCGTGATGAAGCGATCCATCGCTTGGCGCGTGCCCTCGACGGCGGCCGACATGATCGTGATGACGAGCAGGTAGGCGATGGCGCCGATGAGCACTGCGCCGACGAGTGAGAACTCACTGCCCGAAGACGCGGCCAGCAGGCCGAAGAGAGCGAACGCTGCTGCGAGACAGCCGACGAGCACGAACCACGGGGTCGAGCGCGACAGCCGGTTGCCGGCGAGCGAAGAACCCGCGCGGACGGGGCGGACGGTGATGGCCACGGAGGTGGTCCCCTCTTGTTTCGGTTCGGTCTGCTGGAGCATCAGTTCGCCGCCGAGAACTCGGCGCGACGGCTCACGATCCAGCGAGCGAGCGCGTTCACCAGGAAGGTGACGATGAACAGGATGAGGCCGGTGGCGATGAGCACGTTGATGTTCTCCCCGTAGGCCTCAGGGAAGGAGAGCGCGATGTTCGCTGCGATCGTCGAAGGATTCTCGGAGGTGAGCAACCTGAACGACACGAGGCCGGTCGCCGAGAGCACCATCGCGACGGCCATCGTCTCGCCGAGCGCGCGCCCGAGCCCGAGCATGGCGGCCGAGATGATGCCGGGTCGACCGAAGGGCAGCACGGCCATGCGGATCATCTCCCAGCGGGTCGCACCGAGCGCGAGGGCGGCTTCCTCGTGCAGCACGGGGGCCTGGAGGAAGATCTCACGGCAAATCGCCGTCATGATCGGCAGGATCATCACGGCGAGCACGAGGGCGGCGGTCAAGATGGTGCGGCCGGTGCCGCTGACGGTTCCGCTGAAGAGCGGGATCCAACTGAGATACGTGTTCAGCCACTCGAAGATGGGACGGGCGGCGGGCGCGAGCACCCCGATGCCCCAGAGGCCGAAGACCACGCTCGGCACGGCGGCGAGCAGGTCGACGACGTAGCCGAGCACCTGCGCGAGCTGGCGCGGCGCGTAGTGCGAGATGAAGAGGGCGATGCCGATCGCCAGCGGGAGTGCGATGAGCAGCGCGAGCGCTGCAGCCCAGACAGTGCCGAAGACGAGCGGGCCCACGTACGACCAGAAGTTGCTGGTGAGCAGCGACGCGCTCTCGTTCGTGGCGACGAATGCCGGGATGCTCTGCACGATGAGGAAGATCGCGACGGCAGCGAGTGTGACGAGGATCATGCTGCCCGCGAAGACCGCGGAGCGCGAGAAGACGCGGTCGCCGATGCTGAGCACCGGCTTGGCGGGGGCGGAAGTGACGGTCACTGAGTCTCCGAGGTCTGGGAGGGACGTACAGGGGAGATCGCCTGGAGGCAATCAGAGGTGGGTGGGACGCGGTGCAACCGCGCCCCACCCACCTCGGCGATCAGCTGATCGAGTCGATTGCGGTCTGCACCTGGCCGCGGAGATCCTCGGAGATCGGCGCGTTGCCAGCCGACTCCTGAGCGGCCGCCTGGCCCTCTTCGCTGACGATGTAGCTGAAGTACGACTTCACGAGCTCTGCGTTCGCCGCATCCTCGTACTCCGCGCAGCCGATGAGGTAGCTCACGAGCACGATGGGGTAGACGCCGTCTTCGGTCGAGGTGCGATCGAGGCTGATGGCGAGGTCGCCATCGGTGCGGCCCTCTTCGAGCGACGAAGCGTCGACGATAGCGGCAGCGGCCTCCGGGGAGTAGGGAACGTACTCCTCGCCGACCTTGATGTCGACGGTGCCCAGGTCGCCGGCCTGCGAAGCATCTGCATAACCGATCGTGCCGGTTCCGTTGGAGACTGCGCTGACGACGCCCGAGGTGCCCTGTGCGCCCTCGCCGCCGAACTCGGTCGGCCAGGTCTCGATCGAACCGACGGTCCAGTCGTCCGCTGCGGCCGCTGCGAGGTACTCGGTGAAGTTGCCCGTGGTGCCCGAATCGTCGGAGCGGTGCACGGCGGTGATATTGCCCTCGGGGAGCTCGACATCGGGGTTCTGGTCGGCGATCGCCGGGTCGTTCCAGGTCGTGATCGCGCCCGAGAAGATCTTCGCGACGGTCGGAGCGTCCAGCTTCAGGGAATCGACGCCTTCGACGTTGAAGATGATGGCGATCGGGGAGATGTACGCGGGAAACTCGACGATGTCGCTCGTGGCGCAGCCGTCGAAGGGGCCTGCTGCAATCTCTTCGGCCTTGAACGCGCGGTCGGAGCCGGCGAACGCGCTCGCGCCCTGCTGGAAGGTCTCGCGGCCAGCGCCCGAGCCGGAGGGCTCGTAGTTTACGGTGACATCGGGGTTCGCGGTCTGGAAGCCGGCAACCCAGACCTCCTGGGCGGAGCCCTGCGACGAAGCGCCGGCGCCGACGAGTTCGCCGGAGAGGCTCGAGCTGGCCGCGTCATCGCTTCCGGAGGCGCTGCCCCCTTCGTTTGCGGCGCAGGAGGTCAGCGTGAGTGCAGCAATACCACCGATAGCGGCGATCTTGGCGAATGCGGAAAGCTTCACTTGAGATTGATCCAATCTGGAAACGGATGTGAGGTGATGGCCTCTCGAACGACCACGACACCACGCTAAGCATTCTTCGTGACGCGAGGTCTGCCAGAGGGTGAACAACAGGTGAACTCACGCCGTCGGCAAACGCCGAAATCAGTGGCTTCGCCGTCTACGGCTCGTGATCGGAGTGGTCAATGCTTCAGCGGATACGTTTCGACGGAGAGGATTCCGGCGTCTGGATGCCGCCGCGACAGGTGGAAGACCGAAAAGCCCGCAGTCGGGAGCGTCGTCGCTTCGTCAAGATAGGCGCCGACGCGACTTCCCGTGGCCACCGCGAGTTCGCGCGCGAGATCGGGGAGCACGGGCCGATGACTGCAGAGCAGCGCATCTTTGCCGCGGGCGACGATGGCGGTCATGAGCGCTCGAAGGTTCCCGAGGTCTCCCGAGTCCCACGCGTCTTGACTGATCGCATCGGTGTGCCGCACCTGCTTGCGCCGCCGTGCTGCGTACGGGGCAACGGTCGCCTCGCAGCGCACCGCCGTTGAGGCGTAGATGTGGCGCGGCCCGAAGGCGTCGAGTATCGGCACGAGCGCCGAAGCCTGGGCCTCCCCGAACTCCGTCAGCGGGCGGAGGTGGTCCGGCTCGTCGCTCTGCGCCCGCGGGAGCGCTTTTCCGTGACGGAGCAGGGTGACCGAGAAACTGTCGAGCAGATCGCGCCCGGCCAGCTCCAAGAACACATCGTAGAGTTCGCGATCGGCAGCGTAGGTGAGCTGATCTCGCACCTCGTGGAGCGGAACCCACTCGATCGCGTCGACCTCGCCGTTCGGCAGAAAGGACGCTTCGAGCGCCCGACGGCGCGGCACTTGAGCTGCCCAATACTGCACCGTCTTGCGGCGGTTTCCGCTGAGGTCGTAGTGAATCGTGCCGAGATGCTGGTCGAGACGCACTCTGAGGCCGGTTTCCTCGCGGGTCTCTCGCACCGCGGCCTGTGGCAGGCTTTCACCGTCTTCGAGCTTGCCCTTCGGGAACGAGATGTCGCGACGCTTCGGTCGATGGATGACGAGCACGAGCACCTGCTCGCCTCCGTCGGGCCGCTCCTCGCGCGTCCAGCACACGGTTCCCGCAGCGAAAATCTCCTCAGTCACCGAGATCTCCGCGCACGGCGGGCCTCGGTGCGATCCTCCATCACGAGATCCTGCAGGTCGGGGAGCACATCGCCGGCCTCATTCACCACGCTCCGGTGCCAACTGCCGTCCGGCAGCATGCGCCACGATGAGACGTCGTCGCTGAAGGCGAAGTCGAAGAACCGCGAGATGCGTTCGAGGTGCTCGCGTTCATCGAGGCGCACGAGCACCTCGATGCGTCGATCGAGGTTGCGGTGCATGAGGTCGGCGCTTCCGATGAACACCTCGCGGTCGCCGCCGTTCTCGAAGGAGTAGATGCGCGAGTGCTCGAGGTAGCGTCCCAGTACCGATCGCACGCGAATGGTCTCGGAGAGGCCGGGCACCTCGGCGCGGATCGAGCAGATGCCGCGCATCCACACATCGATGGGCACACCGGCCTGGCTCGCCCGGTAGAGCGCGTCGATGATGGTCTCGTCGACCATGGAATTGCCCTTGAGCCTGATACCACTCGGTCGACCGGCGCGCGCATGCTCCGCTTCGCGTTCGATGCGTTCGAGGAGGCCGCTCCGCAACTGGAGCGGGGCGACGAGGAGCCGGTCGTAGTCGGTCTCGATGGCGTACCCCGACAGCACATTGAAGAGCTTGGTCACATCGCGCCCGACCTCGGGGGACGACGTGAACAGGCCGAAGTCTTCGTAGATGCGGCTGGTTTTCGGATTGTAGTTGCCGGTGCCGATGTGGCAGTAGTGCGCGAGCCGGCCGCCCTCCTCCCGGATCACGTGCACGAGCTTGCAGTGGGTCTTGAGCCCCACGAGCCCGTAGACGACGTGCACTCCGGCCTGTTCGAGCTTGCGCGCCCAGGTGATGTTGGCCTCTTCGTCGAACCGCGCCTTCACCTCGACGAGCGCGAGCACCTGCTTGCCCGCCTCTGCCGCTTTGATGAGGGACGCCACGATCGGGCTGTCGCCAGAAGTGCGATACAGCGTCTGCTTGATGGCGAGGACGTCGGGATCGGTCGCCGCCTGCTCGACGAACGCCTGCACGCTCGTCGCGAAGGACTCGTACGGGTGGTGCACGAGCACCTCCCGCCGCGCGATGGCGGCGAACGTATCGAGTTTGTCGCTCGGTGCCCCGACGCGGAACTGTGGGTGAGTCACCGGGATGTGCGGCTTGAACTTGAGGTCGGGGCGGGCCACGCGGGTAAGCGCGAACAGGCCGCTGAGGTCGAGCGGCGCGGGCAGCGTGTATACCTGCTGCTCATCGATGTCGAACTCCCGCACGAGCAGTTCGAGCGTCGCCTCATCCATGTCATCTGAGATCTCGAGTCGAATCGGCGGCCCGAATCGGCGTCGCAGCAGCTCCTTCTCGAGTGCCTGGATCAAGTTCTCGGTCTCGTCCTCCTCGATCTCCACATCCTCGTTGCGCGTGACGCGGAAGACGTGGTGGTCGATGACCTCCATACCGGGGAACAGCCCGCCGAGCTGATTCGCGATGAGCTCCTCGAGCGGAATGAACCGCACGTCGTCCACGCTCTCGCGGCCGTCGACGCGCACGTAGCGCGGGATCATCTGCGGCACCTTGAGGCGCGCGAACTCGATCTTGTCGGTGTTCGGGTTGCGTACGCGAATCGACACGTTCAGCGCCCGGCCCGAGATATACGGGAAGGGATGCGCCGGGTCGACGGCGAGCGGCATGAGCACCGGGTAGATGCGCTGCTCGTAGTAGTCGGTGAGGATCTCGCGATCCGCATCGTCGAGTTCATCCCACTCGACGATCTTGATGCCGGCTTCTGCGAGGGCGGGCTGCACCTGACCGCGGAAGCACTCGGCGTGCCGCAGCTGCAGCTCGTACGCCCGGCGGTTGATGTTCGCGAGCACGTCGGTCGGTGCGCGACCGACGTTGGTCGGCACGGCGAGCCCCGTGATGATGCGTCGTCGCAGTCCGGCGACCCGCACCATGAAGAACTCGTCGAGGTTCGCGGCGAAGATCGCGAGGAAACTGGCCCGCTCCAGCAACGGCGTCGACGGATCCTCCGCGAGTTCGAGCACCCGCTGGTTGAAGGCGAGCCAACTCAGCTCGCGGTCGATGTACCGGTCGGCTGGAAGTTCGACCTGCTCAGAGGAGAGGTCGCTCGGTTCGTCGTTCATGCGTCCATTGTGGCACCAGGTGACGCTGCCGGGGCCTTCCGCCACTGGCGGCTGCGTGAATCAACGGTGAACCCCGCGCGCTCGTACATGCGCACGGCACGCTCGTTGTCGCCGTCGACGTAGAGCGAGACCCGAGCCGGTTCATGCTGAGCCATGCGCGCAAGAGTCGCTTCGAGGAGCAGGGCTCCGAGGCCCCGCCCCGCGTACTCGGGCCGCACGCCGACGGCGTACAGCTCTGTCTCGACCTCCGGCTCGCGCAGCGTCTTCACCCACGTCGATCCCGCGACCTCGCCGGCCTGATCGATGAGCAGCAGGAGGTCGTCGGGGTCGAACCATTCCTCAGCGCGCATGAGCGCGAAGTCGGATTCGGTGAGCCGGCCCTGCTCGGGGTGGGTGGCGAATGCGGCTGCGTTCGCCCGCACCCACCGTTCCGCGTCATCGGTCCGTTCGGGATCGAAGGCGCGCAGTGCGAAGCCCGGGGGAGTATCGAGCGCGGAGGGTTCGATCTTGTGCTGCGGCAGCAGTGCAGGATCAAGGGTCATACGGAGGAGCGACCGCACCGGTGCGAAGCCGGCTCGGGTGAGCAGCGCTTCGGCCGCGGGGTTCGCGCCGTGAGCCCACGCCAGCGCTGCGCCGTCGACGCGTTCGAGCAACGCCGGGAGGACGGACGTGGCGATCCCCTCACCCCGGGCGTTCGGGAGCACGACGAGATCGACCTCTCCTTGGCCCGCGACACCGATCGCCACGGGATCCGGCTCTCCTTCGCGCCGGAAGAGCAGGAGCGTGCGCTCGCCCTGGGTCGCCGCGAGAAGCGCCTGATCGGAGACTGGCGAGGCGCCATCGTGCACCTCGGCCACGGCGATGACGTGACGGGCGAGCTCGAAGTCGGACGATCGGGTTGCGGCGTTCGACTCCAGATGCATCATTCCGTCTCTTCCTCCTCGATGCGGGCCCGCGCGAAGCCGTAGCCCACACCGCGCACGGTGCTGATCAGGCCCTCGTGTTCGCCCAGCTTGGCACGGAGACGCCTCACGTGCACGTCGACCGTGCGTGTTCCGCCGAAGTAGTCAGTGCCCCAAACCTCACTCAGCAGCTGCTCCCGCGTGAAGACGCGACCGGGGTTCCCGGCGAGGAAGTGGAGCAGCTCGAACTCCTTGTATGTGAGATCGAGCGGGCGCCCGAAGAGGCGGGCGGTGAAGTTGGACTCGTCGATGATCACGCCCGCGGCGTGCACGGCCGAGGGCTGCGCTGCAGCCTGCGGGCGTTCGAGCAACCGCAGTCGAAGCTCGATCTCGACGGGGCTCGCCGTCGGGAGCAGAAGCTCCTGCACGCCCCATTCCGGGGTCAGCGCCGTGAGCGCCACCTCGGGAAGAATGACGACGCGGGGCGTCTCGCTGCCTTCGACCATGCCGAGGCACGCGGCCCGAGCGCGGCGAGCATCGAGTGTTCCATCGATGAGCACCGCGTCGAAGCGATCGGCCATGGTTTCGGGAACGCGGAGCGAGAGTGGCGAGGTGCGAACGTCGTGGGGAAGCAGATCGAGCCCCGGGAGTGAGTCAGCCGGATCGCGGTCTGAGAGGCAGAGGAGTTGCATCGTCCCAATCCCTTCATCGTCTCGTGGCCTGCACCAAATAGTACTGTGCGGCCTGTTTCGCGGCCGTTTCGCGGGTGTTTCGAGCCAACTGGGAAATGCCCCGGGTGTGGGAGAATGGCGCAATGACCGAGACGCCCCCCGAAACCGCGGAGATGCCCGACGCGCACTCCTGGCACGTGCCGCGGCTGGTGCTCGCGTGGGTGGCCGCCGCGGCGATGGGAACGCTCGTCACGTTGCTCACCTCGCCGACGGATCGTTTCTCCTGGCTCGTGCTCGCAGTCGGGGTCGCCACGCTGATCACGTTCGCACTGCAGCTGGGAACAGCGCAGCGGGAGGGGTTCATCTCCCGTGTCTCGTTCAGCGTCGCGGGCTCGGTCGTCATCATCGCGATCATCGATGTCATCGGCCTGCTGCTGTAACGAGACGCGATACGAACGGCGATGTAGACTGTCGTCATGCTTCTTGCGCTCGAACTCTTCTACCTCGGACTCCTCGGTCTGGCCTCCCTCGCGATCGCGTGGGTCTCAGGCACTGTCATCTACAAGCTCTTCAAGGGTCAGCGCTGAGCGTTCTCGAGAACGCCGATGGCGAGCTCGGAATCGACATGAATCCCTTCTCCGAGTTGCCCGGCATCGTCCTGTCTGACGACGGCGTTGCGACGCACTACGGCGAGCCCCTGCTGGAGCAGCGCTCCCTTGAAGCGGGGGCGGCGATCGTCGACCTGTCGCATCACGGAGTGGTCGTGATCACTGGGCCGGATCGACTGAGCTGGTTGCACTCGATGACGAGTCAGCACCTGCTCGCGTTGCAGCCGGGTGAGAGCACGGAGACGCTGCTTCTCGACCCGAACGGGCGCATCGAACGCGCGGTGCGCGTCGCCGACGATGGAGAGCGCACCTGGTTGCTGGTCGACGCAGGCTCCGCGGCTCCACTCACTGCCTTCTTGACGCGGATGCGCTTCGCGCTGCGCGTCGAAGTCGAGGATCGCAGCGACAGCTACGCCGCAGTGCTCGCTTTCAGCGGTGTCGCCGGCGACGCCCTGCGAGCGCTCGATCCCGCAGTCGAATGGCGCGATCCCTGGTCTGCGGTGGCGCACGGCGGCGTGCAGTACGCCCGCACGGACACGGAGCACGCCGGCGCGCAGTGGTCGGCCACCCACTTCGTCTTCGCGCGCGAACGGATCTCCGCCGTGGTCGATCTCGTGCGCGCCGGGACCGTACGCGCAGCCGGAGTGCTCGCGCTCGACGCGCTCGAAGTACGCGCCTGGCGACCCTCGCAGGCCGGGGACGTCGACGAGCGCGCGATCCCGCACGAACTCGACTGGTTGCGCACCGCGGTCCACCTCGCCAAGGGGTGCTATCGCGGGCAGGAGACGGTTGCGAAGGTGCACAACCTCGGCCATCCGCCCCGTCGTCTCGCGCTGCTGCACCTCGACGGCACCGGCGGAGAACTTCCCGTCGCCGGTGCGCTGGTCTTCTCGGGAGCGGGGTCCGCAAGTGAACCAGGAGCCCGACCGGTCGGCCGCATCACTCGCGCGGCTCTGCACCACGAGTGGGGCGGGATCGCGCTCGCGCTGCTCAAGCGCTCCGTCGCTGAAGACGCCGAGCTCGAAGTGCGCGGCGGTGCCGAGGGCGACGACGCGCAGGCCGCACCGGGCGAGATCATCGCCGCCTCGCAAGAGGTGATCGTGCCGTCGAGCGCCGGGGCGGCTCGCGCGGTTCCGCGACTGAAGCGACTCTGAGCCGAGCAACGGGCTCGGCGGGACTCCCCATAGACTGGGAAGCATGACGAATACGTTGATCCTGCTCCGTCACGGGCAGAGCGAGTGGAACCAGAAGAACCTGTTCACCGGCTGGGTCGATGTGCGGCTCACCGATCAGGGACGCAGTGAAGCGACGCGCGGCGGCGAGCTGCTCGCCGAGGCCGGCCTGCTTCCCGATGTGCTCCACACCTCTGTGTTGAGCCGTGCGATCCAGACCGCGCACCTCGCGCTCGACAGCGCGGATCGGCTGTGGATCCCGGTGCGTCGTTCGTGGCGTCTCAACGAGCGTCACTATGGCGCCTTGCAGGGTCTCGACAAGGCGGAGACGCTCGAGAAGTACGGCGAGGAGCAGTTCATGGAGTGGCGGCGCTCCTTCGACACCCCGCCGCCCGTGCTCGACGACGCGAGCGAGTGGTCGCAGGCCGGCGATCCGCGGTACGCCGGCATCGATGGAGAGCAACCGCGCACCGAGTGCCTCGCCGATGTGATCGATCGCATGCTGCCCTACTGGGAGGGGAGCATTCTGCCCGACCTGAATGCGGGAAAGACCGTGCTCGTCACGGCGCACGGCAATTCGCTGCGCGCACTCGTGAAGCACCTGGACGGCATCTCGGATACGGACATCGCCGGGCTCAACATCCCGACTGGCATGCCGCTCGTCTATGAGATCGCCGCAGACGGAACTCCGACGGGCCCGGGTCGCTACCTCGATCCCGAGGCCGCGGCGGCGGGAGCTGCCGCCGTCGCCTCACAGGGCAAGGGCGCCTGACCGGCACCGAAGTGACGAGTAAGGGCCCCTCCAGCTGGAGGGGCCCTTACTCGTCACGCGGAAGCGCGCTGCGCGATCCGAGGATCAATCCTCGTCGTCGTCGTCCGCGTTGTACTTACTGGCATATTCCGCCCACGGGTCTTCCTCTCGCACTCGAGACGCCTCCGCGGCCTCGGCCGCTGAGAGTTCCTGTTGCAGCGCAGAGTAGTTCGTGTCGGGACTGAAATACTTCAGCTCCCTGGCGACCTTGGTGTGCTTTGCCTTCTGACGGCCGCGCCCCATGCGTGACCCCCTTACACAGTCGGGCCCCGCGAGATGTGATCCCCGAGGCAGATACCAGTTTATAGACGTATGGTGCAGATTCTAGCATGATGAACCTGCGCAACGAACGCAGGGCGTTAGCATGTGGACATGCCTTCGACGCGCGCACGCCCTTCCCGATTCGTGCTCGTCGCACTCCTCATCGTCGCTGCTCTGGTGCTCGTTGCCGCCGCGGCCGTGACGGTCCCGATCGTGCTGCACCGCAGCGCTGGCGGGTCGGGCCAAGAGATTCCGACGAGCATCGTGTCCGAGACCTCGGCGCTCGGCGCTGACGGTCGCACCAGAACCCTGCGAGCCGTCGACGCCGACGGGCCGGCGAAGCTCGATGCGATCAAGCCCGGAGACTCCCTTCGCATCGAGGGTTCCGGATTCGATGTCGGCATCGGCATATATGTTGCGGTGTGCGCGGTTCCGGCCTCTTCCGAGGTGAAGCCCGGCCCGTGCCTCGGCGGAATTCCCGAGGGCGCCGAGTCAGGCGCGGTCGACGACGCGCAGCTGACGAGCGCCTGGGTGACGAATGATTGGGCCTGGCGCAGTTTCGCGACGCACCAGTACTCGGATGCGTCGGAGGGGAGATTCGCGGTGACCCTCACCGTTCCCGAGCCGTCGAGTGACGGCCTCGACTGCCGGGAGGTGCAGTGCGCCGTCGCAACGCGAGCGGATCACACAGCCGGCGCCGACCGCGTGCAAGACATGCTCTTGCCCGTCGCCTACGGCTGACGACGCCGATCGCGCCGGTTGCGCCGATTGTGCCGGTTCAATGTGGGAGCCCGGCCACGGGCGCGATCACGAGCGTCGCGATGGCGTAGATCGCCAGACCCGCGAGCGAGCCGACCACGGTGCCGTTGATGCGGATGAACTGCAGATCCTTGCCCACCTGGAGCTCGATCTTCTCGGCCGCCTCCCGGGCGTCCCATCGTTGCACGGTCTCGGAGATGACGTTCGCGAGATCATGGCGATACGTGCGCACGAGGCGCTCGACCACCTCCATGACCCAGACGTCGATCTTGTACTGCAGCGTCGCGTCCTCCTGCAGTTTTCCGCCGAAGTCCTGCGCCGCCCGCACCATGCGGGTGCGCAGATCGCTCTCGGGGTTCTCGAGCATGTCGATGATCGCCGCTCGGGCCGCCTGCCAGGTGCTCTGCGCGAGCGCCCGGATGCGCGGGCTGTCGAAGACTCCGTGCTTGAACGCTTCGAGCTGCTCCTGCAGGCGCTCCTGCGTTTGCAGATCACCGGCGAGGTCGGAGAGCAGTTTGCCCATGGCGACGCGGAAGGGGTGATCGGGCTCGGCCGCGACGCTCTGCACGAAACGAACCGCCTCGGCATGCAAGCGGTGGTCGACGAACCGATCGACGATTCCCGGCATCCAGGAGGGGAGCCGCGACGATACGACGCGATCGAACGCGTCGGGGTGATCCACCAACCACCCCTCCAGGCGTTCGGCGGCGATGTCGAGCAACGCCTCATGGTGGCCGCCCGCGACGAACGATTCGGCGGCACGTCCCAGGAGCGGGCTCCAGTGCGGCTCGATCACGTGTCGTCGAACGAGCACTTCGACGAGCTCCTGAACATCGTCGTCGTCGAGTACGGCGAGCGTGCCGAGGCTCGCGCTTGCCGCCATGGCGCCGACCCGCTCCGCGTTGCGGCGATCCGAAAGCCATTCACCGGCCCGCCGTGCGCCGCTGATCTCGGAGAGCTTGTCGTGCACCACATCGTCCGCGAGAAAGTTCTCCTCCACGAAGGATCCCAGGCCTTCGCCGATGTCGTCCTTCTTCTGCGAGATGAGGTTGGTGTGGGGAATCTTGATGCCGAGCGGATGCCTGAACAGCGCGGTCACCGCGAACCAGTCGGCGAGAGCGCCGACCATGCCTCCCTCGCTCGCAGCGCGCACGAACCCCCATCCGGGGTAGCGCGACTGCAAGATGAAGGAGACGACGAAGAGCACGGCCATGGCGATGAGCAGGCCGATGGCGATCGCCTGCATGCGTCTGAGTTCGGAGAGTCGTTGGAAGTCGACGGGGGATACGGCACCGAGCGTTCGGCGGGTGCGGGGCTGCGGCATTCCAGTATTATCTCCCCTGCGGCGCGCGCGAGACCACAGGGGGCGGGCAAATCCGATCCTCCTGCATGGGATAATCGAGCCCATGCACCTCCTTACGGCGCTGAGCCTGAAGAACCGCGCGCTGATCGCGCTCGTCACGATCGTCGCGGCCGTGTTCGGGGTGATCGGAGTCGGCTCGCTGAAACAGGAGCTGATGCCGTCGGTGCAGTTCCCGACCATCGCGGTCGTGACGAGCTATCCCGGAGCATCGCCCGAGGTGGTGAACAACGACGTCTCGATGCCCATCGAGACCGCGCTCCGCGGGGTGCCGCAGCTCGAGACCTCATCGGCGACGTCGAGCACGGGCACATCGACCGTGCTCGCCGAATTCACGTACGGAGTCGATCTCGCCTCGACGGAGCAGAAGGTCGAGCGGGCGATCAGCCGCATCTCCCAGCTGCTGCCCGAAGCCGCGGACACGCAAGTGCTGTCGGGCACGATCGACGACTTCCCGGTGATTCAGATCGCGGTGACTCCGGCCGAGGGCGAAACGCTCGAATCGACCGCCGCTCTCGTCGATCGGGTCGCGATCCCCGATCTCTCAGACGTTGACGGGGTGCGCGATGCCCAGCTGAGCGGAGCACGGCCCGACCAGATCACGATCCAGCCGAACTTCGAGGCCCTCGCCGCGCAGGGGCTGAGTGCGCAGTCCATCACCGACACCCTGCAGCAGAGCGGGGTGCTGATCGCCGCGGGTTCGGTCACCGAAGGGGACCGCACCCTCGCCGTCCAGGCGGGAACCGAACTGCAATCCGCCGAGGAGATCGCAGCGCTCCCCATCCCCGTGAGCGCGGAGCAGCTCGCCGCGCAGCAGCAGGCACCTGACCTCCCCGGGCAGAACGAGTTCGAGGAGCCCTCTGCGGCTGCCCCGGTGACCATGGGCGCGGTCGCCGACGTTCGACTGGAGCCGGGCCCGGAGCAGAGCATTTCGCGCGTGGACGGTGCTCCGGCATTGACGATCGCCGTCACGAAGACGTCGGCGGCGAACACGGTCGACGTCTCGCACGCAGTGCAGGAGAAGCTCGACGAGCTCCAGGAACAGCTCGGTGGAGCGGAGCTGACCGTCATCTTCGACCAGGCCCCGTACGTCGAGGAGTCGATCGAGACGCTCACGACCGAGGGGCTTCTCGGGCTCGTATTCGCGGTGCTCGTGATCCTCGTCTTCCTGATGTCCATTCGTGCGACGCTCGTCACCGCGATCTCGATCCCGACCTCTGTGCTGCTCACGTTCGTCGGCTTGAACTTCGCGGACTATACGCTCAACCTGCTCACACTCGGCGCGCTGACGATCTCGATCGGCCGTGTCGTCGATGATTCGATCGTCGTGATCGAGAACATCAAGAGACACCTCACCGACAGCGGAGATCGTGCGGCCGTCATCATCCGGGCGGTACGAGAGGTCGCGGGCGCGATCACGGCATCCACGATCACGACCGTTGCCGTCTTCCTCCCGATGGCGTTCGTCGCGGGAATGGTGGGAGAGCTCTTCCGCCCGTTCGCATTCACGGTGACCATCGCTCTGGTCGCATCGCTCCTCGTATCGCTCACGATCGTGCCCGTGCTCGCGTACTGGTTCTTGCGCACGGGCCCATCCCGTCGACGACGCGGGTTCGTCACTGCCGGAAGCGGCGCCGAAGCAGCGCCTGAAAACTCGTCGAATCGCGATTCCGGCGAAGAGATCGACGCGCATCCGACCGCGCTGCAGCGCCGATACCGCCCCATCGTCGAGTGGACGCTGCGCCGTCCCGCGATCACGCTGCTCATCGCGGTCGTGGTCTTCGGCGGCACCATCGCAGCGAGCCCCTTCATGAAGACGAGCTTCCTCGGATCCGACGAGCAGAATTCGGTCGGACTCGTGCAGAATCTCGCAGCCGGTACCAGCCTCGACGCGCAGCTGACGCAGGCCGAGAGCGTGGAAGCCGCGCTGAACGATGTCGCTGCGATCGACAGCGTGCAGGTGACGATCGGCGGTTCCGGGGGCGCGGGAGCGCTCTTCGGGGGCGGCGGCGGCGACGGCACGGTGAACTACGCGATCACCACCGATCCCGATGCTGATCAGGCGCAGGTGCAAGACGACATTCGGGCCGCCGTCGATGAGCTCGACGATGCCGGCGAGTTCTCGCTCGGGCAGTCGGGCGGCGGAGTCACGTCGTCGAGCGCCATCGAGGTGAACGTGACGGCACCGGATCAGGGCACGCTCGCCCAGGCCAGCGAGGCCGTGGTGGCCGCCCTGCAAGAGGAGCCCAGCCTGCAGCAGGTGGAGAGCGATCTCGGGGAGTCGCGTGAATTCCTCCGCATCGCGGTGGATCGCACGCTCGCCGCCCAGGCCGGCCTTACCGAGGCGGGAGTCGCCGGCCAGGTGACTCAGCAGATGCAGCCCGCTCAGATCGGGCAGATCAGCATGGAGGCCGACACCGTCTCGGTCTACCTGCTCAATGCTGTGGCCCCAACCGACCAGGCCGGTGTCGCGGCCCTGACGATCCAGACCGCCGCCGGCCCGCAGCCGCTGAGCAGCCTGGCCGCGGTGGAGGTCGCCGACGGCCCGGTCACCGTGCGCACCGAGGATGGCGTGCGCTCGGTAACGGTGTCTGCATTGCCGAAGGGAGACGACCTCGGCACCGCGAGCACCGAGGTCACCGCCGCACTCGAGACGCTCGAGCTGCCCGCGGGAGCGAGCGCGAGCATCGGAGGCGTGCTGTCGCAGCAGGCCGACGCGTTCCAGCAGCTCGGGCTCGCACTGCTCGCGGCGATTCTCATCGTGTATGTGGTGATGGTGGCGACGTTCCGCAGCCTGCTGCAACCGCTCTTGCTGTTGATCTCGGTGCCGTTTGCGGCGACCGGAGCCATTCTGCTGCTCATCGTCACCGGCATCCCCTTGGGTGTGGCCTCGCTGATCGGCGTGCTCATGCTCATCGGCATCGTGGTGACCAACGCCATCGTGCTCATCGACCTGGTGAATCAGTATCGGATCCGTGGTGACGCGTTGCGCGACGCCGTGCTGCACGGATCGTTGCAGAGACTCCGTCCGATCGTGATGACCGCGCTGGCCACGATCCTCGCGCTGACGCCCATGGCGCTCGGTATCACCGGCAAGGGTGGCTTTATCTCGCAGCCGCTCGCGGTCGTGGTGATCGGTGGACTGCTGTCTTCGACGGTACTCACGCTCGTCGTGCTTCCCACGCTGTACTACCTGGTGGAGCGCCGCCGCGAGAGCGGACCGAAGCGCGGCGGCGCGCCGAGACGGCGTCGGAGCCCGAAGCTCAGTCCCGCGTCGGGAGCGGCCCTCGCTGGAGCTGGGGCTGGAATCGGCGCCGGCACCGGGGCGGCAATCGGAGCCGGGGCGACGGTCGCGGGAGGCGATGCAGAGCACGCCTCGCACGCTGCGCTCGGGGAATCCGACATTGCGCAGACCGAAGACGGTTCGGGTGATGTCCACGCACAGCATGCCGACCCCGTTTCCGTAGTGACGGCCCCGGTGCCCGCGGTGCGCGCCGCGCCGGAAGAGCTCGCGCAACCGGAGGAGCCCGCTGCGCCGGTTCGCTCCCCGATCGGGGAGCCCGTCGACGTCGCAGAGTCAGCGACTCCCGTGACGCTCGAGCCAGCGACGGTGAACGAGCCTATGGGTCCGTCGACGCAGCAGATGTCACTCGACCTCGATCATCTCGGCTTCACGGGCAATGACAACCCGCTGACCGACCTCGGTGAGACCGCATCGGCTGCGCACACTGCGGACGACGAGCGGGCCGATCCGGGTCCTTCCGTGAGCCCGCTGTTCGCCACGAGTGTGAGCGATGGCGCCACCAACGACGAGCCAGTGACAGCGTCCACGCAGATGTTCGAGCAACCCCAGGCGTTCGACACGCTCGAAGCATCAGAAGCGCCCGTTTCGCTCGAACCCCCGGTTGTCGACGATTCAGAGGCCGAGCCGAGTGAGCCGGCTCCGCCGATCACCGGCGAACTCGATTGGGAGCAGCTCATGTGGCAGGCCACTCAAGAGGTTGACGAGGCTGACGAGGCACTGGCCACGACACCCGACGAGAGCGACCGAACCGATACCCCGCCCAGGGGCGAATCAGGGGAGACCCGCTAGTCATGGCGCAGCGAAGACGCGGCGGCTTCAAGCCACCGGCCAATTACGACCCGAATCGCAAACCGAAGGGGGCCGGCGGCGCTCACGGGCGGCGCCGCGGTCAGGACGCCGCTCCGGAAGCGCGGGCGAAGCGCTCCGAGCAGAGCTCTGCAGATGGAGCGCGCTTGTACGCGTTCGGGCCCGACGGCGCTGAGACGACCGAGCCTCGAGCAGCCCGGAAGCAGCGGCCGTCTGAGCGTCGCCGCGATCCGCGTGACGCGCAACAGTCGTCGGCGCGGCGCACGCCTCCCGCTGCTGCTCCGTCGACGGGGGCCGCTTCATCGACACGGGCAACTCCTTCGCCGCAACGGCTCGAGGCGCGACGCACCACATCGGCTGACGTGGCTGGGCTTGCATTTGGGGACCTCGGGCTCGGAGGCAACCTCGTGCGGGTGCTGGGCGAATTGGGCGCTGACCGTCCGTTCCCGATTCAGGCTGCGACGATTCCCGACGCGATCGAGGGTCGCGACGTGCTCGGACGTGCGCGCACCGGCTCGGGCAAGACCATCGCGTTCGGCGCGGCCCTGGTTGAGCGCCTGCTGCGGCTGAAGGCCCAGGGCGCCTTCGCATCAGATCCGAAACCGGCGAAATCGCGGCAGCAGCGCGGAGTGCGCGACACGCGGAAATCGGCGCGAAAGCCGAAGGCGCTCATCCTCGCCCCGACGCGCGAGCTCGCGCTGCAGATCGATCGCACCGTGCAGCCGCTCGCCAGGTCGGTCGGCTTTTACACCGCCCAGTTCGTCGGCGGCGTGCCGGTCGATCCTCAGATCCACGCGCTGGAGCGGGGGGTCGATATCGTCATCGGAACACCGGGGCGCGTGCAAGATCTGGTCACGCGCCGGCGCCTCGACCTTCGCGAAGTGCTCGTGTCGGTGATCGATGAGGCCGACCACATGTGCGACCTCGGGTTCTTGGAGCCCGTGCAACAGGTGCTGCGGCACACCGCTCGTGGCGGCCAGCGCCTGCTGTTCTCGGCGACCCTCGATGCCTCGGTGTCTGCGCTGGTCGCAGAGTTTCTCGAGAAGCCTGCCGTGCACGAAGCGGAAGAAGCAGAGGCGATGCCCGTGGAGCACCGCGTGTTCGTGGTGAGGCGCGCGCAGAAAGACGAGGTGCTGACCGAACTGGCCTCAGCCCCCGGCCGCACCATGGTCTTCTGCCGCACGCGCGCGTATGCCGAGCAGACCGCGGAGATGCTCGCCGCGGCCGGCATCAGGGTGACCGCGCTTCACGGCAACCTGAGTCAGGCTCGACGCGAGCTCAATCTCGCGAAGTTCACGTCGGGAAAAGCGTCGGTGCTCGTCGCTACGGATGTCGCCGCGCGCGGCCTGCACATCGACGATGTCGACCTCGTGGTGCAGGCTGACCCGCCCGACGAATTCAAAACCTATTTGCATCGGGCGGGCCGAACGGGGCGCGCAGGCAAGGGCGGTCGGGTCGTGCTTATCGTCCCGCCGACGCGGCAGACGCGCACGCGCGAGATGCTCGATGAAGCGGATATTCGCGTGTCCTTCTTCGGAGAAATGGAGCCGGGGTCGGGGCGGCGTATCTGACGCGCGGTTGACGATATCGCCAGCTTGGATCGGCCGACTTTGGAGGTTGCGCACAAGAGGCACCTGCTCGGCCGCAGGATGAGTTTGTGGGTGCTCCGCGCATCGCTTGGCAGTGTCGGTGGTCGACTTTAGGCTGACAGCATCACCGGGGTGAGGCCGACAGGGCCGCCCCAGCCTGTCATTTTGAAGGAGTTCCGATGGCCGAACGCAGCTCGTCCTCCCAGCCCCGAATCGACACTGCGGTCGTGAGCGACGCGCTGCTCGGCAAATGGAAAGCCGAGCGTTTGGAGTCGCGCAGGCTCGCATCCGATCCGCGGCTCCACACGATCCCCGGGCAGTCCATGGACGACCACCGCCAGCGCGCGCTCGAACAGTTGAGCATCCTCGTTGAGGCGGGAGCGATCCAGCGCGCGTTTCCATCCTCCGTCGGGGGCAGCGACAACCACGGTGGCAATATCGCGGCGTTCCAAGAACTGGTGCTCGCCGACCCTTCCTTGCAGATCAAGAGCGGCGTGCAGTGGGGCCTCTTCGGTGCGGCGATTCTCCATCTCGGCACGGCGAAGCATCACGAGCAGTGGCTGCCCGATGTGATCAACCTGCAGACGCCGGGCGCTTTCGCAATGACCGAGATCGGGCACGGCTCCGATGTCGCGTCGATCGGCACCTCAGCGACCTACGATCCAGCAACCGAAGAGTTCGAGATCCACACCCCGTTCGCCGGGGCGTGGAAAGATTACCTCGGCAACGCCGCGCTGCACGGCCGAGCCGCAGTGGTCTTCGCGCAGCTCATCACTCGCGGGGTGAACCACGGAGTGCACGCATTCTATGTGCCGATCCGCACCGCTGACGGGGAGATGCTGCCCGGCGTCGGCAGCGAAGACGACGGGGTCAAGGGCGGCCTGAATGGCATCGACAACGGTCGTCTGCATTTCACTCATGTGCGCGTACCGCGTGAAAACCTGCTCAACCGTTACGGCGATGTCGCGCCCGATGGCACGTACTCATCGGAGATCGAGAGCCCGGGGCGTCGCTTTTTCACGATGATCGGCACGCTCGTGCAGGGCCGCGTCTCGCTCGACGGGTCGGCCGTGCGCGCCATGCAGGCGGCACTCGGCATCGCGATTCGCTACGGCAGCGAGCGCCGCCAGTTCCCGGGCGCTTCCGGCCGCGAGACCGTGCTGCTCGACTACGGTCTGCACCAGCGCCGCCTGATTCCACGCCTCGCCCAGACCTACGCCATGCAGTTCGCCGACGAACGCCTGTTGACCGTCTTCGACGAGGTTTTCTCGGGCGCGAAAGACACCGACGAGAACCGGGAAGATCTCGAGACCCTGGCCGCTGCCTTCAAACCGCTGTCTACCTGGGCCGCGCTCGACACGCTGCAAGAAGCTCGAGAGGCATGCGGCGGCGCCGGCTTCATCGCGAAGAACCGCATCGTCGGCCTGCGAGCCGACCTCGACATCTATGTCACGTTCGAGGGCGACAACAACGTGCTGCTGCAGCTCGTCGGCAAACGTCTGCTCACCGACTACGCCGCGCAGTTCAAGAATGCGGATCGAGCGACGCTCGCGCGCGCTGCTGCAAGTCAGATCGGGGATCGCGTCAGCCGGTTCGGGCTGAGGCGCGTCGGGCAGAGTATCGCCGATTTCGGTCAGGTCGCTCGCTCGGTCGAGAGCATGCGCGCGCCCGACGCGCAGCGAGAACTGCTCGCGGACCGCGTGCAGACGATGGTCGGGGAGATCGCGCTCGCACTGCGCGAAGCGACGAAGGGGATTCCGAAAGAAGAGACGCGAGCGCGTGCGATCGCCAACGAAAACGCGTTCAACGCGCAGCAGTACAAGCTCATCGAGGCCGCCCGCGCACATGGTGAGCTCCTGCAGTGGGAAGCATTCACCGATGCACTCGAGAAGATCTCAGACCAGGGGTCGCGGCAGGTGCTGACCTGGTTGAGAGACCTGTTCGGCCTCGGCATCATCGAGCGCAACGCGGCGTGGTACCTCACGGCTGGGCGCATGTCGCCGCATCGTGCGGAAGCGGTCACGGCATATGTTGACCGTCTGATCAATCGGCTTCGCCCCCACGCGCTCGATCTGATCGAACCATTCGGACTCACCCCGGAGCTGCTGCGCGCAGAGATCGCGACGGGAATCGAAGCGGAGCGGCAACAGGAAGCGCACGACTATGTGGAGGCGCAGCGGGCCGCAGGCACGTGGCCGGTCCATGAGAAGGAACTGCGTAGACAGCAGCAGGCGGCTGAACGTCAGAGTCGCCAGGCGAAGGCCAGCTGACCGCGGCGTCGCGGCCACGCAGTGCTACACAACCGGAAGCGAGTTCACGCACATCCGTTGCTCGTTAGTGTGGAGACATGACCGAAGCGACGCGTGACCTGTACCCGACCATCGAACCGTACGCTCACGGGATGCTCGACGTCGGCGACGGGCATTCGATCTACTGGGAGACGTGCGGCAACCCGGATGGCAAGCCTGTCGTATTTCTGCACGGCGGACCGGGAGGGGGATGCGCCCCGGATCACCGCCGATTCTTCGACCCCGAGCGCTACCGCATCGTGCTGTTCGACCAGCGCGGGTGCGGCCGGAGTGTGCCGCACGCGAGCGCGCCCGACGCCGACTTGTCGGCGAACACCACCTGGCATCTCGTCGCCGATATCGAGCGGCTTCGGGAGTCGCTCGGCGTTGATCGCTGGCAGGTCTTCGGCGGCTCATGGGGGTCGACGCTTGCGCTCGCGTATGCCCAGACGCACTCCGATCGCGTGACCGAGCTCGTGCTGCGCGGCATCTTCACGCTGCGCGCGAGCGAGATTCGTTGGTTTTACCAGGAGGGCGCCTCGCACCTCTTCCCCGACGTGTGGGAGGAGTACCTGTCGGTGATCCCCGAGGATGAGCGCAATGATCTCGTCGCGGCATACCATCGGCGATTGTTCGACGAGGATCCGGCGGTGCACGTGCCCGCCGGTGTCGCATGGACGGTGTGGGAGAACTCGACCATCCGGTTGATCCCCGATGTCGCGAGCATTGAGGAGGTACGCGCAGATCCCGCCAGCGCGGTCGCGTTCGCGCGGATCGAGAACCACTACTTCTCGAATGCGGGATGGTTGGACGAGGGCCAGCTGATCCGCGATGCCGCAGCGAAGCTCGCTCATATTCCGGGCGTGATCGTGCAGGGCCGCTATGACGCCTGCACGCCCCCCGAGACTGCGTGGGATCTGCATCGGGCATGGCCGGAGGCACATTTCGAGATGATTCCCGATGCGGGTCACGCCGCGAGCGAGCCGGGAATCGTCGACGCGCTCGTGCGGGCGACCGACCGTTATGCGAGCGCCTGAGTGTCGCTGATGGCCATCAATCTCCAGGAACTCGTCGATGATGTGCACGAGGCCGTTCGGCCGCTGATCGGCTCGGGGAGCGTCGCGGATTACATTCCGCGCCTCGCTGCTGTCAATCCCGATCACTTCGGCATCTCGGTAATGATGACCGACGGCACCCAGGTCTCATCGGGCGACGCCGATGTCGAGTTCTCTATCCAGAGCATCTCGAAGGTCTTCTCGCTTGCGCTGGTGATGGCGGGCGACGGCGACGAGATCTGGCAGCGCGTGGACCGCGAGCCCTCGGGGGCGGCGTTCAACTCTCTGGCGCAACTCGAGTACAAGCGCGGAATTCCGCGCAATCCGTTCATGAACGCCGGCGCCCTGGTCGTCGCCGATCATCTGCTCTCACTGACGCCGGAAGCTGGGGATCCCGTGTTGGATTTCGTGCGCACGGAATCGGGCAACTCTGAGATCTCTATCGATGCGCTCACGACGGCATCAGAACTCGCCCACGCCGATCGCAACTCCTCGATCTCCCACCTGCTGCGCAGCTTCGGCAATCTCATCAATGACGTGGATGCGGTGCTCGATCGGTACGTGCGCCAATGCTCGATCTCGATGAGCTGCATCGACCTCGCGGCGGCCGGAGCGTTTCTCGCTCGACGCGGTGAGAGCGCCGACGGCCGACACCTGCTCAGCGGCAATCAGACGAAGCGGGTGAACGCCGTCATGCTCACATCAGGCTTCTACGATGCGGCCGGCGAGTTCGCCTATCGCGTCGGCCTGCCGGGGAAGTCGGGCGTCGGTGGCGGCATCCTCGCCATCGTTCCCGACGTGTGCTCGATCTGCGTGTGGGGCCCCGGCCTCGACTCGTCGGGCAACTCGCTGATCGGCATGGCTGCGCTCGACGAGCTCACCTCCCGCACCGGCTGGTCGATCTTCTAAGTTGCGGCCTGAAGCGACCTGAGCGCGGGCGCTCCAACGCCGCCGTCACTGCTCTGGGCGATTGAAACGACTAGCAGGTCATCGGTGAAGCCGTACCAGAGGAATCTCTGAGTGAGACCTGGATTGTCTTCCCACACGAACGTGGGTGATCCCGAGACTTCGGTCTCTGCGAACTCAGAAGCGCGGAGTTCAGCAAGGAACGCATCTCGCGCATCAGCCGGCAGCTCAGCGACCATCACCGGATTCACGCCGTCCGACTGCGGGATGCCCCACAGGCAGAACGATGTCTGTTCGGCCTGTGCGAGTGCTTCCCGGGCCGATGGGCCCACTGAGGTGAGTAAGGTGTCGCGGAACGAAGGGGCATCTGGCATGAAGACGTAGCTCGACCCCAGAGTCTCATGCGCCACGTCGAGGGGGACCAGCTGCTCGCACGCCGGAATCTCTACGGGAGTCGGCTCGGGCTCCGGTTGCAAGTCTTCCGTGGGCTCGGGCTCCGTGCTCGGCTCGTGAGACGGTTCCGGCTCACGAGATGACGAGGGCGACGGAGTGCGCTCGTCTGACGCGCCGGTCTCAGGCGCGCAAGCCGCGAGACCCAGCATCAGCATCGTCGCGGCTGCGAGACTCATCGCCGGTGACACTCTCATGCTCTTCTCCCGTCGAACTACTCGCCGGTGAGGGCTCGGCGAAGTTCGCCGACGGTGACGATATCGTTCTCCAGCGCTCGCACGTCCGCTTCCGACACCGACGGGTCGTGCTTCGCGCGGTCGATGCGCCGAAAGCTCTCCTCGATTTCAGCGTCGAGCCCGGCGGTCACCGATTGCTGTATCGCCCGCGGGAGGCGTCGGAAGTGTGCATTGTCGTTGGACATGATTTCAAGGGTAGGGGGAGCATGCGTGCAAGTGCTCCCGATTGCTTCGTCGCGTTCGTTCGGGTAAGTGGAGGAAGCAGTGCGGGGCTCGCGGGTGGCTCGCGCGGCGCTCCCCCCCCCCTCGCAGGGGAGGGACGCAACCGCCCGATTCGTTACTAGGATCGGCTACATACGACGATCGGTACTTTTGCGCGATTCGCGTTCGGTAACAGTCCCTCGCATCTCCAGGAGCAGCCTTGACGTTCAACGACAACGTCGAGAATAGGCCGCGATCCCTTACGCTGAGGTGATCTCCAAGTCCGCGGTCCGCAAGGAGTCCGCAGCAGCAGCGAGAGCGGTCCGTGCGATTGCCCCGACGGCAGCGCGGGTCTTGTCTTCGGCTGTCGGCCAGAGGTGGCTGTACGTGTTCAGGGTCGTCGTCGCCTTCGCATGCCCGAGCGCTTGCTGCACGGTCACGACGTCGCAGCCGTTCGCAATGAGACCCGAGGCGTAGAAGTGTCGGAGGTCGTGCAGCCGCACGCCGTCGACACTGGCCGCGGTGCGTGTCTTGGCCCACCAGTAGCCGACCTGTCCGCGGGTGGGCGGCTCGTTGGGTTTGCCGGGGAAGAGGTATCCAGGTTCTCCGAACGTGCCGATTTCGCCGAGATGAGTATTCATCAGCTCTAGGAGCTCGTCGGCGGCGTACACAATTCGCTCCGAGCCGTACTTTGGTGCCGCGACCTCGTAGCTGCCTTTCACAGTGCCCGGGCGCATCTGTCGTGACACGTGATCTGTCGCCGCAAGAAGTCGATGACGAGTGCCCCTCTCTAGCTTGATCACGAACGTCGCCTTTAGACGTTTGTGAAACAGCCGGGGAGGGGCACTATTCGTGTTTCGGGAGGCTACTCTTCCTTCTGCGCGGCGAGCTGCTCGTTTCGCTCCAGCATCTCCGCATGGATCTCGTCGAGGGCAGCTTCATAACCGACGCAAGAGCCTGTCGTGTCGGCGTCCAGTCCTAACTGGTAGCGAATTTCCTGTGCCGCAGTCTCCTGTTCGGCAGTAGGTACTGGATAGTTCACGTAGTACGCCTCTTCGAAGGTAGCTGCATTCATAACGGACTGATCGGCCGCGACTTCAGCCATAGATGAAGAGCGGATATGAATCAGCTGTTCACTCACCGGATCAGGCCAGCGGAAGTAGGGATCATCGATAATTTCGATCTGCATTCGTTTAAGGCGCACGGACTCGGCGCCCGCGGCTTTGAGAGCGTCGGCTGAGGGCGCTCCGCCTGCAAGAAATTCATCCTCTCCCGCCTGCACCGCTGCTCTGAAGTTCCCGATATTGACGTTCCCTTGACAAACGAGTTGCAGGTAACGCTCGGCAGCTTCTCCTTTCGTGAGCTCAATAGGGCCGGGATCGATAGAGGGGACGGCTTCTGCTGGCGCTTCTGCTGTGTTTTGCACAGGTTCTTGGGGTTCGGCGGTGCAACCGGTGAGCGCAAGGAGGAGCACCGCAGCGCTGACGACAAGTTTCTTCACAAGAGAATCATCGCAGCACTTGAGAGAGCTAGACAGGTGATTCCAAGGGTGATAAACGAGGTGGATTGGTCGAGCCGTGAAAACCGTATGACAGTCTTATTTGGTTTGGTGCAGCTCCGCACTGTTCGTGAGATCGGGATTCAGATGTCAAACGCTCCTGCAGGTTGGTACGACGATGGGTCTGGTCGTCAGCGATGGTGGGACGGAACTGCTTGGACGGATGCTTACGCGGCACCGCAGGCGGCTCTTGGCGCTCCGGCCGCTCCGAGGACCGTGCCGGTCGCCAACTCTTTGAAGGGTCTTGGCATTGCCGCACTAGTTGCCGGAATAGTTGCATTCCTGCTGGGCCTGGTTCCAGTGTTGGGGATTCTGCTCGGACTCGGTGCCGCGGCTGTTGCCGGGTTTGCCCTACTGAAGCGTGCGCAAAAGGGATTAGCCGTGACTGGCCTTGTGCTTGCCGGGTTGGCGACAATCGCTTCAATCAGCACGACTTCTTCGCTCTTTACAGGCGTCAGGCCCGTCGCTTCGGAATCGGTGTCCGTCCCGGATAAGCCGGTGGAGACGCCTGCCGCGAAGCCGACGACTACACCTGAACCCAAGGAATCGCCGAGAGTTTCTGAGGAGCCAGAGGAAGCGGAGAAGCCCGAAAAAACTCAGACGCCGGAGCCCACGAAGGAGGCAGAGATCCAGCCTGGGCTTACCGACGACGAGAAGTCAGCAATGCTCGATGAAGACTTGAAATTCGCGCTGTTCGTGGAGAGCAGTTATCAGGAACTCTTGGCTGTCGATTCGTCACTGTGGGGCGGCTATCTCGTCGGCGTCCGCGTAGAAGGCTCCGATGCGTACTTCACGCTGCAAGTTGACCGGAGTACCCCTGAAGGTAAGGATCTGGGGCAACGAGCTGCGCAGGCGCTCTCGACACTCCTCACGCAGGAAACGGTCGACGAACTTGGTATCTCATGGGTAATCGTCGAGGACGGTGCTGGGGTCGTGATTGACCAGAAGATGTCGTCGCCACTGATATAAGTTTCGCCCCCTGTGGTGTCCTTCGGGATGCTGCAGGGGGTTTTCGGCATTGTCGAACCGGGAAACGTTAGACGACCTATGGCGTGTGCCAGACTTTCCAAATGAGCGATCTCATTACACTTCTTACGGTTGCTGTCACCGGGGTTGTCGGAATCGTCGTTGCGCTAATACGCGATCGGGCAAACAGGGACGCTAGGGCAAAGATCGCTGTGGATCTAGAGATACTCGACAAGCTGGAAGTGCAGAGTGAAAGTCGAGAAGAGCTTAAGAAGTCGATCGATCGTCGCGTGTTGGAACTCGCCGGTGCCGGTGGAAAGACGCGCGACTTCTTCGGGATTTCTCTCGCCACCCTGTTCATAGGTTTGGGGGTCGCGATGCTCTATCTCGTCCAGTCTCTCGGGAACGGATACTGGATTTTCCTTCACTTACTTACGGCACTCTTTTTCCTCTTTGGAGTTGTGGGCCTTGGGGAATCAGTGAAGAAGACGCATCGTGACGAACGGGGAAGGAAAGTCACATTGCCGCCTCGTGGCGCCTGACGTTGAATCCTGCCAACGGAATAACCACCGGGTTATCGCAGAACGGGCTCGCCGGCGCATCAAGTGGATCAGAGCATCATCGATCGTGCATGTGCCTGCTAGGTAGCCTACCCCTATGGGTTTCCTTCTTTCGCGCTACTTTCGGCCCCGAAAAACTGCCGTGTGGCTTGCGTTCCAAGACGACAACGAGGTCGAGGAACTCATCGGTGTGTTCCGCACCCAGGAGGAGGCGTCTAAGTTCGCGGACAAGGTCGAACACGAGTACGAGAACGGTGTGCTCTATCGTTCGTACCGTTTCGGGTGGACCGGAGCGACCTCTGGGCAGTCGCGCTACTGGACGTTCTCGAAACCCGACGAAGCCTGAGGGGTCGGAGCCGGAATAGCGTTACATACTCCGTTTCTGACCCAACTCAATTCAGCAGGGTTTGGCGAACCTCAAAGACCTCGTGAACCGCGGCCCGTTCGTAAACATTCACTTTCGTTCCGGACGCGTGCGAGGTGCAACAATAGGGTCGTACGAAAGAGGAGCTTTATGGATCAGGGTTGGTTCTGGGAGCGCTCCGCTGACGGTGCAGCTCGGTTCGTTCTCGGTACCGTCGGTCAAAGACCGCTCGTGTGTTTTGGAGTCAACCCGAGCACCGCTATCCCTGGTGCGCCGGACCGGACCGTCAGCAGGGTTCAGGGGTTCGCTTTTGACAACGGCTATGACAGCTGGATCATGCTGAATGTGTACCCCCAGATCGCTACTGACCCCAATGACATGCACGCTGAGCAAGATGTCGAACTCTCTGCTGAGAATGAACGCCACATTATGGCAGTCCTGCGCGTCCAGCCCCCGACGCTGCTTGCGGCATGGGGAGGTCTGATCACGAAACGGCCGTACCTCCGAGCTGCGTTGCGCGACATCCTGAAGATCGCTGATAGTGCAGGAGGCTCCTGGTTATCAATCGGGAAAAGAGAAGCTGGCCAGCACCCGTTGCACCCGTTGTACCAGAGAGCTGTCACGCCGCTCGAGCCGTACGACCCGGCGATGTACAGTTAACGCCTTCGCCTGGTCGGCGCACCAGGCGAAGCACGGAGTCCACCGGTAGGAGGCGCATCCTTGCTACTCCACGCGGTGGTTGGCAGGACGGTATGCGAGACATGTCGCGTTTGAAACGCGGGATGAAAGGGGGCATTTGAAACGCGACCCCCAGTCCGCAAGGAGTCCGCAAAAGTTCCAATTCCTCACTATCATCAGCTACTAAGCGCTACCGGAACTTCCGCGTATTATCAACGCTCACTATCAATCCCGAACATGCACAGGAGCAGCCTTGACGTTCAACGACAACGTGCGCATCGACAACAGCAAGGCGAGAAAGCGCAGCGGTGCGCGCACCGGCGGAATGGTTGCCGGTGGCGGCATCGGCATCGCGCTCCTGCTCGCCCTCGGTTCGCAGTTGCTCGGGTTCGATCTCACGCCGTTCGCCCCAGCGGTGCAGCAGGCGGTCGGCGCGGGCACGACGTCTGAGCAGTCGGAAGCTGTGCTCGACGCGTGCAAGAACGGCGCCGACGCGAACACCGATGACGAGTGCCGCATGAACGCGACGGCCGATTCCCTCGATCGGTACTGGGCGGGCGAGGTGGGCAACTACCGATCACCCGGGCCGCTCGTGCTCTTCGACGGGCAGACCCAATCCGACTGCGGCGCCGCCTCTGCCGCGACGGGACCCTTCTACTGCCCGGCCGACGAAACCATCTACATCGATGTCGCCTTTTTCGACACCCTCTCGACCGAGTACGGTGCCTCCGACGGGTCGCTCGCACAGATGTACGTGCTGGCGCATGAGTGGGGGCATCACATCTCGAACCTCATCGGTTCGCTGCAGGGCGCCGGGCGCGAGAGCGGACCGACGTCGGGTTCCGTGCGCCTCGAACTGCAGGCCGATTGCTTTGCGGGTGCTTGGGTGCAGAGTGCTTCGACGATCACCGATGACCAGGGCGTCACGTTTCTGAAGCCCGTGACCCAGCGGCAGATCGATGATGCGCTGAGCGCCGCCGCCGCGGTCGGAGACGACCACATCATGGAGTCAGCAGGGGTCGACGTGAACCCGGAGCGCTTCACCCACGGCACGTCGGAGCAACGGCAACGCTGGTTCATGACGGGGTACGAAGAGGGACCTACGGCCTGCGGCACATTCGATGTGAACGCCTCCGAGCTGTAACGAACTCCGGATCAGCGGCGCTTGCGGCGCTTGGCCTGCCGCGCTTCCGCCTTCTTGCGCTCCGCCTTATCCTTCGCGGCCTGCAATTGCGCGCCTCGAGAGTTCGGCTTGAGCTTGGGCGCCTGCTTCTTCGGCTGGGTGTGCACCCGGGGGGCTCGGGCCGTGCTCTTCGCCTCCTCTTGGGCGGATTCCCGAGAACTGTTGGCGGTGCGCCCGCGCAAGATGCCGGCGAGGTGCTGCACCGTCGCGTCATCCCGGTCCACGTTCCACACCGCCCAGACGACCGGGCCGTCGAGCGGGCTCTCCCCGGGCTCCGGGCGAATGGGCAGCACGGTGTGCTCGCGCTTATTGATGAGATGCCGTGCGAGCGGCACAGGCAGGAGTATCGCGCCAGCGCCGGTCGCAACGAGCGAGAGCGCAGCGCGGGGGCCCTTGGGCATCCACTCCGGATCCTCCCACGGCTGCGGCGCCGGCCACGCCGGGAAATGGTCGGGGTGATCGAGCAGCGTGACGAACGCGATCTCAGCAAGGCTCACCGACTCCTGCTGCGCGAGCTCGTGGTCCACCGGCACCACCAAAGCCATCGACTCGGCATAGAGTCTGATTGCGCGACGCGGGCTGTCAACGCCCTCGGAGTTCGCCGGCCTTCCGTTGGGCGCCGTCCGTTCGATGAGCACGTCGCAGTTGGCAGCGGCGGCGACCGTCTCGCCGTTGCGCGCTTCGAGCGGAGAACCGAACGCGACCTCCAAGGGCACGAGCTCCAGCTTGCGCCCGGGTGTCGCAGCCTTCCAACGCCGCGCCCACTTACTCGGGGCGATGCCACGGGCAAACCCGAGACGGATCGGGGCGGGTGCAGCGTCGCGCTCTGCAGGCAAAGCCGATTCAGGTGCGGTCGTCGTGTCGCTCACAGCGCCACCTCTCCGTAGATGTCATGCGTATAAGGGAGGCGAGCCGCAGACAATGCGATCCGGTATCCCGCTGCAAGGGCCGCACGGCGAGTGACCTCCGCGCTCGCCGCCGCTGCCGTTCCGGCCCGCGGAGCGCCGGTCACCCGTATGGGCGTGCCCTCGTCGACGTAATGGGGCAGCGCGAGCGTCGCGTGGCCCTGCGGTGGGTTGCCGCTGGCGGGCACGACCCGCCACCATGGCGATCCGTGACCGTAGAGTGCCATGACTCGGCCGACGGCGCGAGGCGCCTCAGAACCAATCGCGATCCCGACATCGCCGTAGGTCATAACGCGACCGGAGGGAATGCGCGCGACGACGTCGAGCACCGCTTCGACGAATTCGGCGCTGGGCATGCGATAAGCCTACGCGCTCGGTCTCGCGCGTAGTGTCGCCGCACTACGCGACCGAGACGCCGAGCAAAGATCCGATGGTGTAGGTGGCTGCGACGGCGATACCCCCGAACAGCAGCTGGCGAGCGGCGCCCATGAGCCAATTGCGCTTCGTGATCCGTGCAGCCAAACCGCCGGCGATGAGCAATCCGACGCCGCCGAAGGCGAGTCCGAACCCGAGGGTGCCGAAGCCGAAGATGAACGGGAGGATCGGGATCAACGCGCCGACTCCGAACGCTGCCAATGATGAGAACGCCGCGACCCACGGAGACGGTTGCTCCTCCGGGCTGACGCCGAGTTCTGAGAGCAGGTGGACCCGCACGGCCTGGTCGGCGTTCGCGTGGACTTGCTCGGCAGCGGTCTCCGCGATCCTCGGCTCGACCCCGAGGTTCTCGAGCAGCGCCGTGAGCTCCGCCATCTCGCCTTCGGGGTTGCGCAGGTGCGCTTCTCGTTCGATGCGCACTTCGGCATCGAGCTGCTCGTTGGCGGTGCGCACGGACGTGTACTCGCCGAGCGCCATTGAGATCGCCCCGGCGATGAGCCCCGAGATGCCGGTGATCGCGACGATTCCCGGAGCAGCGCCTGCTGCGGCAATACCCGCGATGAGTCCCAGATTCGACACCAGACCGTCCATGGCGCCGAAGACGCTCGCGCGCAGCCAGCCCGAGGTGATGTCGGCGTGGCGGTGGTCGTAATCGTGCGGGTTCGCGATGTTGTAACCGCTCATGTGTGCTCCCCAGTCGTGCGGTGCGCGTTGGCGCACGAGCAGCAACCGTAGCAAGTTTCGCGTGATCGGGAGAAGCCCGGATCAGACCTCGAAACGGGGTGTGTCGGGAGTTCGGCGGGGCGAACTTTCTCGGCGGGTGCCGCCGCGGCTTAGGCTGTGCATGCGGGATGCTCGATTTCGCGCACGATGAGCCTGGAGGCCGACATGACCGAAGCAAGCGGACGCGTCGTCGCAACCGAACGCGGACGAGACCTGATCCTGGTGCGTTCGCTGTCGCTCAGCGACACCGAGGCTTGGGCCCACCTCACCGAATCCGAGCTGACGGAGACCTGGTTCGGCCCGTGGGAGGGTGACCGGCGGGTCGGCGGCACGGTGCGCGTGCGCATGCGGTTCGAAGATCACGAGCCCGAGATCACGATGAAGGTGCTCGCGTGCGAGGCTCCGCGCTTTCTCGCGCTCCTGTCCGATGAGGAGGTCGGCGCGTGGCGGCTCGAGCTGCACCTCGAGGCCGACGGAGACGACTGCCTGCTGACTTTCGTGCACCACCTCACCCCCGACGACGAGGTCGGCGAGATCGGGCCCGGGTGGGAGTACTACCTCGACCTGCTCGTCGCGTCCACCGAGGGCACCGAGCGCCCGGGATTCGACCAGTACTACCCCGAACTACGGGAGGCCTACCTGGCGATGTGATTCGCGCGGGACCAGACAGATCGAGATAGATTGCACAGCATGAGTGTGGATGCTGCAGTCGTTCGGTTCTGGGAGGAATGCCGCGCCGAGGACCCCGCATTGCCGGAGGCGCTCCCTGAGGTCTGGGCGTTCGGCGCGACGCCGGTGCACGCCGATGCGCTTCTCGAGCTCGTGCTCGCCGGCACGAAGACGGGCACCGCGTCCTCGCTCTGGGACTATGAAGCGAGCGGCGATCCGGTGCCAGCGGTCGGCGACTTCAGCATCATTCTCGACGAGGCCGGTGCGCCGCGAGCGGTGCTCGAGACGACGCGGATCGAGATCGTGCCGTTCTGCGAAGTGACGGCCGAGCATGCCCACTCCGAAGGGGAGGGTGACCGTACGCTGGCGGACTGGCGCGACACCCACGAGCGTTACTGGCGCCGATACTCGGAGAACGAGCGCGGTTTCGCGCGCGATATGCCGGTGATCTGCGAGCGCTTCAGGCTCGTTTTTCCGTAGTGAGGTGGCGGAGGCGGTGCAGTGCGTTGCGCGCTGCGCCGTGCCAGAATATGCTGCGGCGATCCTTCGGGGCGCGGCCGAAGAACCTCTGAAAGGTGCACATGCAACGCGAAGCGTATGAGAACCTCGTGCGGGCCGAGCGGGCCGGGCTGGAGCAGGCGCTCTGCGGGCTCGCGGATGCCCAGTGGCAGGCGACTTCGCTCTGCGACGGGTGGACGGTCGAGGAGGTCGTCGCGCACCTCACCGCGGCAGCGAGCACGGGAACCGCAGCGTGGCTGCTGAGCATCGTGCGCGCCGGGTTCGACCCGGCGAAGCACAACGACCGCATGATCGAGCGCTACCGCGGGTCGGATGCGATGGGAACGCTCGCCCGTTTTCGTGCGGCCGTACCGAGCCGGATCACCCCGTCTCGCGACTACGCAGCGTTTCTGGGTGAGGTCGTCGTGCACGGCCAAGACATCGCGCAGCCGCTCGGGCTGGCGCTCGATCCCGATCCGCGCAGCGTGCTGGAGATCGCCCGCTTCTTCTCGACGCGGGATTTTGCGGTGAACAGCAAGAAGATGGTGCGCGGCCTGACGCTCGAAGCGAGCGACGCCGACTTCCGCTCGGGGGAGGGGCCGTCCGTGCACGGGCCGATCCTCTCGCTCGTCATGGTGATGGCGGGGCGGCGCGCGTTCCTTCCGCATCTGTCGGGTGACGGGGCCGGTGAGCTCGCGGGCCGCCTGAGTGTCTGAGGGCTTCCGCGCCTGAGCGATTTCGTGTAACACGGAGATGCTTTCGCGGTCGACGAACTGCGAGGTCCGGGTGTGCGCCTGTGGGTTGCGCTGTCGGGCCGGAGCATCATCGGCACGGTCGCGCTCGCCGCAGCGGCTCCTGGCGTCGAGGAGCTGAAGAGCATGCGCACTGATCCTGCTCGTAGGGGCGAGGGGATCGGCGCTCGACTGCTGGAGTTCGCACTACGTGAGGCGCGTTCTCGCGGCACAGGACGAGTGATGCTGGAGACCGGCAGCTCTGACTACTTCGCCGCGGCGCGGTCGCTCTACCGCTCCGCCGGTGGGAAAAGTCAGTTATTCGGGTACTACTTGGAAAAATTGGGCTTCGGTGAAGGTTACGGTAGCACGGTCTCCGACCATGTCGTCGCCAATGCGCGACTTATTAAACGTCGATTCCTTTACGCCGGCGACGCCGAGGATGCACTCCATGTCATCGAATGAGATACCGACAGTTCCCTCGGCAGACCGTTCCTTGCCGCTGATCATGAACTGTGCTGAATCTCCGTCGTCCAGCTCGATCAGTTTGTCTTCTGGCAGGTCGCACTCCTGAAGAATCGACTCGAGCACCGAAGGTGGAGTGGTTGGCTCGGGAACCGTGCTCTCATCCTCGCCTGCTGAAGCACACCCGACCAGAAGTAGTGGGGCAATCGTCAATAGTGAGAACGTAGCGAATTTCCTCATGGCAGGAGCATAGCCGTTTTAGTGACCGACTCCTCGAAGTCTCATCGCCCGAACTCGTCGAGCCGTGCTCATTTGACCGCCCTCCTACCGACGCCATGGTTGCGCACCGTCGGATTCCATAGCATTGCATGGTCGTGTCTTGAACGCTTCTGTGTCGTGGCTCCGCGGACCTACGGTCTGAACGGTTCGATACGGTCGTTTGGTCACTGGGTCTACATTCCGCCGGTAGGCAACTTTTTCCATACGCTAAGTGATTCTTGTAGTTCATCCATCGTGACGCTATGGCGCAGTGGGCAATGTCGAATTAGGGGAATGGGAATTACCTCTGAGGAAAGGTGTCGAGAGCCTGCTGTACCGCGTATCTAACCTGTCTAGTTGGACTGGGCAGCCCGACAAGTTGCGCCTCGAGCGCTGGTTCGAAATTGATGGCTTGATCTAGCCAATCCGAGATCTCCGCAAACTGCCCCTGAGTCATAGTGCGCATCATAGAAGGCGCATTCGCATCAATAAGTGTGAGGTTCGCGAGATTGAACTTAAACACGCACCGCCAGGCAAATAAGAGATTGTAGACGAAATCAAAGCTCTCGTCTCTCGCGGCGTGAGTGGAGTGGTATGTCTGCTCCTTAATGAGCCTCTCTTCCGCCTCGGACCAGCCCCAAAATGCCATGCCGCAGACGTGATTCGGCAGATGACCCTGTTTGTCGATTTGACGGCTATCTAACAGTCGAAGCGCGTTGTTGTTTGCATCGCGATACTGCTCAGCTTTCTCCGTGGTGAACGGCGTGGAGAAGGGTGGAGCGCTCTGCGAAGCTCGGGTGAGGGCGGTATTGAAACCTTCGTTCCAAGGAATTGGAAACGTTCGCCAGGAGGAGTCCTGGATCAAGAATGCTGGAGTCGTCATGCGTGAATGTTATATGAGCAGCTACGATTCGCTAGTTGGCAAACTTTTGGGCAGCGCAACGACATTGGCATACGAGCACTCGTTACGCGATCCCGCGACCTACAGGTCGTGGCCTCTTACGGCACCTTCCGCGTTCGACTTCCATCCCAGTGAAGGCGCGACGTATTTCGCAAATGATTCAAGTATTGATGTACAATAAGCAACCCCCAATTGGTTCGGAATCGTGAGCATGAGCGTGTCTGCCGACATGACGGCCTCGTCCGCCTTGAGCTGCTCGATGAGCCGGTCGGGGGCGTCGGCGTAGGTCTTGCCGAACGTCGAGCGGAACCCGTCGATGATGCCGACCTGGTCCATGTTCTCGCGGGAGCGCAGCCCGAAGTACGCTTCGTCCTCGGCCGACACGATCGGGAAGACGCTGCGACTGACCGAGACGCGCGGGCTGCCGGTGTGACCCGCTTCGCGGTACGCCTCCCGGTAGCGGTCGATCTGCTCCCGCTGCAAGACGTGGAACGGCTGACCGGTCGCTTCGGTGAGCAGGGTGGAGCTCATGAGGTTCACGCCCTGTCGGCCGACCTGCTCGGCGGAATCGCGCGATCCTGCGCCCCACCAGATGCGGTCGCGCAACCCGGGCGACCGGGGCTCGATGGCGAGCCGACCCGGGGGAGCCATCTGCGGATCGCTGTCGACGACGGGCTCGCCGTCGATCGCGCGCATGAACGTGTCGAACTTCTTGCGAGCGAGGTCGGCGCCGCGCGGGTCGTCGGATCCGCCGTACCCGAAGGCTTCGTAGCCGCGCAGGGCGGTCTCGGGGGATCCTCGGCTGATGCCGATTGCGATGCGCTGATCGGCGAGCAGGTCGAGCGCGGCGAGTTCTTCGGCCAGGTAGAGGGGGTTCTCGTAGCGCATGTCGATGACGCCGGTTCCGACCTCGATGCGCTTCGTGCGGGCCGCCATTGCGGTGAGGAGTGGGACGGGTGAGGCCGCTTGCCGCGCGAAGTGGTGCACGCGAACGTACGCGCCGTTCACACCGATTTCATCAGCGCCCTCGGCGAGTTCGACGGTCTGACGCAGCATGTCGCCCGCCGTGCGGACGCGTGAGCCGGGAACGGGGCCGTAATGCCCGAACGAGAGGAATCCGAATGCTTTCATGCTCGGTACAACCCCGGGCTCCCAACTATATTCCCACGCATGCAATTCTCGCTCGTGCGAGGCCTCGCTCTCGAATGCCCGCTGGCACCGACGGTGAACGGCACCGTAGACCCATCGATGTCGTACTTCGGCACGATCCGCACGACCGCGCCCCGCTCGTACCGTCGGAGTATGCAGACAAGACCTGGCGGAAGAGAGATGGTCGCGCTCGTCGCCGACCTGGGCAAGTACTACGGCGATGGCGAGCAGCGGGTGCACGCTCTTGACGACATCTCGATCGGCCTCGCCCGCGGGCAGTTTACGGCGATCATGGGCCCGTCGGGGTCGGGCAAGTCGACGCTCATGCACGTGATGGCAGGCCTCGACACCCCGACGAGCGGCCGGGTGTGGCTCGGCAGCGACGAGATCACGGGGCTGGGCGATGCCGCACTGACCCGGCTGCGACGGCGCAGGATCGGCTTCGTGTTCCAGTCCTTCAACCTCGTGCCCACCCTCGACGTTCGCGGCAACATCGTCCTGCCGTTCCAACTCGACGGAGTGAAGCCCGGGCGGGAAGAACTCGCCCGCATCGACGCGCTGCTCCACAGCCTCGGTCTTGCCGACCGCGTCACCCATCGACCGCACGAGCTCTCGGGCGGTCAGCAGCAGCGCGTCGCGATCGCTCGAGCCCTCGCCACGCAGCCCGACATCATCTTCGCCGATGAACCGACGGGCGCTCTCGACACGCGCACCGGGCGGGAAGTGCTCGGTCTGCTGCGATCGGCTGTCGAGCAGTCCGGGCAGAGCATCGCAATGGTGACGCACGATCCGATCGCGGCGAGCCACGCCGACCGCATTCTCTTCCTCGCCGACGGCCGCATCGTCGCCGACCGCGGGGCCATGTCGCCCGAGCAGATCTCCGAGACGATGCTGGGACTCGAACGGGGGGCCGCAGCCGGCCTCGGTGAACGCGCATGAGCACGGTCGGGGCTTCGACGGGACAGCTGCGCGAGCACGTCGCGACGATCGTGGTGGCGGCACTCAGCACGCTCTTCGCCGTCACCCTGATCCTCGGCACCGGCATCCTCACCGCGGCGCTCGACCCGGCACTGATCGCAGAATCGGGCACCTTCCGGCTCGTGCTGCTGATGGTGAGCGTCATCTTCATCATCATCGCGCTCTACGTGGGCGCCATCGTGACCGCGAACACCTTCGCCACGGTGATCGCGGGTCGCACGCGCATCATCGCGCTCCTCCGGCTCGTCGGCGCCACGGCTCGCTCGGTTCGCTCGCGCGTCGCAGCCGAAGGCCTCATCATGGGAGCTCTCGGGGCCGTCGTCGGCTGGGGGCTCGCGGAGGCGCTCGCATTCGGCGTCACGCGGCTCGGACCGGCGTGGGGGTGGCTGCCCGAGGGGCGTGAGTATCCGCTCTTCGATCCGCTCTCGTTCATCGCCGTCGCGGTCGTGGCGCTCACGACGTGGGCGGCGGCATGGGTCGGATCGCGTCGGGTCGCATCTGTCTCCCCGATCGCCGCGACGGGCGCGGTCGTGGAGCCCCGGCCCGAGGCGGCGCGTGGTCGCTCGGGGCGGTCGGTCTGGGCGGTCATCCTGATCGTCTCGGGCTGCACATTGCTCGCCCTCGGCCTGGTGCTCGGGTTCCTCACCCCGCTCGGACTCTTCGTGGCCTTCCTCGGCGGCCTGGCCTCGTTCACGGGGATCGCGCTCGGCGCACACCTGATCATGCCTCCTGTGCTGCGTCTGGCCGGTCGCATCGTGGGGCGGGGGCCGACCGGCGCGCTGGCCGCCGCGAATGCGGTGCGCTACCCCGAACGGAGCGCGCGCTCCACGATCGGGCTCGTGATCGGCGTCACGCTGGTCACGCTCTTCGCCGTGGCGCTCGACAGCTACCGCTCGATGACGCTGCTCGCGTTCGAGTCCGATCCCGCCATGGCCCGCGCACTGGATCAGACGCTCAGCATCACGACGGGCATCTTCACGGGTCTTGTCGGCTTCTCGGCCGTCATCGCAGCGGTCGGCCTCGTGAATACGCTCTCGTTGGGTGTGCTGCAGCGCACGCGGGAGCTCGGACTCCTGCGCACACTCGGATTCACGGGAGCGCAGGTACGGCGCATGATCATCGCGGAGAGCGCGCAGATGACGATCGCGGCGCTCGGGTTGGGCGTCGCGCTCGGCATCGGATACGGCTGGGTGGCCGCTCAATCCCTTCTCGGGTCACAGGTCGGGCTCGCCCCTCCCACTGTTCCGTGGCCGGTGCTGATCGGCGTCGTCGTCTTCGGCGCAGTGCTCGCGGTGGGCGCGGCCGCGCTGCCCGCGCGACGCGCGATCCGACTCTCGCCCGTCGCTGCGCTCGCAGCGGATTGACCGCAGCGATGTCTGCGGTCAGGACTAGTCTGGACACCATGAGCGTTGTGATTGACCCTGCATTCGATCCCGTCCCCACACTCGCCGCCCAGGCGTCGGTACGCGTCGTGGCAGGGGGTGAAGGAGACACGGCTGCCGCGGTCGCCCGCTTCGTCACGAGCGAGGGCGATCTGCCCGCCGACCTCTCCGATGTAAGCCGCGAAGGTCTCGCGGCCGCCGGGTTCACCGGCGCGAAGAACCAGACGCTCGTGCTTCCCGGCTCTCAGCTGAGGGTGCTCGTCGGCACCGGCGACGGCATTGCGAACGCCGCGCATCTGCGTGATGCCATTGCTGCTTTCACTCGCGCAGCGCGGGAAGTCGGCGACCTCGCTGTCGACCTCACCGAAGTGCTCGCCGGTGCGGCAGAACTCGCAGCCGCAGACGCGGCACTCGCCGTTACCGAGGGCGCGATTCTGGCCCGCTACCGCTACGACGCGCTCAAGGGCGAACCGAACACGGTCGCGCTCGCGTCGCTGACGATTGCCGTGGCCGAAGCCGACGCAGATGCCGCCCGCACGGGCGTTGATCGTGGCTTGATTCTCGCACGGTCGGCGAGCGTCGCCAGGGACCTCGCGAACACCCCGCCGCGTCACCTCAGCGCGGAGAAGTTCGCCGAGGTCATCGAGCGTCTCGCGCCCGAGTTCGGGCTCGAAACCGAGATCTTCGATCGCGCGCAGCTCATCGAGCTCGGCGCGGGCGGGCTGCTCGGCGTCAATGCCGGCAGCGTGGAAGAGCCCCGCATGATCAAGGTCTCCTATCGGCCGGTCGATCCGGAGGGCCACCTCGCGCTCATCGGCAAGGGCATCATGTACGACTCGGGCGGCATCAGCCTGAAGCCGTCGAATGCGATGCACGCCGCGATGAAGTTCGACATGATGGGTGCCGGATCGGTGTTCTCGTCGATGATCGCGTTGCGCGATCTCGGCGCGAAGACCGCGGTCACCGGCTGGCTCATGTGCACCGACAACATGCCGTCGGGCAGCGCGACGAAGCTCGGAGACGTACTCACGATTCGCGGTGGCAAGACGGTCGAGGTCAAGAACACCGACGCCGAAGGGCGACTGGTGATGGCCGACGGCCTGGTGCTCGCGACGGAGGATCGCACGATCGACGAGCGCCGCCCCGACGCGATCGTCGACATCGCCACGCTGACCGGGGCCGCCATGGCCGCGCTCGGCACGCGCACCGCGGCGATGCTGGCGAACGACGACGACGTGGCGGCGCAGCTGCAGGCCGCCGCCGACGCGACCGATGAGAACATCTGGCGTTTCCCGCTGGATCACCGGTACCGCGAGCAGCTCAAGTCGAATGTCGCCGACCTGTCGAACATCGGCGGGCAGTACGCCGGCGTCATTCTCGCAGGCCTCTTCTTGAACGAGTTCGTCGACGGCACGCCGTGGGGTCACCTCGACATTGCCGGAACGATGCAGTCCGAGAGCGACGACCTGTGGCGCTCCGTCGGGTCGACGGGCTTTGGGGCACGTCTGCTCGCCGAGTACGCCACCAACTTTGTGCCGTCGGCAGCAACTGAAGCAGAAGGAGACTGACCGTCGTGCCCCGTTCTCTGTTGCAGGATCGCGACGCGTATATCAGCGCGTTCGGTGATTTCGTATCGGCGTCGCCGAGCTCGTACCACGCTGCAGGCGCGCTCGGAGAGACGCTCTCGAAGGTGGGCTTCACAGAGCTCGACGAGACCGCCGCGTGGGCTCCGCTTGAGGCCGCCGGGCGCGGCTACGTGCGCAGGGATGGGGCCGTGATCGCCTGGCGTGCCGGAGCCGACGTCGACGCGACCAGCCCGATGCGGGTGCTCGGCGCCCACACCGACTCGCCGGGATTCGTCGTGAAGCCGCGGCCCGACTTCGAATCGGATGGGTGGGCGCAGGTCGGCGTCGAAATCTACGGCGGGCCGCTGCTCACCTCGTGGCTCGATCGAGATCTCGGGTTCGCCGGCCGCGTCGTCACGCGCGACGGGGCCGAGCATCTGGTCCGCACGGGAGCGGTGGCGCGCATTCCGCAACTCGCGATCCACCTCGACCGCGACGCCAATAAGAATCTGACGCTTGATCGGCAGCGGCACACGCAGCCCATCATCGGCTTGGCCGGTGAAGAGGTGTCGATACTCGCGCTGCTCGTGCGGGAGCTCGGCGGCGGGCGCACGGGATCGGGCCGCGGTCGCGCTGCAGCCCGATCGGCCGCGCGTGCCGCGCTGACGCCCGATGACCTCGCGGGCGTCGACGTTCGCCTGTACGACACGCACGGCCCCCAGCGCATCGGCGCGAATGCCGAACTGTTCGCATCGCCGAGACTCGACAACCTGAGCTCGACGTATGCGGGTCTGGCGGCGCTGCTCGAGACCGAGCCGCAACCCGGCACCATCTCCATGATCGCAGCCTTCGACCACGAGGAGCTGGGGTCGAACACGCGCTCAGGTGCTGCTGGTCCCTTCCTCTCCGATGTGCTTGATCGACTGCGCGGCGGATTGGGCGCGACTGGCGAGGATGCTGCGCGCGCCCTCGCTGGCTCATGGTGCCTGTCGGCGGACGCCGGCCACTCGGTCCACCCGAACTATCCCGAGAAGCATGACGCTCGGGTGCGGCCACTCGCGGGGCGGGGACCGATGCTCAAGATCAACGCCAACCAGCGCTACGCGAGCGACGCGCACGGCGCCGCGCTGTGGAGCCGGCTCGGAACGGCAGCGGAAGTGGAGACCCAGGAGTTCGTCTCGAACAACACCGTGCCCTGCGGCTCGACCATCGGCCCGATCACCGCCACCCGCCTCGGCATCCGCACCGTCGACGTCGGCGTGCCCCTGCTCTCGATGCACTCGGCACGTGAGCTCGCGCACGTCGACGACCTGCACGGGCTCGCGAAGATCACGGGCGCGTTCTTCGCGCACGCGTAGCCGAGCAGATGCAGCGCCGGGATCGGCCGCCCAGCGGCTCTGCGGGCGGCCGATCCCCCCGACGCACGAATCGGTCAACACATCCGCGCCTCATCGGCCGTTTCGGTGCCCGAGACACGCCTGATTCGCTAGGATCGTGCTATGAGTGAGATGGAGCAGGCGGATACCGGCAGCGTCGCCCTGTCGAAGAATAAGCTGATGCCCGTTGTGCAGCGCATCGGGTCGCGCAATATCGAAATCACCTACCTCGGCAAGAACTCCGAGGGGCTTCCCACCTGGATCATGTGGAACGCAGCCGAACCGCACCTGATCGGACTGCTCCGTCAGGGCCGGATGGGCTACCACTTCGAGCAGCGCACGAGCTCCGGAGTCATGCTGCACGAGAACATCTCGCTCAGCCGCGTGCAGCGCGCGCTCGGCGGCTACTGAGCCACGTCTGCCCGGTTCCGCGCTCACTCCCTGACGAGCACTCGGCCGAGCGTTCGCGCGTAGTCCTCTTTGACGATGTCGTAGTGCGTCCACGAGTCGAGCGCACTGACGCCCGGAAGTCCACGCATCGCGTCCATGGCGGGAAGCAGTTGCGAGGAAGACGCTGACACGAGCGTCGCGATGAAGTCGTAGCTTCCGTGGCAACGCACAGCGAAATCGATGTACGGCGATTCCATGACGAACTCCCTGATGGGGTCTGGAGGGCCGTCAATGGTGATGCCGACGCCTATTGCGAGACGGTTGCGCGAGAAGCTCCCGGACTTGATCGCGGCGATGCGGATGACGCCGGCGTCGATGAGCCGCTGCACGCGTGCCCGCGTCGACGAGGGGGAGAGGTGCACGGTGTCGGCGAGCGCTCGGTAGCTGGTGCGCCCGTCCTGCTGCAGCACGGCGATCAGCTCGTAGTCGATCCGATCGAGCACGATGTCGGTCTGCCCGTGCGAGACGAAGAATCCCTTGAGCACTTCGACGTACGTGGAGACCAGCACGCGCCGCACCGTGGGCAGGCGCCGCACATGATCGAGCACGTCGAGCAACTCGTGGCCGTCGCCGTGCCGGGACTCGAAAACGAGCGGCAGCGGGCCGCTCGTCATGGAGACGAAGACCGCGTCAGGGAGCTGGATGACTTCTTCCGCGATCGGGGCGATCGGGCCGTCGACCTCGACCTTGGCGTGCACGAGCACGTGGTGCCCCACGAACCCGGGGTCGAGTGCCGCGACGACGCGCAGGCCCCCGCCGTGCGTGAGCAAGTGCATGCGCTGGGCGACGAAGTCGCGGCTCGCGCCGAGCTGGATCGCAAGATCGTGAATGCTGGCGCGCCCGTCGGCCTGGAGGGCGCGGATGAGGGCGGCGTCGAACTCGTCGAGATCAGCCGCGCCTTGCGGCGTGCGCGGCGCGTTCGTGCGACGGGTGATCGGCTGCACGGCAACGTCTCCTCTGGGTGTGAGCGGGCGTCACTTCAGGGCTTCTCGAAATACGCGGATCTGAGTCGAGCGGCCCGCAAGAACGCGGCGATATTTGGTCTTCTGCAAGCGTAATCGGAATATCGAGGTTTCGCGGCTGCAAATCGGCGGTGAAACACCCGGCATCGACGAACGCTTTCCGTGCACGAGCGCGTCGGCTGGCCTACAGTCGTTCCAGTTGCGCGCATCGCGCTGTCCTCAAGCAAGGGAGCTTCCGTATGTCTACCGCCACCGCCCCGGTGAACACTCACCGTCGAGCGCTCAAGTCAGGATTCGCCGCAGCCGTCGGCACCACGATCGAATGGTACGACTTCTACGTCTACGCCACGGCTGCCGCGATCGTCTTCCCCGTCGTGTTCTTCCCGGAGCTCGATCGGGGTCTCGGCACGCTCGCCTCGTTCGGCACGTACGCGGTCGCGTACTTCGCCCGCCCGCTCGGCGGCATCATATTCGGCCACATCGGCGACAAGCTGGGCCGCAAACCGGCGCTGACCATCACGCTGCTGCTCATGGGCATCGCGACGACACTTGTCGGCGTGCTGCCCACGTACGACACGATCGGCATCTGGGGGCCGATCCTCCTCATCATCCTCCGCGTCGCTCAGGGCCTTGCGGTCGGCGGCGAATGGGGCGGTGCGAGCCTCATGGCGGTCGAGAGCGCACCCCCGAAGTTCAAGACCTTCTACGGCGGCTTCACGCAGATCGGCAACCCGCTCGGCGCGCTCATGTCGACCGGCGCATTCTGGATCCTCGCCCTCATGGGCGACGACGTGCTCCTCACCTGGGGCTGGCGCATCCCGTTCCTGTTCAGCATCGTGCTCATCGGCGTCGGCTTCTGGGTGCGCTACCGCGTCGAGGAGACGCCGGTCTTCGAGGCGAAGATCGAGGGTCACGAGCAGTCGACGCCGATTCTCTTCGCACTGAAGAACAACTGGTGGCCCATGCTGCTCGGCTTCGGCATCATCGCGATGGCTTCGGGCGGATACGTGCTGGCGACCACATTCGTGCAGAGCTACGCCACGAGCCCCGAGATCGGCCTGGACGCCGACATCATCCTCGGAGCGATGACCGTTGCCGCGTTCGTCGAGACGCTCGTCACGCTGCCGCTCGCCCTGCTCGGTGACAAGATCGGTGCGAAGACGATCATGATCCTCGGCTCCGGACTGTCGCTCGTCACGGTGATTCCGCTCGTGCTCTTCATCGACGCGCACAACGTCGCGATGATCTACCTCTTCGTCTCGGTGCTGCGACTCACGCTCAGCGGTGCGTGGGCGCCGCTCTCGACGTTGATGGCGCAGATGTTCCGGCCGCAGGCCCGCTACACGTCGATGTCGCTCTCCTACGGCATCGGCGCCGCAGTCTGGGGCGGTCTGTCGCCCGCGATCGCCACCGGCCTGCTCGTAGCGACTGGCAACTTCTGGTCGGTCATCGCGTTCTTCGGACTGCTTGCACTGCTCGCGATTCTCGGCACGGTGTTCGCGCCGCAGCACTCCGACACGGCTCCGGCGACGGGCTCGCTCAAGGCGCGCCTCGATACCACCGCCGTTTCCACTTCCGGCCGCTCAGCAGCCCGGAAATAACCACCACCTCACTCAAGGAGCAGCACCGTGCGACAGCTCGCCACCTACGACGCCCGCGACTCGATCCCCACGATCGTGACCGCGAAGCGCATCCTCACCGTCGACGCCGAAACCCCGGAGGCCGAGGCGTTCCTCAGCGCCGGCGGGCGAATTCTCGCCGTGGGGAGCGCAGCCGACGTCGAGGCGGCGGCTGTCGCCGCAGGGGTGACGCCCGAGCGGGCGGAGTACCCCGAGGCCACGATCGTTCCCGGATTCATCGATCCGCATGCGCACCCGCTCATGTACGGCCAGATGCTCACCTGGATCGACATCTCGCCGGCTCAGGCCGGATCGATCCCTGAGATCGTCGCCCGCATGCGCGAGGGCGCCGAGAAGCTGCCTGCCGGAACGCCCATCCGCGGCTACGGGTACGAGCAGCGCAATCTCGCGGAGCTCCGGCACCCGACTCGGCAGGAGCTCGACGAGATCGCGACGGATCGCGAGGTGTACATCATGAACGCCTCCGGTCACGGCGGCGTCGTGAACACGTTCACCTTCGAGAAGTTCGGCATCACACGCGATACTCCGAACCCCGAGGGCGGCGAGTTCTTCCGAGATGCCGATGGCGAGCTCACGGGCGAGCTGTCGGATGCCGCGTGCAACGTGCTGACCGGGCTGCACGGCGTGAAGATCGGGCATCACGGGCCGAACTTCCACCTGGGCGACGAGCCAGCGGAGCACCAGCGCCAGCTCGACCTGGTGCAGCGCGAGTTCTTGCGCGGGGGAGTGACGGCGATCGGCGATGCGCAGGTGTCGAAGCGCGAGTTCGCGGCGTACCTCGAAGCCGCGGATCGTGGTGCGCTCGACATGCGCGTCTCGATGTACTTCCTCTCGCACCTGCTCGATCAGGTGCTCGACCTCGGGGTCACCGGCCCGTTCGGCAACCCGTTCCTCTCGGCGACGGGCATCAAGCTCTACGCCGACGGAACCCTGGGCGGGTGGACGGCGTACTTCCCGGAAGGATACGTCGGTGATCCCTGCCGCACCGGTCAGCTCTACCACGAGCCGCGCGAGTACACGGAGCTCGTGAGCAAGGCGCACGCCGCCGGTCTGCAGACTGCGACGCACGCCCAGTCGCCCACCGCGATCAAGCTCGTCGTCGACGCGATCGAGCAAGCGCTCGGCGAGCGCCCCGACGCCGACGCGAGGCACCGCATCGAGCACTGCGGCCTGCCGACGCCGGAGGAGATCACCCGCATGGCCGAGCTCGGCATCCGCCCCGTCAACCAGACCCAGCACTACTACAACTGGGGCGAGGGCGTGGAACAGGCCATCGGCACGCCCGGCGAGCGCTTCAACCCGCTCGGCGAGTTCGTCGCCGCCGGTGTGCCCGTCACCATCTCTTCGGATGCGCCCGTCGCCGAGCCGCGTCCGCTCGAGGCGATCCAAGCCGCAGTGACGCGCATCACGCGTCGTGGCGCGCAGCTCGGACCGGATTCCCTGCGGATCAGCCCGGAGGCCGCCCTCCGCGGCCACACCCTCGAGGGGGCGATCACGCTCGGCCGCGAGAGTGAGCTCGGCTCGATCACCGTCGGCAAGCGCGCTGACTTCGTCGTACTCGGAGCCGATCCGCTCGAGGTCGCGGGGAGCGACATCGCGGCGATCCCGGTGCACGAGACCTGGGTCGACGGCAGCCGCCGCTTCGCGGCAGACGAGGCGCGCTGATGAGCGGCGTCACCACGACCGAGGCCCGCCGCACCACCGGCTGGGTGGTCATCGAAACTCTCCGCGGTTACGGCGTCGACACCGTCTTCGGCATTCCCGGCACGCACAACCTCGAGCTCTACCGGCCGCTCAGCGCGCTCGGGATCCGCCCGGTCACGACCCGCCATGAGCAGGGCGCGGGTTACGCGGCTGACGGCTGGTCGTTGCAGACCGGGTTGCCGGGTGTCGTCATCACGACGAGCGGCCCCGGGCTGCTCAACGCCCTCTCGGCCGCTGGCACCGCCTACTGCGAGTCGCGTCCGATGATCATCGTGTCGCCAGGGCCCGCGCGCGGCGCCGAGTTCGCCGATGTCGGCACGCTCCACGAGACGAAGGATCAGCTCTCCGCCGCCTCCGCCATCGTCGAGTGGGGCCGCCGCGTGCAGTCCGCGGATGAAGCCGTCGCGGCGGTGCACGACGCGTTCGAGCTCTTCGCCACGAAGCGACCTCGGCCGGTGTACATCGAGATCCCGCTCGACCTGCTCGAAGAGGTCGCCGATATCCCAGACGCAGCCCTCGCGCCGCGCACCTTCGCGCCCATGAACGCTCCCGATGCGGAGCGCGTCGCCGCTGCCGCGCGGCTGCTCGCCGAGGCAGGTGAGCCGGTGATTCTCTCGGGTGGCGGCTCCCGAGGGGCCTCCGAAGAGCTGCGCGCCCTCGCCGAGCGGCTGTCGGCGCCGGTCGTCACGACGTTGAACGCCAAGGGAGTGCTCGACGAGCACCATCCGCTCGCGATCGGGTCGAGTCTGCGGCTCGCTGCGGCCCGTTCGCGCGCGCAGCAGGCTGACGTGCTGCTCGTCGTCGGTTCGAAGCTCGGCGAGGCCGAGCTCTGGGTGGACCGCCTCGAAGCGCAGGGCGCCGTGATCCGCATCGACGTGCTGGATTCTCAGATCGAGAAGAACCAGAGCGCCGACGTCGGCATCGTCGCGGACGCATCGCAGGCGCTCGCCGCGATCCTCACCGCGCTCGAAGCCCATCCAGCCGATGCGGCTGCCGCGATCGCCCGCCGCGAGCGGGCCGAGGCGTCGGTCGCGGAAACGCGCGAGCTCGTGCGCGCCGAATCCGCCGACCTCTCGGCCGAGAACACGGGGCTTGCGGAGAGCATCGCCGAGGCACTGCCCGAGCGGGCGATCGTGGCCACCGACTCGTCGCAGATCGCCTACTGGGGGCTGCTGAACACGCTGCGCGTCTCCGAGCCGAACTCGACGCCGTACATGGCGACCTACGCGACGCTCGGGTACGGCCTGCCGGCCGCGCTCGGCGCGCGCATCGCTGCGCCGGAACGGCCGGCATTCGTGGTGACCGGTGATGGTGCGCTCATGTTCTCAATGCAGGAGTTCATCACCGTGATCGAGCAGCGCCTCGATGTCACGGTCATCGTCGTCGACAACGGCGGGTACGCGGAGATCAAGCAGAACGAAGCGGACGCTGGCATCGCCCCGGTCGGCGTCGATCTCGTCCAGCCCGACTGGGTGGCGGTGGCTGCGGCCTTCGGCGGCGCCGGGCGCCGTGCGACGAACGCCGCGGAGCTCGCGACGGCCGTCGACGCTGCGGTCGCGGGCGGCGGTCTGCAACTGATCCACATCGATCAGGCGACCTTCGCACTCGATGCGGAAAGGGTGCAGCGATGACGACGAACGCACGGAGCGCGCGACCCGTCGCCGTCTACACCGACGCCGACGACTCCGACATCACGCCGGGGGTGAAGCTGCTCGAAGCCGCGGGCTACACCGTCCGAGTGCTCGGCACCCGCGATGCCGCGGAGATCATCGCGGGGGCTCGCGACGCCGAGGTGCTCCTGCCCGGGTACGCGAGCGTCACGCGCGAGATCATCGAAGCGCTGCCGAACCTGCGGGTGATCGCACTCATGTCGATGGGCTTCGACTACGTCGACATCGACGCCGCGACGGAGCGAGGCGTGTGGGTGACGAACGTTCCCGGCGCCGCGACCGAGGAGGTGGCGACGCACGCGCTGGCGATCCTGCTCCACGCCGTCCGCCAACTGCCCTTCTACCTCGACTCCGCCACTCCGCGCGACTGGAACTCTCGCGCCGCGGTCGCGCCGGCACGTCTCAGCGAGACGACGCTGGGGCTCGTGGGGCTCGGAAAGATCGGCCGCGAACTCGCGAGGTTCGCGGGCCCGCTGTTCGGGCGCGTGCTGGGGTACGACCCGTTGCTCCCGGACACCGCCGAGGTGCGTGCCGATCTGGAGCGTCTCGGGGTCACGCGCACCGACCTCGACGAGGTGCGACGATCCTCGCACGTGCTCTCACTGCACCTGCCGCTCACACCTGAGACGGAGCGCATGGTCGACGCCGAGTTCATCGGCGAGATGCCGCAGGGCGCTGTACTGGTGAACGTGTCGCGAGGCGCACTCATCGACGAACCCGCGCTCGCCGCAGCGCTCGACGCCGGTCAGCTCTCGGCAGCGGCGCTCGACGTGCTCTCGGAAGAGCCGCCGAGCGATGGGCACCCGCTCGTCGGGCGCCGCGACGTCGTGCTCACGCCGCACATCGCCTACTTCTCGGCCCGCACTGAGATCGAGTATGTGCGCATCCAAGCGCAGAACGGGGCGTCGTTCGCCGAGAACGGCGTACCCGACTCACCCGTCAACCGGCCGGCTGAGCACGCAGTGCGCGCGCTCGCCGCAGCAGAAAGGACACCGTGATCGTGACCGAACTCACCGCAGCGGCCAAGCGCACCGCCCAGGCCTGGATCGATGAGCACCTGCAGCAGCTCACCGAGTGGCACACCCATATCTGGGAGCTCGCGGAGCCCGCATGGCGCGAGTACCGCTCGCAGCAGTGGTACGTCGAACGGCTCCGCGCCGAGGGCTTCGCCGTGGAAGACGGTTCGGCAGGCATGCCCACCGCATTCAGCGCCCGCTGGTCGAACGGAGACGGCCCGACGCTCCTCACCTACGCCGAGTACGACGCCGTGCCGGGCAACAGCCAGGCCGCTGCGACGACGGAGGCGCCGCGAGACGGCCTCTCGCGGTTCGCGCCAGGGCACACCGACCCGCACTCCGTTCTCGGCATCTCGACACTCGCCGGGGTGCTCGCCGCGCAGCACGCGATGCGTCAGCACGATATCGCCGGCACCCTGCACTACACGGGTGAGCCCGCGGAGAAGATGCACGGGTCGAAGGTCGTGCACGGATTGCGCGGGTACTACGACGACGCCGACGCGATCGTCTCATTCCACCCCTTCTACATGCTGCCGCTGTGCAACACGGCTCGCTGGGACACCCAGTGCGGCGCGTACTACAGCAAGGTGTACAGCTTCATCTGCGACCACCCCGAGCAGTGGCAGCTGTCGAGCGCCGATCCGAACTCGCCCATCCCGGCGTCGCACTCGGCCGCACGCGCCCCCGGCGCGAACCTGTCGCTCATGCAGATGTACTCTGCATCGCGGAGCATGCTCGACGCGATGCTGCCCGCGACGGGTGGATGGAGCTTCTCCGATGCGATCCTGACCGATGGCCAGGCCACCGCCGACAACCTGCCCCAGCGCGTCGCTCGCGTGCAGTTCTCGTGGCGCACGCCCGACATCGAGATGGCCGAGCACATTCTGCAGGTGCTCGACCGCAACGCTGCGGCAGCGGCCTCGATGGGGCACTGCGAACTCGAAGAGCGCTGGATCGCGCGCAGCCGCCCCGGCCGCACGAATCACGCGATGGCAACGGTGCTCTTCGACAACCTGTCAGAGGTGGGGGCGCCGAGCTACGGACCGGAAGCGGTCGCTGTGGCGCAGGAGGTGCAGCGTTCGCTCGGGCTGGAGCCGAGCGAACGGCCCTTCCTCGCCGAGACCGAGCAGCTCATCACGCCCCAGGAGGCGGAACGCGGGCTGCGCGAGCACATGCCAGCTTGGCAGCGCAACTGGACGAGCGACGACTACGTCGAGATGAGTCACTACGCGCCGCTCGTGCGCTTCTACGTGTCGCGCCCCGCGCTGCAACCCGTTCCGGGCGCCGGACCGTACCCTTCGTGGGTGATGAACGCACTCGGGGGGATCCCGGAGACGATCGCCCCCACGATCGTGACCGCCGGGAAGACCGTCGCCGGCACCTTCCTCGACTTGCTCACGAAGCCGGAGGTGCTCGCCGAGGCGCGACGGGAATTCGCGGAGCGCACGGCCGCCGATCCGGTGCCGCCGCTCCTGCCTGCGGACTTCGAGCCGCCGATCGACCTGCCCTGGCCCGACTACCGCACCGACCTGGCGGGGTCGCACGAGCACCGGCACTGGTAGGGGCGGTACGGGCGAGCGGTCAGTGAGGTGCATTATTCGCGCCTGAAGTGCACCTTACTGACCGCTCACGCGTTCTAGCTCCCGCCGCGACACGCCAGAGATACCGCGATCGCGGGCTCGATTTGCGCCGCAGTGGAGAACCCCCGTAAGATTTCATCTCGGTAGCAAGCGAGAAATCGCTTCGGCCCCATCGTTTAGCGGCCTAGGACACCGCCCTTTCACGGCGGCAGCACGGGTTCGAATCCCGTTGGGGTCACTCTTACCGAAATACAATTGAATAGCAACACATTATGGCCCTGTAGCGCAGTTGGTTAGCGCGCCGCCCTGTCACGGCGGAGGTCGCGGGTTCAAGTCCCGTCAGGGTCGCTGGATGAAGAGCCCTTCCTCGGAAGGGCTTCTTCGTCTCCGGCGGTCGCCTAAGGTGAGTGCCTGGCTCTGTAGCTCAGTTGGTAGAGCGTTCGACTGAAAATCGAGAGGTCACGGGATCGACGCCCGTCGGAGCCACTGAACCCTCGCGTGGCTTCTACACGCGGGGGTTCTTATTTTTCCGGCTGCGCGAAGAGCGTCGTCGACGCGCGCCGCTCTACACGATCGTCACGAAACGGCTGACCGCGTCGACCAGCATGCCGGCGAGACCGGCCTCCTGCTGCATTCCGGTGCGTAGGTCCATCACCCTGTCGGGGTGGTCGCTGATGATCCCGTCCACGCCGCGTCGCAGCAGTTCGCGCATGCCCGGCTCGTCGTTCACAGTCCACACCATGAAGGCGAGGCCGGCCTGGTCGGCAGAGTGCTGCAACTGCTCAGTGGCGCTCCATTCCTCGGGGACGATGAAGTCGGCAGGAGTTTCGGGCGCCGCGACGGCCGCGAAGGCCATCGTGTAGCCGACCGCGAGGTCGGGGCGCAGCCGCTTCAACCGGTCGACGCTCACCGGGTCGAGTGAGTGATAGATATTGCTCTCGAGTGCGTCGAGCTGCTCGAGCTCGTCGACGAGGCGCTCCACGTGATCGGGTGTTTCCGCTCCTCCGAGCTTGATCTCGATGAGGAGAGGCATGCCGAGCTGCTTCGCTAGGGTGACGTAGTCGGCGAAGGCCGGAATACGGTCTTCATGCCCGTGCGCGTCATGCACCGTGATGGCTGTGAGCTCGTCGAACGTGAGGTCTTTCACGGCGTCGGGCCGCCCGGCGAGGCGCCCGAGCGTTGCGTCGTGCATGGCGACGAATCGACCGTCCTTCGTCTGCATGACGTCCATCTCCACGAGGTCGGCGCCAGCGGCGTGCGCAGCCTCGAGGCCGCTGATCGTGTTCTCGACGCCGCCGTCTGAGAAGCCCCGGTGCGCCAGTGCGAGGGTGGCGGGGGCGTTCGAGAGCCGCTGCAGCGTATCGACCGCCGAGGTTCCGAACCCGATCGTCGCGAGGATCGCGAGTGCGATGACGGCGAGGGCGGGGCGACGCGATGTGCGGGGCGCGCCGTCCGGACGAAGCGGGGTGCTCGCTGCCGCCGCGGTCGGCAGTGCGAGGGCGTGCACGAGCGGAGGGAACTCCGGGGTGCTGGCCGCGACGGATCGCACCTTCGCGATGAGGATCCCGCCGACCGCTGCCGTCACCACGCCGTTGAGGAGGATGCCGAGCACCTGTGCGGCGCCCAGCGAGTAGGCCGCGATCACGTGCGAGGCGGCGGGAGCGATCGCATCCGAGAGGAGGATCGGCAGTACCGAGATGAGGGTGAGCGCGGTCGCACCGAAGCCTCCCAGCACGAGCACCGCGGTGATCGCGAGCACGAGCGGCAACCACGTGCGGAACCCTCGGGTCAGACGCCAGCTCCAGCGCGCGGCGCGGCGCCCCTGCGTCATCACGAAGATCGGCACGGTGAGAGCGAGACGAAGGTTGAGCCATGCGAGTACGAGAAGAAACACGGCGAGTGCGATGGCGCTCGATGTGCTCTTGAGCAGCTCGCCCGAGATGAACGACGGTATGGCGATGCCACGCGTGAGTGCGGAGGTGAACCCGAATCCGCTCAGCGGCAGCAGCAGGAAGAGATAGAGCACCAGCGAGAGCGAACCGGGGCGCAGCAGCTTGCGGGCGACACGACCCAGTTCACGGGCGAGATCGCGCAGGCCGATGCTCGGTCGTTGCAGCATCACCAGCAGCGCGGTGAACTGCAGCGAGATCAGCCAGAACGCGAGGGTGACGATCACGAGGATGAGTGCGAGCGTCAGCGTGAAGCCGCGCTGGGGGCCGAGCGCCCCGAGGTCGAGGCCGGTCATACCGCCCGCGCGCAGCGCCTCCCGGAAGAGCCATCCGAGCACGGGAAGGGCGACGCCCAGGATGATGAGCTGCGAGGCGAGAATCAGGCCGAGAAGTCGGGAGTTCCCCGCACGAACGAGCGCCCACGCCTCGCGAAGGAGGGCGGTGGTCGTTCGCCATACGCCCAATTTCGACGGAGTCTGAATCTGCATGTTGCCAGTGTAAGGAGGCATGGGCGGGTGGGATCGTACTTCAGAGGCCGGCGACTGGCGAGTCTTCGCCAGTCGCCGAGAACGGGCCCGACTGCTCTCTACGATCGTGAAGTTGGAACTCATGCCGAGAGTAGGAGAACTGTGAAAACGGTGCAGGGACGATTCAGCAGGAGCATGGCGCGTTGGATGGCCATTGCGGTGTGCGGGGTGCTCGTCGTATCGGCCGCCGCGACGGGGAGTGCAGATCCCGCGCAGGCGGCCGACGGGACGGGCGACGGGAAGAACGTCATGATCGCTGTCGCGCATGACGGGTTCTCGACGCACGGGGCGAGCGCGGTGCATATCGAGACCAGCACGAAGTACCCGGGTACCGTCCGCTTCGTCCGCGCCAGCGATGGGCTGTGTCTCGCCACGAAGGGCGGCACCGATAAGCACAAGTCGACCAAGGTGCAGTGGACGGGGTGCAACGGTCATTCGAGCAAGAACTGGGTGGTCGAGCCGATGCATGCGAGCACCAACGACGTTGCGCTGCACGATGCCGACGATGACACCGTCGCTGCGGTGAACATCGCGAAGGCCAGTGAGCAGCCTAGATTCATCGTTCGCAGCTACCGATACCCCTCACATTGTCTGTACAGCTCGAAAGCGGGGTTGAACGGGGGCGCCAGCGGCACCACTCCCGATTGCGACGCGACGAGCACGGCGCTCGGCTCGATGTCGGGCCTTCACCCCGCGTCGACCATGCACTTCGCGATCGTGAACGACAACAGCGCGAAAGACGAGTGGGAGTTTCTGCGCAGGAAGATGCATGTCGGAGCAATCGCCATGTACGAACGCGGAGCCCAGGGAATGTTCCGCGGCGAGAACCTCTGGGTCAAACCGATGAGCACCGATGGAGAGTATGTCGGACTCGAGCGCAAGGCCGCAGCGGGTGGTTTCTTTGCCCCGGGCGCCGTTGAGATCGATCCCGTGAAGGAGGGCGCAGTAGTCTCTCGAACCTCCTCCGTCGACGGCTGCTACGAGGGGAGCTGGTGGTGGGGAATCGACAATACGCGCGGGTTGACTCCGCTCGACCAGCAGGTGACGTCGGGACAGCAGAAGACCGACGAATTCGGCTGGTCCGCCGGCCTCGAGGTCGGCCATGAGGCTGAAGGATCGATCCTCTTCCTCAAGGGGAAGTTCTCCGTGAAAGTGAGTGGCAGCATCAATAAGAGCTGGAGCACCGCTCGGACCAACTCCCAAAGCATCAATATGTCAGTGCCGCCGGGCATGTGGGGTATGGCCGTCGCGACCACCCCCTCGGTGAGCACGCTGGGCAACTGGATGACCGGCACGGAGTTGGATCGGCCGTGGAAGTTCAACGGAATGTCGACCGTCGCCCTGAAGAACAACCGGGGCGAACCGAGTGGAACCGTGCTCGCGCACATCGACTCGCACGAACGGAAATCGTGTCGCGCGAGCGCAGAAACGTCGATGCCCGCCGGTGTGACCCCGACGATCGACCTGCCGGAGGGACGTCTCGCCCCGCACGTCGGAGACACCCTGACCGCCGTGGCGCCGTTCATCGATCCGCAGAGCGGCATTCCGCTCGACATCAAGTACCAGTGGTACGCCGACGACCGGCCGATCTCTGGTCAGACGCTCAGCACGCTGCAGGTGACAAGCGGCATGGTCGGGAAGAAGTTGCAGTTCCGCACCTACGAGAGCGGCGGAAGCATGCGCCTCGAGAGCCAGACGCTGGAATCGGAGCAGAGCGCGCCGGTCTTGACCGACGACCTCGCAGCTGCCGGCGAGACGCTCGAGCTCCCCGAAGCGATTCACGGCAGGAGTTACGAAGTCTCGCTTGCGAATGCCCTGGGCGTGAGCGGGCGCGTCGAGGTGAACCCGGCGTCGCTGCCCCGTGGTCTCACGTTTGATCCGGACACTGGAATCCTTGCGGGAGTGGCTGCGGAACCCGGCATCTTCACCTTCCCGCTCTCTGACGAGCACGGAGCCGCAGTTGGTCTGACGCTGCACGTCGACCCTGCGCCAACGCGCTTTTCGATGGACTTCGGTGCTACGGTCGAAACCGGAACTCCGCTCGAGATCCCCCTGGTCGATGAGCGAGGATCGGACGCCAGCTACCGTGTCGAGACGTTCGGAGCGGACGGCTCTGGAGTGGCTCTGCCCGATGGCGTTCGTATCGGACTCGATGGTTCGGGCGCTCCTCTCCTCACCGGTACGCCCGCGTCCGCGACCGTCGTCGTCGTTCGCATCACCGAGGTGAGCCCGCACCACGCTGCTGGCGACGCTCGAGTCACCTCGCATGACTTTAGGCTCCAGGTGGTTCCCGCGAGTTCATCTGGTCAGGGTGAGCCGGTCGCGCCCTCGACCGCGCCCGGCATCGTCATCGAGCGCATCCTGGAGAGTGATGAAGCGACCGAGATCCGCCCGGGCAGCCGCGTCTCGTGGCAGGCGACCGCCACCGACGCCGACGAGCTGAGCGCGAGCGTGCACCGAGTGGGGGATCCCACTGCGCTCCCGTGGGCCGACGCTGTCCGAACGCTCAGCTCGGAGATCGAGATCGATGCGGTGCCCGTCGAACCCGGGCACTACGTGCTGAACGTCGCAGCCGCGAATTCGGTGGGCAGTTCGACTGAGGAGGTGCGCTTTTCCGTGCTGGATGAGCCTGCTGATGGTTCGGGAGGCAGCGCCGATAGCGGCGCGGAGGACGCGCCGAGCGGTACGGGCGGAGTGGACTCCTCTCCAGCCGCTTCCCACGCGAATGATTCGAGCACGACGACACCGGAGTTGTCGCACACCGGCGGCGGCGGGGGAGGGATCCTCTTCGGTCTCGGTGGAGTGCTCGCCGCGGCAGGGATCCTCCTCCTTCACCGCAACCGCAGAGCAGCACGGGCGGTCGACGCGGAGTGAATGGAATATGGATGGGCGGGGCCAGCGCCTCGCCCATCCATGTTCGGCCTCTGTGCTATCTTCTGAACGTGGACTCTCTTGATGCGGAACGCATAGAACTCCACAAAGACTACGTGAGGGTATGCGAGGCGGGGTTGCGGCGTCGGCCCACCGATCCCGTTCTGCTCAGCAGCGTCGAGCGTCTCGTCGAAGCGCAACTCGCCTTCTACGAGGGTGATTACCTGACGTTGCAGCGGCCGGCTTACGGTGCCGAAGCGTTCCCCCCTGAGGAACTCAGCCTGCTCGAGAACTCTTACGTCGAATGGCTGCACGCTGAGCAGTTGAGTACCGGCGAACAGGTGCTCTACGGGCACAGCGGGTTCTGGCAGCACTGGTGGAACCTGCTGCACGAGCAGACTGAACACCCGCTCTGCATGGACGTCGTACTGCCCGACGTTCCAGAAGTGCACCGACGAAACTGGACTCTCGATGTTCGAGCGGACCTACTGCGCGGCGTCACGGAGGCAGGTGCATTGCGGCTTCGCGTGCTAATTCCGCCCGGCGAACCGGAAGGCGGGCTCGCCGAGCTTGCCGCGCTCATCGAACGAAGCGGTTTCGAAGTTCGGGTGCGATCCTCTCCGTTCCTCTTCGCCGTGTACCGGGGTACAGCCGCGGTGATCTCCGAACGCGAGAATCAGCACGATGAGGCTTACTTCTTGACGCGACGCCCGTCGATCGTGGCGCCACTCCAACAGGTGTTCGATGATCACTGGCGCTCGGCTATCCCGTGGACGTCGTACACGAGGGGCGCTTCCGACGTGCTTGAGCTCATGTCGCTCGGCTGGACGGATCTGAGAATCGCGGAGTCTCTCGGGCTCTCCATGCGCACTGTGAGCAGGCGAATCGCCGACGCGATGGCCGCGGCCGGAGTGTCGTCGCGCTTCGAACTCGGCGTCAGATACGCGCAGTCGCGCGGCTGAGGAGACTCGTGCGCGCCGGGGTGAATTGCGGTTCGGCGAACGCGGAAGTGTCGCCCCTCCCTGCACAATCAGAGGGAGGGACGACGTGTCGGTGACTCGCAAGTGCATGGGGTACACGGTTCAGCGGGAACGACAGACATGAGTGTGCACGCACTCCAGAAATACTGGAACCCCCTTGATTTTTCGGTGAAGCAGAAGCTTCAATGCAAGCGCGGGCGTGTGGTCGACGTGGAACCCTACGATGGGCACATGACCGCACTGATCTGGTTCCGCGATGATCTGCGACTTGCCGACCACGCAGCGTTGTCGGCGGGCGCCGCCGATCCGGACGGTGCGGTCGCGCTCTACGTCCTCGATGAGGAATCAGTGGAGACACGGGCCCTCGGCGGTGCCGCGAAGTGGTGGTTGCACGAGTCGCTCTCCCGACTCGCCGAGGCTCTGCAGGGGCACGGAGTGCCGCTCGTGCTGCGGCGCGGGGCTGCGGAGCAGGTGGTGCTCGACGTCGCGGCTGAAACGGGCGCCGATCACGTGTATTGGAATCGGCGCTACGGCGCCGAGCGGCACATTGATGCGCGCATCAAGGAGCAGCTGCGTGACAGCGGCATCGATGCGCATTCGTTCATCGGCGGGCTCCTGTTCGAGCCGTGGACGATCGAGACCCAGTCGGGCGGCCACTATCGCGTCTACTCGCCATTCTGGCGGGCATGCCTCGCGATGCCGGAGCCGGCGAAGCCCGTGCCGATCCCCGAAGAATTGCGTGGCGCTGGGATCACAGCGGCGAGTGACCGGCTCGACGACTGGCAGTTGCAGCCGACTCACCCAGATTGGGCGAAGGGGATCGCCGAGCGTTGGCAACCGGGTGAGCAGCAGGCGCTGCAGCAGCTCGATCGTTTCCTCTCCGGCCCGACGAACGAGTATGCGAAGCGACGCGACTTCCCGGCGGAGGACGTCTGCTCGGGGCTGTCCCCGTACCTGCGCTGGGGAGAGATCAGCCCGCGCACCGTCTGGCACCGCGCGCTCGCCTCGGGTGCCGACGTCGGTACGTTCCTCTCGGAGCTCGGGTGGCGGGAATTCGCCTGGCACACGACGTTCCACAACCCGCCGCTGCACCTGCACGAGCTCAACCCTCAGTTCGCCCACTTCCCGTGGAAGGAACCCGACGAAGAGCAGTTGAACGCGTGGCAGCAGGGCAAGACCGGTTACGGACTCGTCGACGCCGGAATGCGTGAACTCTGGCGCACCGGGTACATGCACAACCGGGTGCGCATGGTCACCGCGTCGTTCTTGACCAAGAATCTGCTCACGGACTGGAGGATCGGCGAGGCGTGGTTCTGGGACACGCTGGTCGATGCCGATACAGCGAGCAACCCGTTCAACTGGCAGTGGGTGGCCGGGTGCGGGGCCGACGCCGCACCCTATTTCCGCATCTTCAACCCGGCGACCCAGCAGAAGAAGTTCGATCCCGACGGACACTATGTCAACCTGTGGGCGAACGACAGTGTGCTGTTCCCCGAGATCGTCGACCTCCGTGCGACCCGAGCGCGTGCCCTCGCCGCATACGACCAAGCTCGTCACAGCGACGTGCAAGCCGACTGAAGGAGCTCCGATGGCCACTCGAACTCCCGCGATGTCTCCGTCCGAAGTGCCGGTCGGTTCGGTACTCGATCGCGTGACTGGCCCGCGCCGCGACGAGGCCGATCAACTGCTCGCCCTGCACCAGGAGGTGAGCGGTGAGTCGCCTGTTGTTTGGGCGAACCGCATCATCGGGTTCGGCGAGCAGCGTTACGAGTACGAGAGCGGGCACGCCGGCACGATGCCCGTGCTCGCGTTCGCATCGGGATCGACGAAACACACGCTGTATCTCGTGAGCGACTTCGCAGAGCGGTGGCCGGAAACCCTCGAGGCTCTCGGGCCCCATCGAGCGAGTAAGGCCTGCTTGTACGTCACGAGGCTGTCGAAGGTGAATCACGCGGCACTACGCGAGTTGCTCGAGTTGAGTCGTCGCGCGACGCTTGGCTCATAGTGCTCGGCGATTATCTTCGCAGCGATGCCGGATCGCAAGATGCTTCTGAGGGGCACCTGGGCGTGCGCTGTGCAGCTCGGGCGTATGCAGCGGATTGCATGCTCAACCCGCTAGCGTGAAGTCAGCGATCGGCAAAACGGCCTGTGGCAAAACAAGGGCCAGCATCTGAATGGCTCGGAACGGAACCGGTGCCGACGATGACGACAGCGAATACCCGTACCCTCGAAGGAATGGGTCGACTGCAGCCGACGCGGGCTCGCGCGACCGACTTCCCTCCGATCGCCAAGGCGTACACGCGGGTATCGCAGGTCGTTCGCGAATCGGGGCTGCTGCGCCGCGCGCACTGGTTCTACGCCTCCGTCGCGCTGGCCATCACCGTCGCCCTCGGCGGCGCGGTCACCGGGTTCATCCTGCTGGGCGACAGCTGGTTCCAGCTGCTCATCGCGGGCGCTCTCGGCATCATCTTCACGCAGATCGCGTTCCTCGCACACGAGGCTGCTCACCGCCAGATCCTGGCGTCGGGCCCCGCGAACGATCGGCTCGCACGTTGGCTCGCGGGAGCGATCGGCATGAGCTACTCCTGGTGGGACTCCAAGCACAGCAGGCACCACGCGAACCCGAACAAGGTGGGCAAGGATCCCGACATCGAGGTCGACACGATCTCGTTCATCGAAGAGGACGCGGTGCAGGCTCGCGGGTTCGTGCGGGCGATCACGAAGCGCCAAGGCTGGTTCTTCTTCCCGCTGTTGACGCTCGAGGGCCTCAACCTGCACTTCCACAGCTTCAAGTACCTGTTCAGCAAGGAGCCCGTCAACGGGCGCTGGACTGAGCTCGCGATCATCCTCGCTCGATTCGCCGTCGTGCTCGTTCCCGTATTCCTGCTGCTTCCGGTTGGCATGGCTTTCGCGTTCCTCGGAGTGCAGCTCGCGGTCTTCGGGGTGTACATGGGCGCATCGTTCGCTCCCAATCACAAGGGCATGCCCGTCATTGCGCACGATGCAAAGCTCGACTTCTTCTCCAAGCAGGTGCGCACCTCGCGCAACATCCGAGGCGGATGGTGGGCGACGTGGCTCATGGGTGGACTGAACTACCAGGTCGAGCATCACCTGTTCCCGAGCATGGCACGGCCACACCTCTCGAAGGCGCGCGCGATCGTGCGCGAGCACTGCCGAACCCTCAACGTGCCGTACACCGAGACGTCGCTGCTGCGCTCGTATGCGATCGTGGTCGATTACTTGAACCGCGTCGGCCTCGCCGCGCGCGACCCCTTCGACTGCCCCATCACGGCGCAGTACCGCAAGGCGTAGCGTCTAGCGGCCCTTCTGCTCCGAGTCGTAGTCGGTGTCACGCCGGCGACGGTGCGGAGTCGTCGTTGATTTGACGAACAACCTCACGAGTGCCCGCTTCTTCTCGAAGTAGGCGTGTCGGCTCAGCTCGCCCGCCTCGAACTGCGCCTCGAGCTCCTGAAGCGTCTCCTCGGCCGAAGTCGCGTCGAAGCGCGAGTACCCATTCGCGAGCGTGTGCTCTTCCCTGATTCCCATGCTGCCCCCTCTGCTGAGATGGATGCTACGGGACCTCTCCGACATTTTTGCCGGGAGCGGTACTACCACGAACCGCGCGAGCGGTGCACTGGGGTAGCCGCGGATGCTCGAACATGGCTAACGTGAGAACTACTTCGGGAAGGAGTAACTCATGAACGCATCTCACAACGAACCACATCCGTCGAACGAGCATGAGGCGTCGAACGGCGCAGGAACGGTCAACACTCCGCTCGACGGAGAGACCCTCGATCGTCCCGTGCTCGATGGCTCCACGGAAGACTACGGCCAGGAAGGCCGGGAGAAGAACCCGCGCTACGGTCAGGAAAACCCTGAGCTCATCCGTCGCCCGTCGACCGGCGAGGAGACCCCGACGCCCGACGAGGGAGCGTAGCCAAGCAGTTCGGCGGGCGCCGCGCAGTTGCTGGCGCCCGCCGTACGCAAGGCGACCGGCGTACTACGCAAAATTTCGGTCATGACTGGTAAACCGATCAGTACGGCGTCGACCGGTTGCGGTGCACCGGCAGACTCAACATTGCACAGGTGAACCGAAACCGTTGCCTGCGTGATGATCGGAGTCGTCTCGATGGTTGGATCCGTGAGTATACGAGGCGCTGAATTCTCTGAGCGCCGAGAAGCAACCATTTCGCGGGCATTCGGAAACGTTCTCGAGATCGGAGCGGGTAGGGGAGCGAACTTCGATCTTCTGCCAGCAATGGTCGATTGGCGCGGAACTGAGCCGGACCAACGCAACATTCGCCGACTCGAGCATCGTGCGCGGCGTGCGGGCCACTTTGCCCCAATACTGAACGCTCGCGCCGAGAACTTGCCCGTTCCCGATGCCAGTGTTGACACCGTGCTCGGCACGTTCGTTTTCTGCTCGGTCGACGACGTAGCTGCGGTACTGCACGAGGTGCAGAGAGTTCTGGCTCCGGGTGGCCGACTGCTGCTCATTGACTACGTTGGCGCACAGCCAGGGACGCGCGCGCGTACCGTGCAGCGCGCCCTCACGCCCTGGTCGGTGAAATTCATGAGGGGCTGTCGACTCGACCGAGACATTCGTGATGACCTCGCCTCTTCTGACTTCCCGCTCGTCTCGACGAACGAGTTGCAGGTGAGGTCCTGGCCGTTACCCGATATGCCAGTGCTGTTCTTCGAGGGTCACAAAACGACGCCCTCGTGAATCGCGCCTTCGACGGCGAGCGCGGTCAGAGCACTCGCTTGATGCTGTCTGCGGTGTAGTAGCGCACAGCTCCGGTCGTGTCTACGACGCCGTAGACGGTGGCGCCGTTCGTCATCTGACGCACATCGCACACCGTGCCGCGCGCGCCGGTGAGTGCAATGACGCTTTCATCGATCTGGAACTCTTCGTTGTCTGCCATGGTTCGACCATAGCCGGGCCGGGCCGACGCGCACAGGCCTTGCGCGGCGCCGAGCATTAGCGCCCACGCCGTTGACCCGGGTGCGAGCCGTACGTCGCTCGATACGTAGTCGAGAACCGCGACACGTTCGTGAATCCCCACTGGCGCGCAATACGAGCGACGTTCGCATCATCGCCGGCGGCGTTGAGATCGTGATGCGCCCCGGCCAACCGGGCGCGCCGCAGATACTCACTCGGCGTGAAGTCGAGCGACCGGCGGAACGCGTACTGCAGGCCTCGGGTTGAGATGTGTGTCGCAGCGGCGACGTCATCGACGGTGATGGGTTCGTGGGCATGCGCGTCAATGTATGCGAGAGCGCGCCGCACGGTGTTGGGTGCCGCAGAACGCTGCGGTGAGAGGTCCCGCGCATCGGAGAAACTCGTCGAGAAGGTGGTGAGCAGCGTCCAGAGCGCATGGCGCAGCAGGCCGGCTCCCACGACGCTGTCGGGATCGAGCGATGCATCCCCGGCGAGTACTGATGAGGCCAAGTAGGTGAACGTGCGTTCCCACTGTGCGGCTTCGCGTGGCCCGATCGCCTCAGGGGCGCGCAGCTGAATCGTGAGGGCATCGTCGCCCGAGATCTGGCGCGCGACCTGCTGAGCATACGTGCGGTCGAACACCATGGCGCGCACGACAGCCGTTTCCTCCCAGTGCGCGGTGACCGGAGTACCATGGGTCGCCCATGGGCTTCCCGCTGGCAAGGATCGGCGCCCCGCCGTGGTGCCCCCGCGGGGCGACTGCACGCTGCACGCGAAGAGCTGCGACTCGGGGGCGATCGACGACTCGATGTTCGCGGCGAGTTCGTATCGAATCAACGAGAAGCCCTCGACGGCAGCAGAGAACCACTCCAGCTTGCAATTCTCCTCATCCACGCTCAGCAAACGCGATGAGGGCGCGAACTCCTGCCAGGTTTTCGCAACCTGCTCCGAGTCCGTCGATCGAAATCGCCGCATCTCCATTGCTAATACCGTAGTCCACTTCCTCAAGCTGATTCGTCAGCCGACAAGGCGTCGGCGACCTACACGCTCGGCGCAGGGCGAGCGGCATTGTTCGACACGAAAACTCGTTTCGCGAAATGTATTCCTCAGCGTGGCGGAGGCCCGAGAACGAGAGCTGCCTGGAACCGACTGGCAGCATGATGGCATGGGGTTCATGATGCATGGTGGGAACGAGTACGAGTTCGAGGATCGCCTGCTGGCGCACTTGAAGACGGTGATCGGTCAGAAGCTGAAGAAGCAAGAGAGCTTCTTCTTGAGCTGGACGAAAACCCCCGAAGAAGGAAGCGGGCGGGTATCGGTGTGGGTGTCTCCGTACACCACGGTCGGTTTTCGGTTCTCGGGCAGTCGGCCGCCTGAATTGAACGTAGCCTGGGTCAAAGCCCTCTCGGCGCTGTCGCACACGCCCCGAGGGCTCGTGGTGATCTCCGAGGACGATGCGCTCACGTACGCGAAGAAGAATCCGGATCTCGTCTAGTTCGTCGAGGATCGCGTGCCGTACGAATCGTTCTCGAACGCTCGTTCAACGAGACGTGAACAGCTTGTGAGACAGCCGTTCTTCCCGGTCAGGCGTCAATACACTCGGTTCGGTGAGACGCTGTACGCCCACTGCTGAGTCCAACGCTCGATATGCCACGAGCGCGTTTGCAGCGCCTGGTCGAGCCCGAATCGACAGCGGGATCCCGCTCGACAACGAGATCCCGCGCGGCGACCGCAGCGGCTCGTATCGATTCTTCGAGATGCTGCCGGCGCTGCTGAGTTTCGGTGTTCCACTTCTCGCGATCCTCCTCTCGTTCATCGATCTGCGCATCGGGATGTTGTTCGTCGTCGCGTTCGTGGGCATGACACTCATTCGTGCGGTGCGCGGCGGGATCGATGCGTTTCGGGGCTACCGGCGCATGCGAAGTGCTGAGCGCATCGACTGGGCCGCGCTCGTCGCCGAAACCGATGCGGCGGTGCGCACGGCGCGAGCGTGCCCGGGTACCCCAGTCGAACTCTTGCACGGTCCGGCGACGCGTGACCTGCCCGAGCCGTTCGCCGCCGCTCATGCCGCGTTGCTCCTGAAGCTCTCCGTCGATGCCGCTGACGTGCCGCTCCCATCCCGACTCGTGCATGCGGTTATCGTCGCGGCCTACAACGAGCCCTTCGAAGTGATCGAACCGAGCATCCGCTCGCTCGCGGAGTCATCGGGAGCCGAGCGTCTCGTCGTCGTGTTCGCCTATGAAGAGCGGGGCGGTGCAGGGATCGAGGCGAGCGCAGACCGCCTGCGTGACCGATACGCCTCGAGATTCGCCGCCTTTCTCGCGGTTGAGCACCCGAGCGGTCTGGCCGATGAGATCGCAGGTAAAGGGGCGAACATCACCTTCGCCGCACGCAAGCTCCGAGACTGGCTGCGCGCCCGGCAGATTCCGGCCACCGATGTGATGGTGACGACGCTCGACTGCGACAACCGCGTGCCCCCCGACTATTTCGCCAACGTCACCTACGCGTTCGTGTCAGATGTCGACCGGGCGCAACGCTCGTACCAGCCGATCTCCACCTTCGTGAACAACCTGTGGCACGCTCCGGCTCCCACTCGCGTCGTCGCGGCGGGCAATACGCTCTGGAACCTGATCTCGACGGTGCGACCGCATTCGCTCCGCAACTTCGCCTCCCACTCGCAACCGATGAGCGCGTTGATCGCCATGGACTACTGGAGCAGGCGCACCATCGTCGAAGACGGGCATCAGTACTGGCGCAGCTACTTCCACTTCGATGGACGGTACGCGGTGACGCCGATCCATCTCCCCATCTCGCAGGATGCGGTGCTCGGCGAATCGTTCGGTCGGACCCTGCATGCGCAGTTCAAGCAGCTCTGCCGGTGGGCGTACGGAGCCTCTGATATCGCGTTCGTGGGTACTCGGCTCTTCTCGAAGGATCGCCGGGCGCCGCTCGCCGCGACGCTCTCACGCTTCGTCACGCTGCTCGACTCGCACGTCACCTTGGCGAGTGTCGCGCCGATGGTGGCATTCGGAGCATGGATCCCGATCCTGGTCGGAAGCCTGTCGGGCGGCGCGGGAACGCCCCTCGCAATACTGCTGCGCGAAGCGGGGAGCGCGAGCGCGAGCGCTGCAGAGTGGGCAACGCGTGCGCTGGGAATTCCCTTCGCTTCTGGCGCGGAAGCACTGCGGGCATCTGCGTTCTCCGATCCGAACATGCTGGGGCATCTCATCGCCACTCCGCCGTTCTCCATAGCTCAGCTCGCAGCAGAGCTTCCCGGAATGATCGGCAGTGTGCAGCGTGTTGCTCTCGTCGGCGTCGCTGTCACCATCGTGCTGACGCTGCTGCTCACGCCTGAACGCCCAGAAGGTGTCTCGCGGATGCGCAGCGTCGGCATGCTGGCGCAATGGATATTGCTGCCCGTCACCCTGCTCTGCTACAACACGATGAGTGCGATCGTGTCGCAGTACCGCCTGCTCATCGGAGCGTACCGAGAAGACTTCGATGTAACCGAGAAGCGCGCTCCGAACGACGCGGTTGCGTCCGGCGCGGGTGCATCCGATCACGGCGGGGGCGCTCGGCGCAAAGCGCACGCCGAAAGCCACTAGGCTCGTTCAGTTCGGAGAACTTCGGACTGAACGGGGGATGCGTGGGAGCGCAAGTTGCTGGTGCCGGTGAAACGATGCGCCGTCGATGGGGCTTTGCGCTCTCGATCGTGAGCATCACCGCGATGATGGCCGGAGCGAGCGCGCCGTCGCCGTTCTACCCCGTGCTCGCCGAAGTGATCGGCTTCTCGCCGCTGGTAACGACCCTGATCTTCACGGTGTATGCGCTCGCACTGCTGCTCACTCTGCTCACTGCAGGTTCGCTTTCCGATCATGTCGGTCGGCGCCCGGTCGCGAGTGCCGCACTGCTGATGCTCGCGCTGAGCGTCTTCGTGTTCTGGCATGCGGAAACGGTGCTGCTCCTGGTCATCGCGCGCGTGCTGCAGGGCATCGCGAGCGGTCTGCTGCTCTCGGCGATCTCCGCCGCGATCACCGATCTCGAAGCACCGTCTCGCCCGGGATCCGCTGCAGTGTGGAACGCAGTCGCGCCGATGATCGGTCTCGGCGTCGGCGCCCTGGCGGCGGGCATCGCGCTCGACACCACCGCGAACGCGATGACCGATGTCTTCGCCCCGCTCGCCGTGCTGTACGTCGTGCTGGCGATCCTGTTCTGGTTCGTTCCAGAAACGGCACCCCGTGCCCCGGGAGCGCTTCGTTCGCTCAGATTCCAGCTGACGCTGCCGGTCGAGATGCGCGCCGAGTTTCTGCGGGGCGCGCCGGCAATCTTCGCAGGCTGGGCGACGGGTGGGCTCTTCCTCTCGCTCGGCGCGAGCATCGTGCATCTCGAGCTCGGGGGCGAAGCGCACGTGTGGCAGGGGCTGTCGGTGGGGGTGCTTGCGGGGTCGGGCGCGATTGCGGCATTCGTGCTGCGCAGCCGATCACCCCGAGTCGTCGCGGTGTATGGAACGGCCGCCCTCTCGATCGGCACCGCATGCTCGCTGGGAGCGCTCGCCGCAGGCTCGCTTCCCGCCTACCTCGTCGCCGTCGCAGTGACGGGTTCCGGGTTCGGCACGGCCTTCTTCGGGGTGGTCAGCTCGCTCGCGCCGCATATCCCCGCGACGCAGCGGGCCGACGTCTTCGCGGTGATTTTTCTCGTGTCGTACCTCGCCTTCGGGGTGCCGACCGTCGTAGCCGGTTTGCTCGTGCAACTCATCGGTCTGACCCAGGTCACCTTCGGATACGGCGCTGTGGTGATCGTGTTCGCGGCGGCCGCGTGTGTGATGCGGCTGCGAAAGGGCTAGCCCGTTCGACGGGTTCGGGTACTCTGGGAAGCATGGATATCGAGGTCGACAGAACTTCATCCGCCGCCGCGCGACACTGCTGAGTGTCGTTCGGGTCAGGCGAGATCTCTCTGTTGCTTGCTCGTGCCTTCGGTGATTCGGGGCGCTGAGCCGACCCGAATCGAGTTCGCATGTCCGTTTCATCAGCGATTTCGCTGCACCATCTCTCGTACCATTGGCCCGATGGTACGCCCGCGCTCGCCGACTTCAACGCGACGTTTCCGGCCGGGCGCACGGGTCTCATCGGACGCAACGGCGCCGGCAAATCGACGCTCCTGCGGTTGATCGACGGCACACTCGAGCCGTCTGCTGGCCGCATCTCTGCCGTCGGAGACGTGGCCACCCTGCCGCAACTGCTGACGCTGCACAGCGCTACGACGGTCGCCGCTCTGCTCGGCATCGACCGCGCGCTCGCGGGCCTCCGCGCCATCGAAGCGGGCGATGTCGACGTGCGTCATTTCGATGCGGTGGGTGACGACTGGGACATCGAGTCACGAGCAGCAGAGGCGCTGGATCGCATCGGCTTCTCGGCGCACGACCTCGACCGCAGCGTGGCCACAGTGTCGGGCGGCGAGGCGATGCTCATCGCGATCACGGGTCTGCGTCTGCGCCGTGCGTCGATCACGCTGCTCGACGAACCGACGAACAACCTCGATCGCCCGACGAGAGCGCGGTTGAGCGACTTCGTGGACGACTGGCCCGGCACCGTGATCGTCGTCAGTCATGACACCGAGCTGCTCGAGCGCATGGAGCACACGGCAGAACTCCACGATGGAGGTGTGAGCCTGTTCGGCGGCCCGTACAGCGCCTGGGTCGAGCATCGAGAGCTGGAGCAGGCGGCGGCTGAGCAAGCCGCTCGTGCTGCACAGCAGGCGTTGAAAATCGAGAAGCGTCAGCGGGTCGAGGCCGAGACGAAACTCGCGCGTCGCGAACGCGCGGGGCGTAAGACGCAACTCGACGGCGGCATCCCCAAGATTCTCGCCGGACGCCGCGCGAGCAGCGCGCAGGTCGCTGCCGGCGCCATGCGCACCACGCTCGACGATCAGGTGCGCGCTGCGCAGGCCGCCGTCGACGATGCCGATGCGCGCGTGCGCCGCGACGCGCGCATCTCGGTCGACCTGCCCGACCCCGATGTGCCCCGCGGGCGACGTCTGGTCGAGTTCGACGGCATCGACCATCCGATCATCGTGCAGGGGCCAGAACGCGTCGCGCTGGTCGGGGCGAACGGCACGGGCAAGACCACGCTGCTCGAGCGGCTGGTGCGGGGGAGTGGGGGAGCGGAGGGCCCCACGGGTCGCCTGCTGACTGAGCGCTTCGGGTACCTTCCGCAGCGCTTGGATGGTCTCGATGAGGCCGCGAGCGCACTCGACAATGTGCAGGCGGTTGCTCCGCGCACACCTGCTGGTGATATTCGCAATGGCCTCGCGCGGCTCCTCTTGCGCGGTGCGAGCGCCGACCGACCGGTCCGTGCGCTCTCGGGCGGCGAGCGGTTCAGGGTGTCGCTCGCGCGACTTCTGCTCGCAGACCCGCCGGCACAGCTGCTGATACTCGACGAGCCGACGAACAACCTCGACCTCGCGAGTGTTGCCCAGCTCACCGACGCACTCAACGCGTATCGCGGGGCGATCCTCATCGTGAGTCACGACACTGCGTTTCTGGAGGGGATACGCATCGACACGATCATCGAGATCGGTGCCGACGGAGTGCTGCGGGAGCGCCGCGAGCTACCCGAGTGAGCGAAGCGAATCCGGCGCCGACTGGTGGTGGGGAGCGAAGACGCCGATAGTGTGACATGCGACGCACATGGTCTCGACACCCGGCGACAGGAGCCAGCATGATCGCAATCGGTTTGGTGCTCGCGGCCCTCGCCGCGCTGCTGCACGTCTACATCTTCTGGATGGAATCCATCACCTGGACGAGTGCGAAGACCCGGGCTACGTTCGGCCTGAGCCGAGAGCAGGCCGAGGCGACTCGGGAGATGGCGTTCAATCAAGGGTTCTACAATCTGTTCCTGGCGCTGGTCACCCTCATCGGCCTCGCGATCGCATTCCTGGCAAACGGCCCCATCGGATATGCGCTCGTGCTCGCGGGCGTTGGATCGATGCTCGCGGCGGCGGTCGTGCTTCTGGTGTCGTCGCCCGACAAACGCGGGGCAGCCGTGAAGCAGGGTACGCTCCCGCTGCTCGCGATCCTCGTGCTGGTCGCCGGCCTGATCGTCGGGTGAACACGCCGAATCGCGCCTGACCGGCACTTCTGCGCAGGTCAGGCGGTATCATTCCTCTGCGGCGGTGTCGTCGCACCCGGGCGACGGGACGATCAGGAGTGACGGCGAACGATGCATGGCGGCAGTGAGCTCGACGGCGAGCGCGACGCACACATGCTCGCGCTGATGCGCGCAGTACGCGGATTCGGCGATGCGCACGATCGCATGTCGGCCGGCATGAAGCAGGGCATGGAGATGAATGCCAGCGATCTCGCCGCGCTGCGTCTGCTCATTATTCGCGAGGAGGAAGGTCGCCCCGTGAGCCCGCGCGATCTTTCCGCGCACCTGCGCATATCCACAGCCTCGACGACGAAACTCCTGGATCGTCTGAGCGCTTCGGGGCATGTGCGACGCGCCCCGCATCCGAGCGACCGTCGGGCGCGGGTCATTGAACTCACCGACGCCGCTCGACAGGAGTTCTTCAAGCGCTTCGGGGCGCAGCTGTTCGCGATGCGCGACGAGATGGCGCAGTTCTCCACCGAGGAGCTCGCGGTCGCCGAGCGCGCATTCCGCGCGATGGGATCCGCGATCGATCTCGACGATTAGCGGTCGGTTGCGAGTGCCGCGTCGACGGCCTCCTCCACCGTGCGATGCGCAAACCGGAATCCGGAGCCGAGCAGCGCTTCTGGCGCGACCTCGGCGTCGGAGAGCAGAAGCGCGTCGGCGGCATCCCGACCGAGAGCGAGGCGCAGCGCCCAAGCGGGCGCCGGCAGGAGGAACGGGCGCCGCAGCGTTCGGGCGATCGCCCGCCCCGTGTCGTTGGCCGACGCAGGGGCGGGACCCGCGAGATTCACGGGGCCTGACACGTCGCTGTCGATCAGGTGCCGGATCGCGCGAACCTCATCGGCGAGCGAGATCCACGGCCAGCGCTGCGAGCCGCCGCCGAGGGGTCCGCTCAGGCCGAGACGCGTCAGCAGGAGCAGCGGCTTGAGCACTCCACCACGATCGATGAGCGGCGCCGTGCGCAGCAGCACGATGCGCGCATCGGCTCCCGCTTCGAGCGCGGCTTGCTCCCAAGCGACGCAGAGCTCGGCGAGAAAGGTGCTGCCGGGTCCGCTGTGCTCCGTGAGTCGCTCGCCGGGGCGATCGCCGTAGAACCCGACGGCCGAAGCGTTGAGCAGTGCGGGCGCGTCCGCGCCGAGTTCCCGAACCGCCGCCGCGATCGTGCGCGTCGGGGCGATGCGGGAATCGCGGAGCGTCTCGCGGTACGAGCGCGTCCACGGCAGCCTGCCGATGCTCGCCCCGTTGAGGCAGACGACGGCTCGTGCGCCCGCGATGACCGCGGGGTCGAGCGGTGCCTCGCCCGGGCGCCACTCGATCTCGTTGCTGCTGCGAGGCGCGCCCCGCACGAGACGGATGACATCGACGCCGTCTGCGCTCAATGAGCGGGCGAGTGCGTCTCCGATGAGCCCGGAGGCGCCACCGATCACCACGCGTCGCTGCGCGCCTGCGGTTTCCGGTGCGGTGTCAGAGGTCATCATCACTCACCATTCTCCATGCGCGACAGCTTCGACGGCCACCAAATGGCTTTTCCGATATCGGTGGAGAGCGCGGGAACGAGGAGCGACCGCACGATGAACGTGTCGAGCAGCACGCCGAAGGCGACGATGAAAGCGATTTGCACGAGGAACAGGATCGGGATCACCGAGAGCGCTGCGAACGTCGCGGCCAGCACCAGCCCGGCCGACGTGATCACCCCTCCCGTGATGGTGAGGCCTCGAAGGATTCCCTCCCGCGTTCCATGCCGACGGGACTCTTCGCGCACGCGCGTCATCAAGAAGATGTTGTAGTCGATGCCCAGTGCGACGAGGAAGACGAATCCGTAGAGCGGCACCGCGGGGTCGGCTCCGGGGAATCCGAGCACGTGGTTGAAGACGAGCGCCGCCACACCGAGGGCGGTGCCGAACGAGAGCACGGTCGTGAGGATGAGCAGCACCGGGGCGAGAATCGATCGGAGCAGCAGCATGAGGATCACGAGGATCACCACGAGCACCAGCGGGATGATGAGGTTGCGATCGTGGATCGACGCCTGATTCGTGTCGACGGCCGTCGCGGTCACGCCGCCGATGAGCGCCGACGTTGCTTCGAGCTCGGATCGCAGGCTGGTGATCGTCTCTGCCGCGGCTTCGGAATCGGCCGCGTCTGCGAGGGTCGCCTGCAGCAGCACTTTTCCTTCGCTCACCGTTGCTTCGGGTGCAGGCGTTCCGGGAGGGCCGAGCGCCTGAATACCGTCTTCGGTGACCGGCGTGGTGCCGCTCGGGGAGTCCGCTGCCGTCACTGCGACGCTGTCGACGCCGTTCTGCGCGAGCAGGGTGTCTGCGGTCTCCTGCAGGCGATCCTCGTCGACGAGCACGTAAGCCGGGCTGCCGGAGCCGCCGGGGAAGTGCTCGCCGAGGACGGCCTGGCCGTCGCGAGCCTCGGACTGCCCGACGACGAGGTCGGACTGCGGTATGCCGGTCGCCTGCAGCTGCGTTACTCCGACTGCGCCCAGTGCGAGCACCACCGTGGTGACGATCCAGATGGGGCGCGGGTGGCGACGGATCCACTCGGCGAGACGCCGCCACACTCCGTGCGCGGGCATGCCGTTCTCCGCCGCGACGACCTCCGGCTCGAACTTCGGGCGCCGCGGCCAGTACGCGGCCCGACCGAAGGCGAAGAGCAGCGCGGGGAGCAGCGTGAGCGCTGCGAGCATGGCGAACACGATGCCGATCGCGGCCACGGGCCCGAGCGTGCTGTTGGACTTCAGGTCGCTGAGCAGCAGGCACAGCAGCCCGACGATGACCGTTCCTCCCGACGCGAGGATCGGCTCGAACGAGCCCTTGATGGCCGCGAGGACGGCGGCTCCACGATCCTGCGCCACACGCAGCTCCTCGCGGAAGCGCGCGACGAGCAGCAACGAGTAGTCGGTTGCGGCGCCGATCACGAGGATGAACAGAATGCCCTGGGTCTGGCCGCTGAGCAGCAGCACCCCGGCATCGGCCAGATGCCAGATGACGAAGAGTGCGACGCAGAGCGCGAACAGGCTGGTGCTGAGCACGACGAGTGGGAGGAGGAGAGAGCGGTAGACGATCACGAGAATGACGAGCACGGCGAGGAGCGCCACGAGCAGGAGGATGCCGTCGATGCCGGCGAAGCCCGCTGCGAGATCTGCGGTGAAGCCGGCCGGGCCGGTGACATGCACGTCAACACCCGCAGGTGCGTGATCGCGGAGTGTCTCGCCGAGCTCGGCGACGACCTCCTTCACTTCGGCGTCCGCGTCGATTGGCACGAACAGCTGTACGGCCCGACCGTCTTCCGATGGAATCGCCGGTGAACTCTCATCGCCAATGCCGCTGAGCGACGCCGCTTCTCCGGCGGCTGTATCGATGGCGCTGAGCTGGTCGTCGGTGAGCTCGGTACCATCGCTCGAGGAGAAGACGACGATCGCCGGAATGGCGTCGTCGCCGAGGAAGTCTCCCTGCACGTCGCGTACCGCGGTGGCATCGGCGGAGGACGGGAGGTAGGTCGTCTGATCGTTCGAGGACACCTCGTCGACTTTGCCGAAGAGCGGCCCGCCGGCGCCGGCGCCGGCGAACCAGAGCACGATGAGCACGGCGGGCAGAAGGATTCGGAGCCACCGCCGTCTGGGGCGCGTCGAAACCGGCTGCGCTGCGTGACTCGGCGACGGGTGGGCGTGCGACGCGTGACTGGGCGACGCGTGACTGGGCGAGGCGCGGTGATCAGACATATTTCTACAATCTCCCAAAGAAAGTATCTAGATAAGCTAGTTAAACCCTAGCGGATCTGATGAGCGAGTGCCACGAGTCGACGCGCGTGTCCAGCCCGTTTGCTGCCCGCGCCCGATCCGTAGACTCGCCACATGCCAGAATCGACTCGAATCCCGGCCCCTCTCGCTTCCAGCAAGTCGACAGCTGCCGACCCCGTTCGCGACGCCGAAACGTCGTTCGAACTCCTGCCAGATGACGTCGGCTTCGTCCTCGAGCACGACTTCGCCTCGCGGCTCCCCGAACTTTCCACGCCCTGGCAGGCGTTCCGGCCCGAGTCGCCTCGCATCGTGGTGTGGAACGACGCGCTCGCAGAAGAGCTCGGCATCGACCCGCACCGCTTCACCGCGGCTTCTCGCGTCCGCTTTCTTCTCGGCAACGCGCTGCCCGAGGGAAGCGAGCCGGTCGCTCAGGCATACGCGGGGCATCAGTTCGGCGGATACTCGCCGAGATTGGGAGACGGCAGGGCGCTGCTGCTCGGTGAGGTTCGCGGTCCGTCCGGTCGGCTGCGCGATCTGCACCTGAAGGGGTCGGGGCGCACTCCGTTCGCTCGGGCCGACGGATTCGCCGCGCTGGGGCCGATGCTGCGTGAATACCTCATGGGTGAAGCGATGGCGGCGCTCGGAGTGCCGACCACCCGCGCGCTCGGCGTGGTCGCCACGGGAAGGAGCGTACCGCGCGACGGCGAGTTGCTCGCAGGAGCCGTGCTGACGCGTGTGGCGAGCAGTCACCTCAGAGTGGGTAGCTTCCAGTTCGCGCGAGCGCAGGGCGATCCGGAGCTGTTGGCCCGACTCGCCGATTTCGCGATCGATCGGCATGCTCCGGCGCTCGCCGGGACGCCGGATCGATACGTCGGCTTGTTGGATGCGGTGATCGCTCGGCAAGCCGAGCTCGTCTCGCACTGGGTGCTCGTCGGCTTCGTGCACGGGGTTATGAACACCGACAACATGACCATCTCGGGTGAAACGATCGACTACGGCCCTTGCGCCTTTATCGACGCCTTCGACCCGGCCGCCTCGTTCAGCTCCATCGATTACCAGCGCCGCTACGCCTACGGCAATCAGCCGTCGATCGCGCTCTGGAATCTCACGCGGTTTGCCGAGACGCTCCTTCCGCTCCTCCACACGGACGCAGAGGAGGCCAAAGCGGTCGCGGTCGCTTCACTCGATCGCTTCGGCGATCTGTACAACAGTGCCTGGATGGCGGGCATGCGCGCCAAGTTGGGGCTCGCGAGCGATGCCGGTCGTGCGGTCGTCGACGACGGCGCACTCGCCGAGTTGACCGCCGAGATGCTCACCGATCTGCAGCGGCACCAGATCGACTACACGAGCTTCTTCCGTGCACTCGCGAGAGCGGCGGACGGCGACACGGCCACGCTCGACGCGGTGCTGCCGCGAGGCGAAGGGTCGGGGGCCTGGGTGACCCCCTGGCTCGCTGCATCACCCGATGCGGACGCGATGGATCAGGTCAACCCGATCTACATTCCCCGCAATCATCTCGTCGAGGACGCGCTCGCATCTGCGGCTGCGGGCGACCTCGCGTCGTTCTCAACGCTGCTCGCGGTTCTGACCCACCCCTTCGAAGCGAAACGGGGGTTCGAGCGGTTCGAGCGCCCCGCACCCCAGGGCGGGCCGGCGCACGTGACATTCTGCGGCACCTGATCCAGGCAGTGCGGGAGCGCAGGCACGCAGGCACGCAGGCACGCAGAGAGCGGAGAGCAGAGAGCAGCGAGTAGCGAGCAGAGAGCAGCGGCGATGCCGCCCGCTACCGGCCCTCGATGAGGGTGAGGTCGCGGGCGGCATCGCCGATCAGTGCAGAGGCTGCGACTTACGCCGTCTGACCGGGATGCTTGCCCTCGCCGATCTCCTCGACGAGTTTCGCGTTGAACGCGGGCAGGTCGTCGGGGGTTCGACTCGTGACGAGTCCCTGATCCACCACGACCTCCTCATCGACCCACGTGGCGCCGGCGTTCTGCAGATCCGTGCGCAGGCTCGCGTACGAGGTGACCGTGCGGCCCTTGAGCACATCGGCGTCGGCGAGAATCCATCCCCCGTGGCAGATCGCGCCTACGGGCTTGTGCTGCGCGAAGAAGTCCTTGGTGAAGGCCACGGCGTCGGAATCAAGTCTGATCTGATCGCCGTTCACCACGCCGCCCGGCAGCACAAGCGCGTCGAAGTCACCGGCGCTCGCCTCTGCCGAGGTGAGGGTGACCTCTTGCTCGTGCCCGTTCTTGCCGGTGATCGTGCCGGTCTTCGTGGAGACGATCGTCGCCTCCGCGCCGTGCTCGGTTACCGCTGAGAGTGGCTCCGTGAGCTCTGAATCCTCGAAGCCGTTCGTGGCGAGAATTGCTACGCGCTTGCCGGTGAGATGTGACATGAATGTACCTCCTGGGTTCGGGAGTTCGTCGTCCGTCGAGACCCGGTTTCCGGGCCGACATCACGAGCCTGACGTATCGCCGCCCCGGCCGGCACCCCGTTGCACGCGGCGGAACTGGACGCTAGACGCGCGGAAAAGAGGCTGCTCACGGATGCCGTTCCGCCCGTTTCCGCTCCTGGAGAAACGGGGTGCGAGCGAGCGTAGTGTGGTGGACATGGCACGCATCATTATTTTCGGTGGACACGGCAAGATCGCTCTCCTCACGGAGCCGCTGCTCGCGGAGCGCGGAGACTCGGTGACGGCGGTGATTCGGAATCCCGACCAATCGCAAGACGTGCGCGAGGCAGGCGCTGAACCGCGGGTGGTAGATATCGAACAGCTCGACGTCGACGGGCTCGCCGCAGTGATCGAAGGTCACGATGCGGTCGTGTGGTCGGCCGGCGCCGGCGGAGGCGACGCCGAGCGGACGCTCGCTGTCGATCGTGATGCGGCGATCCGCACCATGGACGCAGCAGTTCGCGCCGGGGTGCAGCGCTATGTGATGGTGTCGTACTTCGGCTCCTCGCGCGATCATGGGGTTGATCCCGAGAACTCATTCTTCACGTACGCGGAAGCGAAGTCGCAGGCCGACGAGCACCTGCGGAAATCGGGGCTCGAGTGGACGGTGCTCGGTCCCAGCGGGCTCACCCTCGACGCGCCGACGGGGGCGATCGATGTCGACGCTGACGAGGGTGCGACGGTGTCGCGCGCAGACGTCGCCGCAACGATCGCCGCAGTACTCGCTGACGACAGCACTATTCGCCGTACCATCCAGTTCAATACGGGAGATACGCCCATCGCCGAGGCGGTGCGAGGCGACGCCTGACGGGGCGAGATGCTGTGACACGCCCTCCCATATTTGAATTACTCAAAATAACTCGGTAGGGTGCACAGTATGGAGACGGACACCGAGCAAGCACTGCGCGACGTCGGCCTGCGGGCAACCGCGGGCCGCGTCGCGGTGCTCGATGCACTCGCCTCCATGCCGCACTCGAACGCAGACCATGTGTTTCGAGTGGTTTCAAGCGCGCTGCCCACGACATCGATTCAGTCGGTGCACAACATTCTTGCCGATCTGACGATGGCGGGCCTGAGCCGCCGCGTCGAGCCGGCGGGGTCCGCATCGCTCTATGAGCGGCGAGTGAACGATAACCATCACCACGTCGTCTGCTCCCAGTGCGGGGCGATCGCCGATGTCGATTGTGTTGTCGGGCATACGCCGTGCCTCTCCCCGTCGGCAACGGGGGGCTTTACCGTCCAGACCGCCGAGGTCACCTTTTGGGGCGTGTGCCCCGATTGCACCAGCTCGGCCGCATAGTCGACCACGCACCGAGGCCGCGAGGCCGAGGCGGCATTCGCCGTGCGCACAACTCCCGAGGAGCAACATGAGTACACCTGATACCACCACACAGACCGGCACCCCCGTCGCCAGCGACGAGCACTCGCTCGCCGCGGGCCGCGACGGCGCGATCGCGTTGCACGATCGCTACCTCGTCGAGAAGCTCGCCCAGTTCAATCGCGAGCGCATCCCGGAGCGCATTGTGCACGCGAAGGGCGGCGGAGCCTTCGGCGAGTTCGTCGTCACGGGCGACGTCTCGGCGTACACGCGTGCCGCACTCTTCCAGCCCGGTGCCCGCACCGAGACGGTCCAGCGGTTCTCCTCGGTCGCCGGCGAGCAGGGGTCGCCCGACACCTGGCGCGATGTGCGCGGCTTCTCGGTGAAGTTCTACACCTCCGAGGGCAACTACGACATCGTGGGCAACAACACCCCGGTGTTCTTCATTCGCGATGGCATCAAGTTTCCCGATTTCATCCACTCGCAGAAGCGTCTCCCCGGCTCGGGTCTTCGCGATGCGGACATGCAGTGGGACTTCTGGACGCTCTCGCCCGAGTCGGCGCATCAGGTGACGTATCTCATGGGCGACCGCGGGTTGCCGCGCTCGTGGCGGCACATGCCGGGATTCGGCTCGCACACCTACCAGTGGATCAACGAGGCCGGCGAGCGTTTCTGGGTGAAATACCACTTCGACGCGCTGCAGGGCAACGTCGAGATGTCGAGCGAGGAGGCCGAGGCGATCGCGGGAGCAGACGCGGACTACTACCGCCGCGATCTCTTCGACGCCATCGAGCGCGGCGAGTACCCGGCATGGAAGGTGTCGGTTCAGGTGATGCCGTACGAGGATGCGAAGACGTACCGCTTCAATCCGTTCGATCTTACGAAGGTGTGGCCGCATGCTGACTACCCGTTGATCGAGGTCGGCGTGCACACGCTGAATCGCAATCCCGAGAACTTCTTCGCGCAGATCGAACAGGCGGCGTTCTCGCCGGCCAACACCGTGCCGGGCATCGACATCAGCCCCGACCGCATGCTTCAGGCCCGCGTCTTCTCGTACCCCGACGCCCAGCGATACCGCGTCGGCACGAACTACAACCAGATCCCGGTGAACGCTCCGGTCGCTCCGGTTTCCAACTACTCGCAGGACGGAGCTCAGCGCCACGGCTTCAATGCACCGAGTACGCCGGTGTACGCTCCGAACTCGAAGGGCGGCCCCGTTGCCGACCCGGCAGCGGCGGGCGCAGGATCCTGGGAATCGGACGGCGAGCTGGTGCGCACCGCAGCAACGTTGCACGCCGAGGATGACGACTTCGGTCAGGCGGGCACCCTCTACCGCAACGTCTTCGATGCCGCGGCCCGGGCGCGCTTCCTCACGACCATCACCGGAGCGGTGGGTGGCGTGCAGAGCGCCGAGATTCGCGAACGCGCGGTCTGGTACTGGACGCAGGTCGACGCCGAACTCGGCGCGGCGCTCCGTCGCAACTTGGAGGCCGGCGTCGAGGCTGTCGCAGCGACGGTCGACGCGTAACTGAGATCGAAAGGACTGGCGAGAAGAGTGTTCTCGCCAGTCCTTTCGCCTGTGCTCGTTCAGTGCTGAGTCTCTGCTCGGGCCGTTCGAGCACGGTTCGATACTGCATCTCAGCGCAACGCATACCTATCCCGGTACGCCACCTGCGTGAAAGGTGACGCACGACGCTTCAACGCCCGCGCATTCCGTGCTGGGTAGCGAACAGCCTCATAGGCTTCAACTTCGTCTCGGGAACCGGAGGGGGAGTCATGCGTGCCGTCAATGCGAAACCGTTCGCGCACTTCGTGGAGCCGACCAACTCGCTCGCTCATCGTGGAAGCGCTCACTCGAGCGCGCCGTGCTGCAGTTTGCCTTACGCGCCGACCAGCACGCGTGTTACCGTGAGCCTCGGACGGTGTGGTCGATGAGGAGAGGAGATCTCCCCGTGAAGGGTCGGGATCGCAGCCTTGCGAAGGCGCAAAGCCTCGTCGAGAGCGGCTTGAGCGTTGACGTCGTTGGAAGCCGCGGTAGCGGACGCACCGCCTTCATGCAGGCTCTCGCAGAGCGACTCGAAGAGAATAGCTGGACCGTGCGTCGGGTGCGCGGTGTCGCCTCGCTGAAGCAGAATCCGTTCGCCGCAATTGCTCTGTCGGGCATCGCGGAACTGACGCCGACCCGCCGCATCGACGCCGTCATCGAAGACGTCGGGCGCCAGCTGACGGAGCAGGTGACGAACGCGCGCTGCGCCTACTTCCTTGATGACTGGGACGACCTCGATGAAGTCTCCTGGGGCGTGATCGAATACGTTCGTCGCACGACCGGCGTGCCCATTGTGATCTCGCGCCTGCAGGGCCTCCGCGCCCGCCATACGCCGAGCGGCCTTCCATCGTCGACGCTTTCTCCCACCTACGTGATCGACATGCTTCCGCTGAGATTTGAAGATCTCGATGCGGTGATGAGCGAATACCTGGGCGCGAGCCTCGAGTCGGGCACCTCTCGACGCCTGTATACGAAGACCGGCGGCAACGTCGGTCTCGCGCTGTCGTTGATCGACGCGACCGTGCGTGAAGGGCGACTCGTGCAGATCGACGGGAACCTCTGGACCGCGACCGGCGAGTTGTGGAGCCCAGCACTTCGCGCGGTCATGGAGATGCACTTGGAAAGCTTGGACCCCGCATCTCGTGACGCTCTGGAGACCATTGCGATGGTGGGGCTCGTCGACGTGGAGACGGTGCGCACGCTCGTCGACTGGCCGACTCTCGAACTCCTCGAGGAGCGCGCCATGATCGCGTTCGCGCAGGGAACTCGCAGCAACTACGTCTCCGTCGTGCCGCCGCTATTCACCAGCTATTTCCGCCACGATCCCCTCTCCGCACGTCGCATCCGCTTGACGGAGAAGATCCTCTCCACGCTCGGGAGCGCTTCGTCGAATCTGGAGCTCGACCACATCTGGAACGACGCGAACTCGGGCGGTGAGAAGCAGGACGCACTCTTCGCTGGAATGCTGCGCGAATCTTTGAAGACCCGCCAGCTCGTTGCGGCCTACGAATGGGAGAAGAACCCGAATGTTCACACGGCGAACGCCTACGTCGACATACTGACGCAGGCCGGCGTCGCGGCCTCTGGCCCGAGCATCGAGCGGGTGTTTTCAGAAACCGATGGGAGAAGCGGCGACATCGCTTCGCGCGCGGAGTACTACGCGAAGCGGGCGGATTGGCTCGCCTACGGTCTCGGCCAGGTTGACGAGGCGGTGACGTTCCTGGAGAGCCATGCTCGCGAGCTGTCGAGTCACGGAAGAATGCTCGACGCCAGGCGCATCAGCATTCTCGCCGATTTCCGATCAGTTCCCGCAGGCTTCGAGATCGTGCTCGAAGTGACCGATGATTTGCCGGTTCCCGTGCAGACCGCGCTCCTCGAAGCGCAACTGCGCGTCCTGATCATCGCCGGGCGGCTCGTCGACGGAAATCGAGTGTACGAGGAGCTCCGGCGCCTCGATCCGCAGGGCGAACGCGCCTCAGCCCGGTCGGTGCAAGGAATCAGTCTGCTGGCCCAGGGCGCCTTCGAAGCGGGAAGCCGAGACCTCAACAACGGTCTTGACGAAGCGCGGGGAAATCTCGACATTCACGCATTCCGCGCCTTCGCCGGGGGCATGGCCTACGCGCACCTGCACAGCGGGGATATGCGGGCGCACGGTGAGCTTCTCGACGTCGCCCTGTCGACAGGCGAACTGGCGCCGGTGCCGCCCGGAAGTCGCACGTCCATACTCGTTTCCGCGTGCATCCTCGCTGCGGCGCGAGGGCAGGTGGCGCTGTGCAACAAGTACGCCGCGCTCCTCCGATCCGAGAACACCGCGGACCTCGCGCTGCCCGGTCAGAGTGCCGCTTGGGCTGAAGCGCAGGTCGAGATCCTCGAGGGCGAATCTGGCAACGCCGCGGATACCATCTGGGATGCGTCGGCAGAGCTGCGCGAGCGAGGCGCGGTGTTCGCCGCGCAGCTCGGCATGCTCGCCTCGCTGGAAATGAAGATGGATGAAGCCCGGCTCACGGAGACACTGGCACTGCTCGAGCAGCATCCGGATACCGTGGTGCTCGGCGCGCAGGGCAGATACCTTTCTGCTGCGGCTCGCGGAGACGCGAACGAGATGCTCGCAGCAGCCGACGTGCTCGCGAAGCATCATCGGATCGGCATGGCGGCCTCGGCCTACGGCCGTGCCGCCGACCTGTTCGCGGAGGATCAGAAGCTCGATCTACGCGACGAGGCGCTGCTCAGCGAACGCAAGCTGCGTACGCAGTACCCGGGACGCACCTTCAACACCACGCGTTTCGGCGGATTGGGAACCGCGCTGTCAAAGCGCGAGAAGGAAGTCGCGTCCCTCGCGGTGAACGGGCTCAGCAACCACGAAATCGCGACACGCCTCGTGGTCAGTGTGCGCACCGTCGACAGTCATATGTACCGGATCATGCGCAAACTCGGCGTGCCGAGCCGCGACGCTCTCGGAGCGAAACTCGGATCCGGCGACCTGCTCAACTGATCAACTGCCGCCCGAACGACTATCGGCGCGCGCGCAGATTTCCCGGGTACTGGTTTCCAGTGGCCTCGGCTTCTGCGAGCGAACCGTCTTCTTTGGTGACGATGAGCCCCGTCGTCGCGTTCGCGGATTCGCCCAGCTGCAGCAGCCAGTCCGTATTGATCTCGGGAACGCGACTGCCCAAGAACTTGAAGGTGATGGACGTCTCTGGGGCGATCCAGATGGCGCTGCGGCCATCGCCGGAGTTCGCGCTGTCCTTCCAAGACATCAGAAAGGACTCTTGACGCATGAGCTTCTGCACGATGGTGATCTGCAAGTGCGAGAGGAGTCGATCCTCGAAATGCGTGGTGAGCCCGTCGTAGCGTATCGATCCCATGTCAGCTCCTGATAACCCTCAGGTAGCCGGAGGGAGATCCCCTGACGAGAAACGCCTAAGTGATGAGAGTCAAGTCTACGGGCGCTCATCGCGGTACCCCTTGACACGTCGTCGTATCGCGCGCGGTGGGTATGCCTTTGCGCATGTCAGCCTCTCCGCGCAAGGATCTTCCCTCCGTCGGTCACTGTGCGATGATGCCGATATGCACGTGAAGATGGTGGATCGCGCCAGGCTGCTGAGAGCGGGGATAGTTGCAGCCCTGGTACTCGCGCTCACAGGCTGCGGCATCTCGATTCCGTCGGACCCTCAGGGCACTCTGGATCGCGCAACCGGGGAAGAGCTGCGGATCGGGCTCGCCATCGAGCCTGGGCTGAGCGAAGGCGGAGCACCGCCAACCGGACCACTTGTCGACCTCGCGAACGAGTATGCGACGTCGATCGATGCACGGCCGGAATGGGAGATCGGCGGCGAGGAGACCCTGATCGAGATGCTTGAACAGGAGCAGATCGACATCGCCTTCGGCAACTTTTCCGAAGATTCGCCGTGGTCGGATCGTGCGGCGCTCTCTCGGCCCTTCACCGCCGACGGCGGCGGCGCGGGCATGATCGTCGCGCTCATGCCGCTCGGTGAGAACGCACTGGTGTCGAGCTTCGAGCGGTTCGTCGACGATACCGGGAGGGCCCAGTGAGCGGAGCGAGAAACGGACTGGCGCGCGGGCTCCCCGACGAACAGGCGGGAGCGCTGCGAAAAGCGGTCAGATGGCAGATTTTCACGGTGTGCTACACCGCGATCACCATTACCGCTGTCGCGTTCGTGCTCGGGAATTCGCAAGCGATGAAGACTGCCTGGATCGAAGACATGCTCTCGCTCCTGCCGCAGCTGTCGTTCTTCGTCGCGTTGATCTTCATACACCGCCGCCCCACTCCGAAGTTGCCGTACGGTCAGCACCGTGCCATGAGCGTCGGGCACCTGGTCGCCGGAGTCGCACTTCTCGCCGTCGGTGGAAGCCTGGCCGCCGAAGCGATCATCGGATTGGTCAAAACCGAGCATCCCACCATCGGTACTGTGAACCTGTTCGGAAACACCATCTGGCTAGGGTGGTTGATGGTGCTCGTCATGGCGATCATCGTGATCGGGCCCGTGTTCCTCTACGGCCCGGCGAAGGCGAAACTCGCGCCGGTGCTGCACAACAAGCTGCTCTACGCGGATGCGGATATGGCAAAGGCGGATTGGCAGACGAATGTCGCGTCCATCGTCGGTGTGCTCGGTGTCGGGATCGGATGGTGGTGGCTCGACGGTGCTGCTGCCGTGTTCATCTCGCTGGGCATCATGAGGGACGGCTTTCGCAATACGCGAGCTGCGGTCTCAGATCTCATGGATCAGCGCGCGCGGACCTTCGACAATTCGAAGCGCCATCCGCTGGCTGACGATATCCACCGGTACCTCGCGGGCTTGACGTGGGTCAAGGAGGCCGGCATACGCATGCGGGATGAGGGGCAGGTGTTCCACATCGAGGTGTTCATCGTGCCTCGCGCAGACTCACTCACGGCGGAGCGGGCCGACGAGATCACCCGGGCGCTGCACGACCTGGATTGGAAGGTTCAAGATGTCGTCGTCGCTGTGACCACGGCACTTCCCGACCACTTGGATCTGCCGCACAGCCTCGGCGCGAGTTCATAACTGGGGCGACCTTCGCAGAACGGCCAGGCTTCGTCGGGCGAGTGACACGAGCGGTGGCCCGAGCACCATTCCGAGGATGCCCGCGATGGCGCCCCCGATGAGCGTTGAGAGCAGCACGGAGACGGGGTGCAGCTTGAGGGAATTCCCCAGCGCCCACGAGCTCACCACGCTCTGTATGGTGCCGTTGGAGACCATCAGGCTCGCGCCGACGATGAGCGCTGGAATGGCCCCGCCGGATCCGAAAGCGATCAGTACCGCGAACGCCCCGGTGATCCACGCTCCAACGTAAGGCACGAAGGAAAGCGTGAAATACAGGATCAGCATGGGCACGAGCAGTGGTACGCGAAGCAGGAGCAACGGCACGACGAAGATGGGTGCCGTAATGAGAGCTGTCACGGCGATGCCCGTGAAGTAGCCCCGCAGCGACTGCCGCGCCAGTCCGTCGATCTCCATGATGCGAGATTCGTCCCAAGACCCCGCTCGCGCGAGCCAAACGGGAAACAGCCGACCGTCACGCAGTGCGAAGTAGAGGAAGAACAGCGCGAGGAACGCGCTGAAGATGAAGGACGCAACTCCCCATACCGCGCTCGTGACGGCTCCGAGCAACCCGAAACCGAGCTGAGGTACGGCGTCGTTCGCGGCAGAGCGCAGGGGTTCCACCCATGACACATCAATGCCAGATGCGAGCAACGACTCCTTCAGGCGTCTCCAGCTCTCCCACAGCTGCTCCGATATCTGCGAGAGCTGTTGTGCGAACCCGATGACGATTACGGCGCACAGGCCCGCGGTGATCACAACGGCGATCACCAGTGCGATCGCGGCGGCGAGAGAGGCGGGCACATGGAATCGGCGGAGGGCCGTCACCAGGGGTTCGAGGACTGTGCTCAAGATCACTGCGATGAGGAGGGGGATCAGTATTCCACTCAGCGCGCTCGCACCGCTCGCAACGACCACGCCGAGAAGGATCGTTCCGAGAGCGGCCCAGCTGATCGCCCCCATGCGACGCACTCGAGCGGAGAGCGTGACCTCCGAAGAGTTGAACGAGTCCATTCTGCATAGTAACCCGGCCGTGGATACTTGCGCAGCAACCCTACGTAGGTGCTGTCGATCGGCATGCTCGATGCGGGTTTGACTCCGCCGGGTACTGCAAACCTGCGCGATCATTCGGGTTCTGCCGGGAGAACCATCTCGCGCGCCCGTCCGTCGGTGAGTATTGCAGGGCAGCACATGCCCGCAGGACCACCCACCCCCCCTAGCGACTGGGGGCATGCGGTTGCAGAGGTGCCCAGCACCTCGCTGGAGGATTGGCCGCTCGTGAATTTCGGTTCTCGCGCGTAGGCGAACGAGCGGCCGATCCTCCGCTCAACTCTCTGCTCGAGCCGCCCGTTTGGCACGTGCGTGGACGGAAACCGCTTATCCTCGGTAGGAGGAGATCGGCGCACCACCCCGCGTCGGATCGACGATCAGCGCGGCACCCCGCGCATCGCTAAGGCAGAAGAGAGAGCTGGATTCATGAGCGACCTTGCAGTGTTCGACCAGTACGAGTCCGAGGTGCGGGGGTACATTCGCTCGTTCCCCATCGTCTTCGAACGCGCGCAGGGCTCGGTGCTCACCGCCGAAGACGGTCGCGAGTACCTCGACTTCTTCAGCGGTGCAGGAGTCGTCAATTACGGCCACAACAACCCGGCATTCACGAAGGCACTCATCAGCTATCTGGAGAGCGGCGGCATCATCCACGGTCTCGACATGGCGACGGCTGCCAAGCGCGACTTCATCGAGACGTTCCAGCGTCTCGTGCTCGCGCCGCGCGGACTCCACTACAAGATCCAGTTCACCGGGCCCACCGGTGCGAATGCCGTGGAGTCGGCGCTGAAGCTCGCCCGCCAGGCCACGGGACGCCAGAACGTGGTCGCGTTCACGAATGGCTTTCACGGGCTGAGCCTGGGAGCGCTCGCCGCAACCGGCAATGAGAAGTACCGCGCAGCCGGTGGCGTGCCGCTCTCCGATGTCACACGTCTGCCCTATGACGGGTACCTCGGCGACGGAGTCGACACCCTCGACCTGTTCGAGCGCATGCTCGATGATCCTGGCTCGGGGCTCGACCTGCCCGCAGCGGTGATCGTCGAGACGATCCAGGGGGAGGGCGGCATCAACGTTGCGAGCCCCGAGTGGTTGCAGCGGCTGCGCGCGATGACAGAGGCACGAGGCATCCTCCTCATCGTCGACGATATCCAGTCGGGAGTGGGGCGCAGCGGCGCGTTCTTCAGCTTCGAGCAGTCTGGCATCGTTCCCGATCTCGTGACTGTCTCGAAATCGATTTCTGCCTCGGGTCTGCCGATGGCCATTCTGCTGATGCGACCTGAAATCGACGTTTGGCAGCCCGGAGCGCACACGGGCACCTTTCGCGGCAACAACCTCGCGTTCGTCTCGGCACGCGTCGCCCTCGAGACCTACTGGGCCGATGCCTCATTCACCACGATCATCGCCGAGCGCGAGGCGCAGGTGCGCACGGCGCTCGAGAGCATCGCGGAGGATTATCCCGAGGCCGGGTTCACGGTGCGCGGGCGAGGGCTGATGTACGGCCTCGCCTCCGCCTCGCGACCGACACTCGCCGGAGCCACTTCTCAGGAAGCCTTCACACGGGGCGTGGTCATTGAGACCTCAGGCGCACGGGACGAGGTGCTGAAGTTCTTGCCGGCGCTCACCATTTCGGCCGAAGAACTCGACCGCGGTGTCGCCATCGTGCGCGAGGCGCTCAGGGCGGCGCTTGCGGCCTAGCGGGGAGAACGGCGTCTCCCGGGTGCATCGCGCGCGACAGAGCTGAAGTGCCCGCATACCGAAGAGCACGATTCGGTTACAAGGGCTTGTCACGTAGAGACCCGGGAGGGCTAGGGTTGTTGTGCGCCGCCTTCGGCGCGACCACCGAGGGGGCGACGTGATCGAGTTCGAACGAGTTTCGAAGGTCTTCCCCGGTGGTGCAACGGCGGTGCACGAGTTTTCGGTCACGATCCCTTCGCATCGGGCCGTAGTGCTGGTCGGCTCATCCGGATCCGGCAAGACGACGCTCATGCGCATGGTCAACCGAATGGTCGAGCCGAGCTCGGGTCGGGTGCTCATCGATGGCGAGGACGTGCGCGACCGCGACGCCGTAGACCTGCGTCGCTCGATCGGATACGTGCTGCAGCAGGGCGGTTTATTGCCCCATCGCACCGTCGCCGACAATGTTGCGACGGTTCCGGTGCTCACCGGAACTTCGCGTCGTGAAGCGCGTCGGGCGGCGGGCGAACTCCTCGAACGCGTGGGTCTCGACCCCGAGCTGGGCGCACGGTACCCAGCCCAGCTGTCGGGTGGTCAGCAGCAGCGCGTGGGCGTCGCGCGTGCGCTGGCATCGGATCCGAACATCCTGCTCATGGACGAGCCGTTCGGAGCCGTCGACCCGATCGTGCGGCGCGAGCTGCAGCAGGAATTGCTGCGTCTGCAGGCCGAGCTCGGCAAGACCATCCTCTTCGTCACTCACGATGTCGATGAGGCCTTCCTGCTCGGTGACGAGGTGGTCGTGCTCGAAGCCGGCGGCAGGATCGCCCAGCGTGGCACTCCCACCGAAATTCTCGGCAGCCCCGCGAACGATTTCGTGCGCGACTTCGTAGGTGCCGACCGCGGTGAGCGACGTCTGCATGTCGTGGAAACCGACGGGCAGCGCCTCGCCGTCGATGCTGCCGGTCGTCCAGTCGGAGTGCTCGAGTCGTGAACTGGCCGATTGCGAACTGGGAGTTCGTGCTCGAACTCGCCGTCAAGCACCTGCTGCTCAGCGTTCCCGCGATCCTCATCAGCGTGATCGTTGCGGTGCCGATCGGACGACTCGCCTTTCGTCGACCTCGCATCGGGGGGCCGCTGCTGTCGGTGGCGTCTCTCGCGTACGCCATCCCGGCGCTTCCGCTGCTCATCATTCTCCCCGCGCTCATCGGCACCTCATTGCGGTCGTGGCAGACGATGGTCGCGGCGCTGAGCGTGTACGGGGTCGCGCTGCTCGTGCGCACCGCGTGCGACGCGTTCGCATCCGTCGACGGCCAGTTGCGCGACGCCGCTCTGGCGATCGGCTTCGCGCCGCGCGGGCTCTTCTGGCGAGTCGATCTGCCCCTCGCAGTGCCGGTGCTGATCTCCGGGATCCGCGTGGTGTCGGTCTCGACGATCAGCCTCGTGACGCTCGGCGCGCTCATCGGGGTGCCGAGCCTCGGTACGCTGCTGACCGACGGATTCCAACGAGGAATCTTTGCCGAGATCTGGACCGGCGTCATCGCGACCGTGCTGCTGGCTCTCGTGCTCGATGTCGCGGTGCTCGGGATCGGTCGGGCTCTGACTCCGTGGTCGCGCCGGGTGTCCCAGCGATCAACGCTGCGACATCGGACGTCGGCTCCCGCGGAAGCGGAGGAGCGCGCATGAATCTGTTCGCCGACGCCGTCGCCTGGCTCACCGACCCGGCCAACTGGAGCGTAAGCGGCGGAATTCCGACGCGCCTGTTGCAACATCTGGCCCTCGCGATCGGCTCGCTGCTGCTCGCCGGGATCATCGCACTTCCACTCGGCGCGATCATCGGACACACTCGCCGCGGTGCGGGAGCGGTCGGCGCGCTCGCGGGTGCAGCGCGCGCGCTGCCCACGCTCGGCGTGCTCACCCTGTTCGGTCTCGCACTCGGCATCGGCATCACGGCCCCCGTGCTCGCGCTGATCGTGCTCGCGATCCCATCGCTGCTGGCCGGTGCGTATGCGGGAGTCAGCGCTATCGAGCCGTCCATCCCGTCCGCGGCCAAGGCCGTGGGCTTCAGCCCGGCGCAGGTGCTGCTGCGCGTCGAGCTCCCGCTCGCGCTGCCCGTCATGATCGGCGGGGTGCGCGCTGCGACACTCCAGGTGGTGTCGACGGCGACCCTTGCCGCCTACACCTCCGACGTCGGACTCGGCCGCTACTTGTTCTCGGGCTTGAAATCGCGCGACTACGGGCTGATGCTCGCCGGTGCGCTGCTCGTCATCGCGCTGACGCTCGTACTCGAGATCCTGCTCGCACTGTTCCAGCGCACAGCGGCCCGTCGCATCGCCCGCATACCGGCCCGCGCCGGCTGACACGTTCGCAGCATCCACGTCATTGCACACACTCCCGACCGAGAGGAACTCCGATCATGCATCGTCGACCCGCACTTCGCTCCGCCCGCTGGGGCGCAGCATTCGCCGCAGGAGCCATCGCGCTCACCGCCGCACTCACCGGCTGCTCGAGCAGCGACCCGCTCGCCGAGGGTGGCGGCGACGGCGAAACGTCTGCCGCTGAGGGCGGCCCCATCGTCGTCGGCTCGCAGGACTACTACTCCAACGAGATCATCTCCGAGATCTACGCTCAGGCGCTCGAAGCCGATGGCTTCGAGGTCGACCGCCAGTTCCGCATCGGCCAGCGCGAGGTCTACCTGCCCGAGATCGAGAGTGGCAAGATCGACCTCTTCCCCGAGTACAGCGGCAACCTGCTGCAGTACTTCGATGCAGAGGCGCCCGAGCGCGTGTCTGAGGAGGTCTACGACGCACTGGTCGAAGCGATGCCCGAAGGACTGCGCGTGCTCGAGCAGTCGCCCGCGACCGACCAGGATACGTATGTCGTAACGCGCGACTTCGCCGATCAGTGGGATCTCGAGACCGTCGACGATCTGAAGAATGTTACCGATCCGCTCACCTTCGGCTCGAACTCCGAAGCTGAGACACGGCCCTATGGTCCCGCCGGTCTCGCCGAGACCTACGGCATCGAGGGCGTGCAGTTCACCCCGATCGAAGACAGCGGCGGGCCCCTTACGGTGAAGGCGCTCAAGGATGGCGCGATCCAGTTCGCGAACATCTACTCGGCCGACCCGTCGCTCGCCGCGAACGACCTCGTGACTCTCGAGGACACGAAGGGCATCTTCCTCGCGTCGCACGTCGTGCCGATCGCGAGCGAGAAGATCGACGATCAGGCCGAGAGCGTGATCAACGAGGTCAACGCGGCGCTCAGCCCGGACGATCTGGTCGAGCTCAACGGCCAGAGCGTCAACGATGAGCGGGCTGCGGCGGATATCGCGACGGAATGGCTCGACGGGCAGTCCTTCTAAGCCGGACAGCCGGACAGCCGGACACCCGGTCGGCAGGTGAGCCGGTCAGCCGTAGGATCTCCCTATGGAGAATCCTGCGGTTGACCTGGCGATCATCGGATCCGGATCGGGCAACTCGCTCGTCACCCCCTTCTGGGACGACCGCCGAGTCGTCATCGCCGAGGCCGGTGTATTCGGCGGCACCTGCCTGAACGTCGGCTGCATCCCGACGAAGATGTACGTGCGGCCAGCGGCGTTCGCTCGAGGGCCTGAAGAGGCGGCGCGCTTGGGCGTGATGCAGCGCACCGAGTCGGTCGACTGGCCGGGTATGCGCGATCGTATTTTCGGGCGGATCGATGCCATCTCGGCCGCGGGGGAGCGCTACCGGCGCGACGAGCTCGACAACGTCGAGCTGATCTCTCAGCGGGTGCGACTCACCGGCACCCACGGGTTCGCAGCAGCCGACGGAACGCGAGTCGAGGCGCGACAGCTCGTGATCGCTGCGGGATCGCGAGCCGTGATCCCCGATATCCCAGGCATCGATCTGCCGCAGGTGCACACATCCGACACGATCATGCGTCTTCCCGAGCTGCCGAAGCGCGTGCTCATCATCGGCGGCGGCTATATCGCGGCTGAATTCGCCAACATCTTCTCGGCCTTCGGTTCCTCGGTCGTGCAGGTGCATCGCGGTGCGCAGCTGCTGAAGCGCGCGGATGCCGAGATCGCTGCGCGCTTCACCGCGCAAGCGGCCCGGCAGTGGGATCTCAGACTCGAACGGAACGTCATCGCGATCCGCCCGGCCGACGACGGAGGTGTCGTCGCCGACATCGCGCCCGGCACCGCGGCTCGCGGCGACGGAATGACCAGCGCCGTCGAGCAGATCGCTGCCGACGTCGTGCTCGTGGCGACGGGCCGAACACCGAACTCCGATCGTGTCGGCGCGGCTGAAGCGGGCATCGACCTGCACGATGACGGCCGGATCGCCGTCGATGCGTATCAACGAGTGCTCTCGGGCGGCGCGCCGGTGCCGGGACTCTACGCACTGGGCGACATCAGTTCGGCGTCGCAGCTCAAGCACGTTGCGAATCATGAGGCCCGCGTCGTGGCACACAATCTCGAGCATCCCCACGACCTGCGCGAGGCGCATCACCAGGCGATTCCCGCTGCCGTCTTCACCGACCCCGAGGTGGCCCAAGTCGGTCTCACGGAAGCGGAAGCCGTCGCGGCATTCGGTGCGGAGCAGATCACCGCGAAACTGCAGGCCTATGGGGACACGGCGTACGGGTGGGCGCTTGAGGATCAATCCGGCGTGTTCAAAGTCGTCGCTGATCGACGCGATGGGCGCATTCTTGGTGCACACGTCATGGGATACCAGGCCTCCAACTTGATACAGGTCGTCATCTCGGCGATGAGCTTCGGCATCGACGCCCACTCCGCGGCCCGCGGGCAGTATTGGATTCACCCCGCACTCATGGAGGTCGCCGAGAATGCGCTGCTCGGGCTCGACGTGCCTGTGGGCGAACGCCCGGTGCTGTAGGCGAGACGCGCGGGCTGCTGTTCCGCTAACGCGCCTCGGTCGCCGGTTCGGCGAGCAATGCCGGGAAGATGTAGTCGGTGTTCAGGGGTGCCAGATCGGCGCGCGAATCGTGGGGATCCACCCATTCGAGCGCCGCGATTTCCGCCCTCGGTCGAGCGGTGGCTGCTTCGGGCACCCACGGGTGCTCGAAGACGGTCGCCTCCACGATGTGCCCGGGCTCGTTCGCGGCCGCGGCTCGGAACACGCCGAGCTGCCGCAGCCTGCCGCGCTCGAGCGAGATGCCGAGCTCCTCGCCGAACTCTCGCACGGCGGTATCGATGGGAGCTTCTCCGGGCTCATGCTTGCCGCCGGGCAGCATGAGCGCAGAGGTGCCGCGTTTGCGCACGTTCAGCACCCGCCCTGCGGCATCGCGCATCACCACCGCGCTCACGCGAATCGTGCGCGCATCGAAGCCGCTCACGATGCGTACCCCGGCGCGCTCGGAAGGCCGAAGAACTCCTCGAGCGTCGTGACACCGGTCTCGCGCATCTGCTCGGCGAGTTCGGGGCCGACGTACCGAAAATGCCACGGCTCTGGCATGAACCCCGTCACCTCCTGCTTGCCTTCGGGGTAGCGCACGATGAACCCGTGCTCGGCCGCGTGCTCGGCCAGCCAGATACCAGCGGGCGTATCACCGAAGCATGCGGAGAGATAGCAGTCCCCGTGGTCGTCGAAGTCGACGACGAGCCCGGTTTGGTGCTCGGAGTGCCCGGGTCGCGCGGAGTACGTGTCCGCCGCCGCTTGCCCGTCGCGCATCACGTACCCGTCGTACAGTGCGACCTGCGTGGCATAATCCCGGTACGCGCTGATGATGCGCACGTTCAGACCATCGGCTGCAGCCGCGGCGACGAAGGCCTCAACGGCGCGCGCGGCGGGGTGTCGCAACGGCTGGGCGAACTCGTTCTCCACTCCTGCGGGCATGACGAGGTCGTCCGGGGCGAAATCGTTGGGCTGCAGCCGCCGCAGCTTGTTCGTGACGACCCAGAGCGATGCGGGATCGTCGAGGGAATGAGCCGTCGCGTCGAAGTCGGAGTCGGCGGGTGTCTGCTCCGCGGGCTCCGCCTCGTGGGTCGCCTCGGCGCTCGATTCGGGTGACGCGGTCTCCGAATGCGAATCCGCCGTCGAATCCGCGCTGCCTGTCGTCGCGGCCGGCTCAGGAGCGCACCCCGTGAGCGCGATCGGGGCTGCTCCGATGCAGAGCAGCGCGAGAGCCGCGCTGAATCGTCTCGGTGCCATGAGATCATGCTATCGGGGCCGCGGTGCGGCGCGGAGGCGGCCTCGCGGGCGGCTACGCTGGTGCTATGCAGGACGGTAGCGAGACTCGGTCGGAGACCCCGGCGGGGTACACCCCCATCGCGGTGACGGGAAAGCGTCGTCTCTCCCGCCGCGCGCGTCTCGCCATCGTCTTCACCGCCTCGGCGGTCGCGGTGCTCGGGTTCGGCGGAGCGGCTGCCGCATGGGTGTGGGGCCCCGAACGTGAGGCTGATCCACCGGCTGCGGTCGAGGATCCCTCGCCGACGCCCGACCCCTCGCCGCCCGCCGAATCCGAGTCGAGCGCCGATCCGGATCCCGAGGTCGCCGCGGAGCCCGAAGACGGCCACGCGCGCGTCATTGCGATGGGCGACATGCTTCCCCATGATTCTGTGAACGGAAACGCGCTGCAGCCCGATGGAACCTACGAGTACGGTCAGTTCTTCGCCGGCATCGCTCCGCAGCTCGCCGCCGCCGACGTCACCTTCTGCAATCAAGAGGTGCCGAGCGCCGGTGTCGATTTCGGTATCAGCGGGTATCCGACCTTCAATGCTCCTGCGGAGTTCGCGGGGGGCCTGCACGCCGTTGCGGGGTGCGACCTCGTGAACCTCGCGACGAACCACAGCGCAGACCTCGGTCCCGCCGGCATCGCTGCCACTCGCAGCGTGTGGGACGGCCTGACCCCCTCCGCCGTCGACGGGGCGAACCGCACTGCCGAGGAGCAGCGCGCGGTTCCGGTCTTCGAGCAGAACGGGATGACGTTCGCGCTGGTCTCATTCGCCGAGTACTCGAACGCGCCCATCGATGGGGTATCGCTGAACATGATGAGCGATGACGCGCTCGTGACGGATCTGATGGCACAGGCGAGCGAGCTCGCGGATGTGGTGGTCGTATCTGCCCACTGGGGCACCGAGGATTCGCACGAGGTCAACGATCAGCAACGAGCATTCGCGCAGCGCGTCGCCGACCTCGGCGCCGACGTCATCGTCGGCACAGGCCCGCATGTGCTGCAACCGATGGCCTGGCTCGATCGAGTAGACGGCGGGCGCACCCTCGTGTGGTACTCCATCGGCAACATGCTGAACACTCAGCTCGAGCTGGACCAGCGCACTGGGGTGATCGCCGGGTTCGACGCCGTGCGCGATTCGGCCTCTGGAGCCGTGAAGGTCGAGAACCCGACGGCGGTACTCACCTACATGCACTACGACTGGACGGCGGAGCAGGAGGCCGCCGGCGATCTGCTGGCGCGAACGAACCTGTCGATCACTCCGCTCGCACAGGCCGACGAGCTGCTGGCGACCACGCGTTTCGGAGTGACGGCCGAGCAGCAGATTGCAGCGTCGGCGGCAATACTCGGACCGGATGTCGCCATTCTGCCCGAGTAGCAGCGCTCGGGCTGGTCAGAGGTTCCCGTCGGCGAGGGCCCGGTAGTCCTGCGGACTCAAACGGTCTCCGATGACGGGGAACTCCTCTCGTACGCTGTCGACCTGGGTCGGATCGATATCGACGATGAGCGTCTCTTCGCCGTCGCCGCACTCCGCGACGATGCGCCCCGACGGGTCCACGACCCGGCTGAACCCGCCGAGCTGCACGTCGGACTGACTGCCGCACGCGTTCGTTGCAATGATCCAGAGCTGATGCTCGACGGCGCGTGCCTGGGTGAGGAGGCGCCAGTGCTCCCGCCGTGCCGCCGGCCAGGCCGCCGGGACGATCGCGGCTTCTGCACCGCGCGCGCTGAGCTCTTGCCAGAGGCCGGGAAAGCGCAGGTCGTAGCAGGTCGTGCTCGCGGTGGCGCCCAGGGCTGCTGCCGTAACGCTCAACGACTGTCCCGGCGTGAGCAGTTGCGACTCCAGCGACTGGTAGCCGAATACGTGTATCTTGCGGTACGTCTGTGAGATTCGGCCCGATGCATCGACGAGCACGGCGGTGTTGTGCAGCTTGCCGTGCTCGCCCCGCTCGACGATGCTGCCGAGGTGCACCTCACTGCCCAGATCGCGGGCCACACGCTGCGCCATCTGCACGGTGGGTCCGTCGAGTGTCTCCGCGCGCTCCTCGTAGCGATCGAAGGCGAAGTACCCGGCGCTCCACAGTTCTGGGAGCGTGATGAGGTCGATGTTCTCGAGTTGGCGCAGCTGCGCTTCCACGCGTTCGATGCGCGTCGCCGGTGACTCGTCGTCCGGGCTCGCGATCTGGGCTACGGCAACGCGCCGGGGGCCGGAGATTTCGGGGTGCGGGTGCGTGTGCATGTTTCACAGCCTAGGCGAGGCGCGCCACGCACGACATGATCACCGGGCGTGGCAGGATGGGACTGCCCGGTCGTGCCGCGATCCGGGTCGCGACGACGACGGGACTGGTGAGGGTATGACGATCGATACGGCCGAACTCCCCGATCCCGATGGTCCGGAAGATCGCCCGACGCCTCCCGGGAACCCCGGTTGGCTGAGCGAAGACGAGCTGAGCTTCGTACGCGGGCGGATGCCGATCATGTATGTCGAGGCGGTGCCCGTGCGACTCGACGGACTCGGGCAGGTCGTCGAGGTCGGGCTGCTGCTGCGCAGCACCCCCGAGGGGGTGATGCGGCGCTCGCTCGTTTCGGGGCGCGTGCGCTACGGCGAGACGCTGCGCGAAGCGCTCTTCCGCCACCTCGAGAACGATCTCGGGCCGATGGCGTTCCCGCAGATGCCCGCGGCGCTCGTGCCAGCGCAGGTGGCCGAGTACTTCCCGATGCCGGGCATCTCGCCGTACGTCGACGATCGACAGCACGCCGTATCGCTGGTGTACGTCGTGCCGGTCACCGGCACCTGCAATCCCCGTCAAGATGCGCTCGAGGTGACGTGGATGGCGCCTGAGGAGGCGATCGCCCCCGCGACGCTTGACGAGTTCTCGAACGGTCGCGGAGCACTGCTGCGCCAGGCGCTTTCGTCGATCAGCTGCTGACCCGAGTGCGCCCCGCGCCCTGATTGCTCAGCGCCTGCGCCAGGCGATCAGGTGACCTGCCGAGAACGTTCGCGCGCACTTGCCGCAGGAATGCACCCGAGTCGGCTTGCGAAACCTGAAGTGCTCGTGGCCTGCTGAGCACGTTCCGACCCAGGGCGCGCGCTCGTGCGCGATCTCCCCGCGATGCGTCACGCCGCCGACATATCCGAGGTCGCGCGCGATCGCTCTCCATCCGGGCCCGTGGGCCGCCTCGGGCCCGGCGAGCGCGTGCGCGACCTCGTGCAGGAGTACCTGATGGATGTCGTCGTCGTCGAACTTCTCGGCGAGATATCGCGAGACGGTGATTCGTCGTTCGGTGTAATTGCAGAGCCCGGCACGGCGCTTGGCGTTGTCGAAGGCGAACGTCCACGGCTGTTCGGTGCGTTTCGGGGGTGCTGACAGGTGCATGGCGATGAGCGCCTCAGCCCAGACGCGCACGCGTGCGAGGTCGGCCACAGCTTCAGTCTCGACCGAAGAGCGTGCGCGCTGGCTCGGGGGAGTCGACAGCCGTCGCGTCGGTGATCGGGGAGGCGCTGCGCGCGAGCTCGTCGAATTCGCGCCCGACGAGCATGCGGGCGGGGTGCGGACCGCCCGCGAGCAGCCTGGGAAGCCAGTCGAGCGACTCGAGATCGGTATCGGAGGCGATGAACACGACATTGCCGAATCGGCGGCCCTTGAGCACCTGCGGCTCGGCGACCGCCGCCGTCGATGCGAACAGGCCCGTCAGCGTCGCCGCCTGGCCGCGCACGAACGGGAGCCCGGCCCCATCGGCCGCGTTCACCACGATGAGGCCGGTCGGGGCGAGGAACGGACGCAGGGATTCGTAGAACTCCGTGCTCGAGACGTGGGCGGGAGTGCGCGCGCCGGCGAAAATGTCGACCACGATGAGATCCATCGCGCCCAGCATCCCTTCTGGCAGTTTCCCCACGACCTCTCGCGCATCGCCGCGACGCACGCGGATACTCGCCCGCTTCGGTAGGGGTGCGGCCTCTCGCACGAGATCGACGAGGGCTCCTTCGAGCTCGATGACCTGCTGACGGCTTCCCGGTCGGGTCGCTTCGATGTATCGGGGAAGCGTGAAGGCGCCCCCGCCGAGATGCAGAGCGGAGATCGCCTGGCCGTTCGGTCGAAAGAGATCGATCACGTGCCCGATGCGGCGGATGTACTCGAAGAACAGCTCCGACGGGTCGCGAAGGTTCACATGCGACTGCGGGGTGCCGTCGACGAGCAGCTGCACCGCTCCCGGAACCCAGCGATCCTCCTCGATCTCCGCTCGAAGCCCGGACGTGAGAGTCACAGGTGCCGGAAGGGGGGTCACGAGCGGCCGAGTCCGAGCTCCGCGATCTTCCGCAGCATGTCGGCGTTCGAGGGCTCCACCTGATGGCTGCTATCGGGGTACAGGATCACGGGGATGCTGGTGCGGCCGCTGATATCGCGCGCCACCTCGGCGGCCGAGGCGTCCTCCACGAGATCGACATAGCGGTACGGTGCCGACGAGCGGTCGAAGATGAGCTTGGCGCGTCGGCAGTCTCCGCACCAGTCGGCGCCGAAGATGATGGTCTCGGCGGCGGATCGCGGGTGGTCGGTAGGCAGATCGCTCATGCCGATCAGCCTACGCCTCGCCGCCGACATCGGCCGCGTCGCAGAGTTCAGCGCCGTTGCGCCGGTGCCGCGGCCGGGTCGAACCAGAGGCGCCGGGCGAGGATCGCGATCGCCGTTCCCAGCAGTGCCCCGGCTACCGTGTCGGTGAGCCAATGGACGTGAAGCGCGGTGCGGCTCCACATCATCGCGATGATCCACAGCGCTGCTGCGGCGACGATCCAGGCGGTGAGCTGCGATCCGAGGCGCTCGGAGCCGATCGCGACGAGCATGATCGAGACGGCGATGGCGGCGGCGCCCATGGAGTGGCCGGAGGGGTAGGAGGCCCCGTGGCTCTCGAAGAGCTGCCCGGTCGGTCGGGTGCGCAGCACGAGCGCCTTGCAGATCTCAGACGCGGCTACGCCGAGCAGCGCGGCGGTGATGATGGCGGCGGCGTCTCGCGGGCGCCTGAGCGCGAAGCAGAGCGCGGCGAGGATCGCGGTGCACGCTGCTGCGCCCACGCCGTCGCCCGCCTGTGCGAGAAACACGGCGACCGCGTAGGCCGCCGACCCGCGTTCAACAGAGACCGCGTCGGCCCACCACGCATCGATGCCGAGCGCGCCCGTGTGGGTGAGGCGCAGGTACGCCCCGAATGCCGCGATCGCGAGCAGTGCGATGACCGAAGCGGTGACGGCCGCCCGCGGGGGAGTGCGCCTGAGCCCCGCGTCGGCCGGTGCGCGTCGGGGGTGTGGTCGTTCGGTCGGGGCCATTCCGTTACGCTACTCGAACGTTCCTGTGTCGACCGTCGGGAGCGCACCGTCTGCGTCGCTGCGGTGATCCCGGATTCGCGCCGAATCCGCGCCATCTGCCGATGCTCCGAACGTTCGGCATCTCCGTACTGGACACGGGGTAACGATGCTGTTACAGTTGACAGTTGCACTACGGACACCAGTGTGCCTGCATATATCGGTAGGCCCCGGGAGCTGGCGCGAAAGCGCAGATGAGCCTCGATGGCGTGATCCTGAAGCAATTCTCGCAAGACCAGGTCAACCGGCCCGACGGGGCCCACGGAGGTAGTTTCCTTGGCTGCTGCGCGCAACGCATCGTCCACCCAGAACCCGAAGAACGGCCGCGATCACCAGCGGCTCTCCTTCGCTAAGATTTCCGACACGCTGTCGGTGCCGAACCTGCTGGCACTGCAGCTCGAGAGCTTCGACTGGCTCGTCGGTAACGACACGTGGAAGTCGCGTGTCGTCGAGGCGCAAGCTCAGGGGCGCGATGACATCGCGCTGAAGAGCGGCCTCGAAGAGATCTTCGATGAGATCTCGCCGATCGAAGACAACGCCGGAACGATGCAGCTCTCGTTCGAGAACCCGATTCTCGATGAGCAGAAGTTCACCATCGAGGAGTGCAAGGAGCGCGGCAAGACTTACGCCGCGCCGCTGTACGTCGAGGCGGCGTTCTACAACACCGAGACTCAGGTGCTGAAGAGCCAGACGGTCTACATGGGCGATTTCCCCATCATGACCGGCAAGGGCACCTTCATCATCAACGGCACCGAGCGCGTCATCGTCTCGCAGCTCGTGCGCAGCCCCGGTGTCTACTTCGAGCGCGCCCAGGAGAAGACCAGCGATAAGGACGTCTTCACCGCACGCGTGATTCCGAGTCGTGGAGCATGGCTCGAGTTCGAGGTCGACAAGCGCGACCAGGTCGGCGTGCGCATCGACCGCAAGCGCAAGCAGTCGGTCACCGTCTTCTTGAAGGCGCTCGGTATGACCAGCGAGGAGATCCTCGAGGAGTTCGCCGGCTACGAGTCGATCGCGCTCACCCTGGAGAAGGACGCGATCGTCACCCAGGAAGAAGCGCTCAAGGACATCTACCGCAAGCAGCGTCCGGGCGAGCAGGTGGCCATCGAGGCAGCACGCGCCCTGCTCGACAACAGCTACTTCAACTCGAAGCGCTACGACCTCGCGAAGGTCGGTCGCTACAAGATCAACCGCAAGCTCGGCGTCGACGCTCCCATCACCGATTCGGTGCTGTCGCTCGAAGACATCGTCGCCACGATCAAGTACCTGGTGGGCCTGCACGCCGGCACCGAGAAGCTCCCCGGCACCCGCGAGGGCAAGCCGGTCGACCTGCGTCTCGAGACCGACGACATCGATCACTTCGGCAACCGCCGCATCCGCGCCGTCGGCGAGCTGATCCAGAACCAGGTGCGCACCGGTCTCAGCCGCATGGAGCGCGTCGTGCGCGAGCGCATGACGACGCAGGACATCGAGGCGATCACGCCGAACACCCTGATCAACACCCGGCCCGTGCTGGCCGCGATCAAGGAGTTCTTCGGAACGTCGCAGCTGTCGCAGTTCATGGATCAGAACAACCCGCTCGCTGGCCTGACGAACAAGCGCCGTCTCTCCGCGCTCGGCCCCGGCGGTCTCTCCCGCGACCGCGCCGGCGTCGAGGTGCGAGACGTGCACCCGTCGCACTACGGCCGCATGTGCCCGATCGAGACGCCGGAAGGCCCGAACATCGGCCTGATCGGCGCGCTCGCAACCTTCGCGCGCATTAACGCCTTTGGCTTCATCGAGACCCCCTACCGTCGCGTCGTCGACGGCAAGGTCACCGACCAGGTCGATTACCTCACCGCGCACGAAGAGGACGAGTACCTCATCGCGCAGGCCGGCGCTCCGCTCACGCAGGACGGCACGTTCGCCGAGAAGCAGGTGCTCGCGCGCCCCCGCGGCTCAGAGGTCATCATGGTCGACGCCGAGCGCGTCGGCTACATGGACGTCTCGCCCCGCCAGATGGTGTCGGTCGCCACGTCGCTGATCCCGTTCCTCGAGCACGACGATGCGAACCGCGCCCTGATGGGTGCGAACATGCAGCGTCAGGCCGTTCCGCTGGTGCGCAGCGAATCGCCCGTGGTCGGTACCGGTATGGAGGGCTACGCAGCCATCGACGCGGGTGACGTCATCACCGCGGCGAAGTCGGGCGTCGTCGACGAGGTCTCTGCGGACTTCGTCACCATCCAAGAGGATGAGGGCGGCACGAAGAGCTACTTCATGCGCAAGTTCGACCGCTCGAACCAGGGCACGAACTACAACCACCGCGTCATCGTCAAGGCCGGCGAGCGCATCGAGGCCGGCGAGGTCATCGCCGACGGCCCCGCGACGGAGAACGGCGAGCTCGCGCTCGGCAAGAACCTGCTCGTGGCGTTCATGTCGTGGGAGGGTCACAACTTCGAGGACGCGATCATCCTCAGCCAGAACCTGGTGAAGGACGACACGCTCTCCTCGATCCACATCGAGGAGTACGACGTCGATGCCCGCGACACCAAGCTCGGCAAGGAGGAGATCACCCGTGACCTCCCCAACGCCAGCATGGAGGCGCTGAAGGACCTCGACGAGCGCGGCATCATCCGCATCGGCGCCGAGGTCACGCCCGGCGACATCCTCGTCGGCAAGGTCACACCGAAGGGCGAGACCGAGCTCTCGGCCGAGGAGCGCCTGCTCCGTGCGATCTTCAACGAGAAGAGCCGTGAGGTGCGCGACACGTCGCTCAAGGTGCCGCACGGCGTCTCGGGCACCGTCACGTCGGTCAAGGTCTTCGATGCCGAGAACGACAACGACGACGAGCTCGGCTCGGGCGTCAACCAGCGCGTGGTCGTCTACATCGCGCAGAAGCGCAAGATCACCGAGGGCGACAAGCTCGCGGGCCGTCACGGCAACAAGGGCGTCATCTCGAAGATCCTCCCGATCGAAGACATGCCGTTCCTCGAGGACGGCACGCCGGTCGACGTGATCCTGAACCCCCTGGGCATCCCTGGCCGAATGAACTTCGGACAGGTGCTCGAAGTGCACCTCGGCTGGATCGCCAAGCAGGGCTGGAAGGTCGAAGGCACGCCCGAGTGGGCCGCCAAGCTCTCCCAGCAGGCGCTCGAGGCCGCACCGAACACCAAGGTCGCAACCCCGGTGTTCGACGGCGCATCCGAGGCCGAGATCGCCGGGCTGCTCGACTCAACGCTCGTCACTCGCGACGGGGATCGCCTCATCGATTCCTCGGGCAAGACGCGCCTGTTCGACGGTCGCTCCGGAGAACCGTACCCGTACCCGATCTCGGTCGGCTACATGTACATCCTGAAGCTGCACCACCTCGTGGACGACAAGATCCACGCGCGCTCGACCGGCCCCTACTCCATGATCACCCAGCAGCCCCTGGGCGGTAAGGCGCAGTTCGGCGGACAGCGCTTCGGTGAGATGGAAGTGTGGGCGCTCGAGGCCTACGGCGCCGCATACGCGCTGCAGGAGCTGCTCACGGTGAAGTCTGACGACATCCTGGGTCGCGTGAAGGTGTACGAGGCGATCGTGCGCGGGGAGAACATTCCCGAGCCCGGCGTACCCGAGTCCTTCCGAGTGCTCATGAAGGAGATGCAGTCGCTCTGCCTGAACGTCGAGGTGCTCAACGCTGAAGGCAATGCCGTCAACCTGCGCGACAACGACGACGAGGCGCACCGCACTGCGGAAGAGCTCGGCATCAATCTCTCCACCCGCTTCGAATCTTCGTCGATCGACGAGATCTAAGCCGGCGTAACCTTCACTTTTACTGAAATCCCCAAGGAGAACATTTTGCTCGAGGGTACGAGTTTCAACGAGCTGCAGATCCGTCTCGCCACGGCTGAAGACATCCGCAGCTGGTCGTTCGGCGAGGTCAAGAAGCCGGAGACCATCAACTACCGCACGCTGAAGCCCGAGAAGGATGGTCTGTTCGGCGAGCAGATCTTCGGGCCGAGCCGCGACTGGGAGTGCGCGTGCGGCAAGTACAAGCGCGTCCGCTACAAGGGCATCGTCTGCGAGCGCTGCGGCGTCGAGGTGACGAAGTCCAGCGTTCGTCGCGAGCGCATGGGCCACATCGAGCTCGCCGCGCCCGTGACGCACATCTGGTACTTCAAGGGTGTGCCGTCGCGTCTCGGCTACCTGCTCGACATGGCGCCGAAAGACCTCGAGAAGGTCATCTACTTCGCGGCGTACATGATCATCGACATCGATGAAGAGGGCCGTCACGAGGACCTGGGCGAACTGGAAGCCGAGCTGCGTCTCGAGCTGAAGGCGCTCGAGGATCAGCGCGACATCTCGATCGCGCAGCGCCAGCAGCAGGCGGAATCCGACCTCGCCGCGCTCGAAGCCGAAGGGGCGAAGGCCGATCAGCGCCGTCGCGCCGAGGCCTCGGCCGAGAAGGAAATGACTGCCATCCGCAAGGGCTTCGACGACGACATCGCTCGTCTGCAGCGCGTGTGGGAGGACTTCCGCAACCTCAAGGTCGGCGACCTCAAGCCCGAGGATGCGGTCTTCGCGGACCTGCAGGATCGCTACGGCGATTACTTCGAGGCCTACATGGGCGCCGAGGCGATCAAGAAGCGTCTCGAATCCTTCGACCTGGCCGCCGAATCGGAGACCCTGCACCTGCAGATCGCCGAGGGCAAGGGCCAGAAGAAAATCCGTGCGATCAAGCGCCTCAAGGTGGTGAGCTCCTTCCTGCAGACGGGTGCAAGCCCTGCCGCGATGGTGCTCGATGTCGTTCCCGTGATCCCGCCCGAGCTTCGCCCGATGGTGCAGCTCGACGGCGGCCGCTTCGCGACCTCCGACCTCAACGACCTCTACCGTCGCGTGATCAACCGCAACAACCGCCTGCGTCGCCTGCTCGATCTCGGCGCACCCGAGATCATCGTGAACAACGAGAAGCGCATGCTGCAGGAGGCCGTCGACGCACTGTTCGACAACGGCCGCCGCGGTCGCCCCGTCACGGGCACCGGCAACCGCGCCCTCAAGTCGTTGAGCGACATGCTCAAGGGCAAGCAGGGTCGCTTCCGTCAGAACCTGCTCGGCAAGCGCGTCGACTACTCGGGCCGTTCGGTCATCGTCGTCGGCCCGCAGCTCAAGCTGCACCAGTGCGGTCTGCCCAAGCAGATGGCACTCGAGCTGTTCAAGCCGTTCGTCATCAAGCGCCTCATGGATCTGTCGCACGCGCAGAACGTGAAGGCCGCGAAGCGCATGGTCGAGCGCGCGCGTTCCGAGGTCTGGGATGTGCTCGAGGAGATCATCCGCGAGCGCCCCGTGCTGCTCAACCGCGCGCCGACGCTCCACCGCCTGGGCATTCAGGCGTTCGAGCCGCAGCTCGTCGAGGGCAAGGCGATCCAGCTGCACCCGCTCGTGTGCGCCGCGTTCAACGCGGACTTCGACGGTGATCAGATGGCCGTGCACCTGCCGCTCTCGGTCGAGGCTCAGGCCGAGGCGCGCGTGCTCATGCTCGCGTCCAACAACATCCTGAAGCCGTCCGACGGCCGCCCGGTGACCCTGCCATCACAGGACATGATCATCGGCCTGCACCACCTGACGACGATCAAGCGCGATTCCATCGGAACGGGCCGTGCGTTCGGCTCGATCGCCGAGGCGATCCTGGCCATGGACGAGGGCACCCTCGACCTTGGCGCGCTCGTCAAGATCCGTCTCATCGGGTACACCGACGAGAACGGCGTGACGTCGGAGAAGCCGGTGCTCGTGGAGACCTCGCTCGGACGAGCGATCTTCAACGAAGCACTTCCGGTCGACTACGCGTACTTCGAGCGCGTCGCCGACAAGGGCACGCTCTCGAGCCTGGTCAACGATCTCGCCGAGCGCTACCCCAAGGTGGAGGTCGCGGCGACGCTCGACCGCATCAAGGACGCGGGCTTCCACTGGGCTTCGCGCTCCGGTGTGACCGTCTCGCTCTCCGACGTGGTGACGCCCTCCAACAAGGGTGAGATCATCGCCGAGCACGAGAAGCGCGCGGCGAAGGTCGAGCGCGACTATGAGCGCGGCATGATCCAGGACAGCGAGCGAAAGAAGGCGCTGACCGAGATCTGGACCGAGGCGACGGACGAGGTCGCTGCGGCGATGCGCGAGCAGTTCCCCGAGGACAACACCATCTACCGCATGGTGTCGTCGGGTGCTCGTGGCAACTGGCTGCAGATCCGCAACATCGCCGGCATGCGCGGTCTGGTGTCGAACCCGAAGGGTGAGATCATCCCGCGCCCGATCATCAACTCGTACCGCGAGGGCCTGTCGGTGGCGGAGTACTTCATCGCAACCCACGGTGCGCGCAAGGGTCTCGCCGATACGGCGCTCCGCACCGCCGACTCGGGATACCTGACCCGTCGTCTGGTGGATGTGTCTCAGGACGTCATCATTCGCGAAGAGGACTGCGGCACTCGTCGTGGACTCGACCTGCCGATCGCCGCCCCCGACGCCAACGGCGTACTCGTGGGCGACGAGAACGTCGAGAACTCGGTCTACGCTCGCACGCTCGCCGCTGACGCAGTGAACGGCGAGGGCGCAGTCGTGGCTCAGGCGGGCGAGGACGTGGGCGACGTGCTCATCGAGAAGCTCGTCGCGGGCGGCGTGACCGAGATCAAGGTGCGCTCCGTGCTCACCTGCGAGTCGGCAGTCGGCGTGTGCGCGACCTGCTACGGACGGTCGCTCGCGACCGGCCAGCGCGTCGACATCGGCGAGGCCGTCGGCATCATCGCGGCCCAGTCGATCGGCGAGCCCGGCACGCAGTTGACCATGCGTACCTTCCACACCGGTGGTTCGGCCTCGGCAGACGACATCACGCAGGGTCTGCCCCGCGTGCAGGAGCTCTTCGAGGCGCGTACCCCCAAGGGTGCGTCGCCGATCGCGGAGGCCGCGGGTCGCGTCGTCATCGACGACTCCGAGAAGAGCCGTCGCATCCTGCTCACGCCGGATGACGGCACCGAGGAGAAGGCGTACCCCGTGCTGAAGCGCGCCACGCTGCTGGTGGAAGACGGCGACCACGTCGAACTCGGCCAGCCCTTCCTCGCCGGAACGCTCGACCCGAAGGATATTCTGCAGGTCGGCTCCACTGAGGGCGGCAAGCACATCCCGGGCGAGCGCGCGGTGCAGAAGTACCTCGTCGAGGGCGTTCAGGGCGTGTACCGCTCGCAGGGCGTGCCGATCCACGATAAGCACATCGAGGTCATCGTGCGTCAGATGCTGCGCAAGGTCACCGTCGTCGATCACGGCGAGACCGAGCTGCTTCCGGGCGAGCTCGTCGACCGCGCGCGGTACCAGCGGATCAACCGCGAGGCACTGCTCGACACGAAGCGCGCTGCGACCGCCCGCCCCGAGGTCATGGGTATCACCAAGGCATCGCTGGCGACCGAGTCGTGGCTGTCGGCCGCCTCCTTCCAGGAGACGACCCGCGTGCTGACCCAGGCGGCGATGGAGGGATCGCGCGATCCGCTCATCGGCCTCAAGGAGAACGTGATCATCGGCAAGCTCATCCCGGCTGGTACGGGACTGGGTGTGTACCGCGACGTCGATGTGGCTGCGACCGAGGAGGCGAAGGCGGAGCGTTACCCGAACCGCCTCTTCGCGACCGAGGGCACCTTCGACGAGAACGACCTCTCGTTCGTCGACTTCGACAGCTTCACGGCTGACGAATTCAACCCGGGCAACTACAGCTAGTCTGCTGAGCCGGCGCAACGGGCGCTCGCACCTTCGGGTGCGGGCGCCCGTTTTTGTCTTCCCCGTCTTCTCGCATCACGGCGCGGGAAGCGTGCGTTCGCGGCCTGAGCTTGTACTGTTGCCGCACATGATCGTGTCCGGTGCGAATTCTGCGCCGGGCATTTCGATCCGCTACGAGAGGTGAAGCGATGAGCGACGAGCGCGAGGGATCCGCGTCGAGAGCGGCGGAAGCACCCGAGACCGCCGCCAACCCGGGGGCTCCGGTCGAGGAGACCGAGGCGAGCCGCACGGAGGTGCTCCGTGCCGTGCAGCGGTCGCGCGCCTCGGGCGTCGACGACGATGCGGTGACCGAGCTCGGGTCTCGGGACGCTGCGCGTGCCGGCGTGGCCAGCGACGATCCCGAGCTTCTGTCCACGACACCGGAAGACGCCGAGCGCGTTCGCCGCGAGGAGGCGTCGCTCGTCGATACCCAGTTGGATATGGAGCCGCCGACGGGGCGTACCCCTGCGCCCGCCACGCTGACGCGGGAGGAGACCGCGGCGCTGCCGGCGCTCGACGATCTGCCGACTGCGGCGGGCGAGACTTCGACCCCGGAGCGAGACGGAGAGATCCGCATCAGCTCAGATCACCCGATGGCGGGCCTCTACGTGCAGACGCCGATGCCGCCCGACATCAAGGGCAATCGCGGTGCCGGCGTACTCATCGCGATCGTGGCGACGATCGGATTCGCGGCGGTGCTCACCGGCGTGCTCGCGCTCTGGCTCTCGCCGATGTTCCCGCCGTCCACCTTCTTGACCGAGGGGCTCGTTCCCTGGTTGACCTCGTGGCCGATCATCGCTGCAGCCGTCGCGTTCTTCGTCGGCCTCGTCATTGTAGTGCTCATCGTCGGGCGCGCTGGCTGGTGGGCGTACGTGCTCGGCGGGTTCTTCGTCGCCGCGCTCGTGTGGATCTCCGTCACGCTCGGGCTCGCGTACTTCGGCACGCCGTTCGAGAGCCCGCGGGAGATGCTCGGGGGATCGCGGGGCTGGTCGGGCGACCTGCAGACGCTGGTCACGCGATTCGGGCTCACGGTTCCCGCGCTCGGAGCAGCGCTCGTCGCCCGCGAGGCGACCGTGTGGTTCGGAGCGTGGATCGGTGGCCGCGGTCGTCGCGTGAAGCTGCGCAATGCGCGCGAACTCGCGGAATACGAAGCCTCGCTCGCAGAGTCGAAGGCCGCCGCTCGGGCATGATTTCGGAGCCGCGTCGCGGAGTGACCCGCGGCTATGTCGCGAGTCTCATCGGAGCGGCGATCATCACGGCGGTCGCGTTGCTCGTCGCCGTGTGGGGCGGGCTCGCGCTGCTGCTCGATCGCGACCCGGTGGCCACCGAGGGCGTTGCATCCTGGATCGCACCACTGGTGGTCTTCGGCGGGCTCGCGCTGCTCGCCATGATGCTCTGGCGGCAGGCGATCACGCTGCTGCAGGGCAGGCGCGAACCGGCATGGTCATCGCTCGTCGCCGTGGCCGCCGGGATCTACTTATGGTGGGGGGCGTTGGGGATGCTCGCCGGAATGCCGGTCGAAGAGACCTGGCTCAGCCCCTTCGCTGCCGCGCTCTCAGTCATCTGGGTTGCCGCAGCGTTGGTGTTCTGGGCCGTGCTGGCGCGGCGGGTCTACACCGATCGCCCGACACCGCGGTGGCCATGGGAGCGCGACGAGGAGAGCGACTGATCGTGGCGGGCAGCATGGAGGATCGGGTCGACGCCGCGGTCGACTCCTGGTTGAGATGGGTGCCGCGGTGGACGCCGGGTACGCATCGGGGCCGCTCACGGGTGTGCCGTCGATGCACCGGATCGCCGATCCTGGCGGCAGCAGGCCTCTCGGCCGACGTGCCGCACCAGGTGGTGCACGCTCTCGTGTCGCGGCTGCAGCGCATCATCGACAAGCGGGTCGACGAGTTCACTGAGACGCGGCTACCGACGCTGCACGCCGAGCTGCAGGGGGCCGAACTCTGGGAAGCGGGCGGATACGATCCGGCGAGCGGGCTCGAGCCCGAGTTCGATGGCATCGACCCCGATCCCGAGCCCGGGGATGATGAGCAGCCGTTTCTCTTCACGCTTGCCGGGCTCGCCGAGGAGTCGCGGCCAGCGCCTCCGCTGCCGAGGCCGCCGCTCAGCGCAGAGGAGAAGCTCCGATTGCGGCGGGAGATCGAGCTCGCCGATGCTCAAGCCGAATCGGCCGGGCGCGAGGTGTGCTTCGCGCTCCTTGCACATCGCTCACGCATCGAAAGCGCCGTTCATCGTTTCGTCGAACCGCAGGTCCAGAGCATGCTCGACGATCTGAGTCGAAACCTCGAGCCGCCGCGCTGACGCGAGTCGCTCCGTCATTGCCAAAGCCGGTTTGTGCGCGTATAGTTATGTGCTGGTGTGTTCCACCGATTCAGTCGTGCCTGCACGGTGAAATCGGGGGACTGCGCCGCAGGGTCGGACGCTTCGAGAGAAGTGGGCCCCCACGGCATACCTGCACTCGGTTCCGCTCAGGCGGAACAGCAGGTCAGCGCTCGCGCAAGCGGTCGCACATGCTCATCCATTGAAGCATTCCTGTCACCGTGCAGGACAAATGAGGAGAACTATTGCCTACCATTCAGCAGTTGGTTCGCAAGGGCCGGTCGCCGAAGGTCACTAAGACCAAAGCGCCCGCTCTGAAGGCGAACCCGCAGCAGGCTGGCGTATGCACTCGTGTGTACACCACCACTCCGAAGAAGCCCAACTCGGCAATGCGCAAGGTTGCCCGTGTGAAGCTCCGCAACGGCACCGAGGTGACCGCCTACATTCCCGGCGAGGGCCACAACCTGCAGGAGCACTCGTTGGTGCTCGTGCGCGGCGGCCGCGTCAAGGATCTCCCCGGTGTTCGTTACAAGATCGTGCGCGGCGCGCTCGACACGCAGGCGGTCAAGGATCGCCAGCAGGCTCGTAGCCGCTACGGTGCAAAGAAGGTGAAGTAATGCCCCGTAAAGGTCCCGCTCCCAAGCGCCCTGTCGTCGCTGATCCCGTCTACGGCTCGCCCGTAGTCAGCCAGCTCGTCAACAAGATCCTCCTCGACGGCAAGAAGGGTCTCGCCGAGCGCATCGTCTACGGTGCACTCGAGACCGTTGCCGAGAAGTCCGGTCAAGACGCAGTGACGGTTCTCAAGAAGGCGCTCGACAACGTGCGCCCCACGCTCGAGGTCCGTTCGCGTCGTGTTGGCGGCAGCACCTACCAGGTGCCCGTCGAGGTCAAGCCTCACCGTGCGAACACGCTCGCACTCCGCTGGCTCACCAGCTACGCGAAGGCTCGTCGTGAGAACTCGATGACCGACCGCCTCACGAACGAGATTCTCGACGCTTCCAACGGCCTCGGCGCCGCGGTGAAGCGTCGTGAGGACACGCACAAGATGGCCGAGTCGAACCGCGCGTTCGCTCACTACCGCTGGTAGAACCCTGGCGGCGGGCCGGCGCGCATGCGCATCGGCCCGCCGCACTCGGGGCCTCGCCCCGCGACTTGGACGGCGCAGTTCGGCAGCCGAGTCGACATCTCCCGATACCTCACCCCCACCCCGGAGGAGAACCCTGTGGCACAAGACGTGCTCACCGACCTGAGTAAGGTCCGCAACATCGGCATCATGGCTCACATCGATGCCGGCAAGACCACCACCACCGAGCGCATCCTGTTCTACACGGGTGTGAACCACAAGCTGGGTGAGACGCACGACGGTGCTTCGACGACCGACTGGATGGAGCAGGAGAAGGAGCGCGGTATCACCATTACCAGCGCCGCCGTCACGTGCTTCTGGAACAAGAACCAGATCAACATCATCGATACGCCGGGCCACGTCGACTTCACCGTCGAGGTGGAGCGCTCGCTCCGCGTGCTCGACGGCGCCGTCGCAGTATTCGACGGCAAGGAGGGCGTTGAGCCCCAGTCCGAGACCGTCTGGCGCCAGGCGGACAAGTACGGCGTTCCCCGCATCTGCTTCGTCAACAAGATGGACAAGATGGGAGCCGACTTCTACTTCACCGTCGACACCATCGTCAGCCGCCTCGGTGCGAAGCCGCTCGTCATGCAGCTGCCCATCGGCGCCGAGTCCGACTTCATCGGCGTCGTCGATCTGCTCTCAATGAAGGCATTCGTCTGGGAGGGCGATTCGAAGGGCGACGTCTCGCTGGGCGCCGCCTACGAGACTCAGGAGATCCCCGCGGATCTGCAGGCCAAGGCCGTGGAATACCGCGCTCAGCTCGTCGAGGCAGTCGCAGAGGCCGACGACGCCCTGCTCGAGAAGTACTTCGCGGGCGAAGAGCTCAGCATCGACGAGATCAAGTCGGGTATCCGCAAGCTCGTCGTGAACAACGAGATCTACCCCGTGTACTGCGGCTCGGCGTTCAAGAACCGCGGCATCCAGCCGATGCTCGACGCGGTCGTCGACTTCCTTCCGAACCCGCTCGACGTGGGTGCGATCGAAGCGCACGATCCCCGCGACGAGTCGATTGTCATCGAGCGCAGGCCGTCCTCGGACGAGCCCTTCTCCGCGCTCGCCTTCAAGATCGCCGTGCACCCGTTCTTCGGTCGTCTGACCTACGTGCGCGTGTACTCGGGAAGCATCCCCTCCGGCACCCAGGTCGTCAACTCGACCAAGGGCAAGAAGGAGCGCATCGGCAAGATCTTCCAGATGCACGCCAACAAGGAGATCCCGGTTACCGATCTCAATGCCGGCAACATCTACGCTGTGATCGGTCTGAAGGACACGACCACGGGCGATACGCTGTCGGATTCGTCGAACCAGGTCGTCCTCGAGTCGATGACGTTCCCCGAGCCCGTCATCGAGGTTGCTATCGAGCCGAAGACGAAGAGCGACCAGGAGAAGCTCGGCGTCGCGATCCAGAAGCTCGCCGAAGAGGACCCCACGTTCCGCGTGAGCCTCAACGCCGAGACCGGCCAGACCGTGATCGCCGGCATGGGCGAGCTTCACCTCGACATCCTCGTGGATCGCATGAAGCGCGAGTTCAACGTCGAGGCGAACGTGGGCAAGCCCCAGGTCGCGTACCGCGAGACAATTCGTCGCGAGGTGCCGAAGTACGACTACACTCACAAGAAGCAGACCGGTGGTTCGGGTCAGTTCGCCAAGGTGCAGATCTCGCTCGCTCCGCTCGAGAACGAAGAAGACAAGGTGTACCTCTTCGAGGACAAGGTCACCGGTGGCCGTGTGCCGCGCGAGTACATCCCGTCCGTCGACGCGGGCATCCAGGATGCCATGCAGTACGGCATCCTTGCCGGATTCCCCGTCGTCAACGTTCGCGCGCAGCTGCTCGATGGCCAGTACCACGACGTCGACTCCTCGGAGATGGCGTTCAAGATCGCCGGTTCGATGGCGTTCAAGGAGGCCGCGCGTCTGGCTCAGCCCGTACTGCTGGAGCCGCTCATGGCGGTCGAGGTGCGTACTCCCGAGGAGTACATGGGCGACGTCATCGGCGACCTGAACTCGCGTCGTGGTCAGATCCAGTCGATGGAGGATGCGAGCGGCGTGAAGGTCGTTCGTGCCCTGGTTCCGCTTTCCGAGATGTTCGGGTACATCGGCGACCTCCGGTCCAAGACCAGTGGCCGCGCCGTGTTCTCGATGACCTTCGACTCGTACGCCGAGGTTCCGAAGGCCGTTTCTGAGGAGATCATCCAGAAGGCCAAGGGCGAGTAACTCCGCCCGCCGGTCGGCGGTGGTGCTGCGCATCTCCGCCGACCGAACCGCTCAGGTCGCGATCACAGCGCTGAGCTTGTAACATAGTGACACCAACCCCGTATTCGTGTCCTCCGAAACCGTCGGAGGAAAACGGTACTCGACGTCCTGAGGAGGACCATAGTGGCGAAGGCCAAGTTCGAGCGGACCAAGCCGCACGTAAACATCGGAACGATCGGTCACGTCGACCACGGTAAGACGACTCTTACCGCGGCGATCTCGAAGACCCTCGCCGACAAGTTCCCGTCAGACGTGAACGTGCAGCGCGACTTCGACACGATCGACTCGGCTCCCGAGGAGCGCCAGCGCGGCATCACCATCAACATCTCGCACGTTGAGTACGAGACCGACAAGCGTCACTACGCTCACGTCGATGCCCCCGGTCACGCTGACTACATCAAGAACATGATCACCGGCGCGGCGCAGATGGACGGCGCAATCCTCGTGGTTGCAGCGACCGACGGCATGATGGCGCAGACCAAGGAGCACATCCTGCTCGCCAAGCAGGTCGGCGTTCCTTACCTGATGGTCGCCCTCAACAAGAGCGACATGGTCGACGACGAGGAGATCCTCGAGCTCGTCGAGATGGAGGTCCGCGAGGAGCTCTCCAAGCAGGGTTACCCGGGAGACGACGTCCCCGTCGTCCGCGTGTCGGGCTACGAGGCGCTCCAGGGCACCGAGAAGTGGGTCGACGCGATCGTCGAGCTCATGGAAGCCGTAGATGCGAGCATCCCCGATCCCGTGCGTGACAAGGACAAGCCGTTCCTGATGCCCGTCGAGGACGTCTTCACGATCACCGGTCGTGGAACCGTCGTTACGGGTCGCGCCGAGCGCGGCACGCTGAAGATCAACTCCGAGGTCGAGATCGTGGGTCTGCGTCCGACGCAGAAGACCACCGTCACCGGCATCGAGATGTTCCACAAGCAGCTCGACGAGGCATGGGCCGGCGAGAACTGTGGCCTGCTGCTCCGCGGCACCAAGCGTGAGGACGTCGAGCGCGGCCAGGTCGTCGTGGCCCCGGGCTCGATCACCCCGCACACCAAGTTCGACGGCACCGCTTACATCCTGAAGAAGGATGAGGGCGGCCGCCACAACCCGTTCGAGACGAACTACCGTCCGCAGTTCTACTTCCGTACGACTGACGTGACCGGTGTCATCACCCTTCCCGAGGACAAGCCGATGGTTATGCCCGGCGACACCACGGACATGTCGGTCGAGCTGATCCAGCCGATCGCTATGGAAGAGGGCCTCGGCTTCGCAATCCGTGAGGGTGGCCGCACCGTCGGCGCCGGCACGGTGACCAAGGTCGTCGAGTAAGTCTCGTAGCACCACCCGTACTCATGGCCTGACGGCCGAGTACCAGAACCCCCGGGGATCCGTCCCCGGGGGTTCTGCCGTTTCCCGAGTGTCTGCGCGCGGCCTCCGCTTTCACGCAGACACGTCGCGGTATTCTCGAAGCTGATCCACGCCCGACGTCAACCGACTCGGCCGAACGAAGGGAGCCCACGTGCCGCAGTCCGCCGCGGGCCGCATCGCCCACTTCGCTCGGCAGTACGGCGTGCTCTTCTTCGCCGATGCAGCGGCTTGGGGCGTCGGAATCCTCGCAGCGCTGGTGCTGCGCTTCGACTTCAACCTGATGCGGATTCACTGGGGGTGGACCCTCGTCGTCATCGGTATCACAGCCGTGCTGCAGCTGATCGCCGGCTGGCTGTTCTCTCTCTACCGCAACCGCTACCAGGTCGGCAGCTTCGACGAGGTGCGGGTGCTGGTGCTCGACATCACCGCGGTGATGGTCGTCGCGTGGATGTTCGCGTACCTCGTCGGATACGGAAACGGCATCCCGCGCAGCACGCTGTTCATCGCGGCACCGATTACGTTCAGCCTCATGGGCGTTGCCCGATATGTGGTGCGCCTGTACCACGAGCGTCAGATGATGCCCGGGTCCGAGGCGGAGCGCACGCTGCTCTACGGGGCGGGGTATCTGGGCGTGCAGACCGCCAAGCGCCTGTTGACCGACGCGAAAGGGTCGGCACTTCCGGTGGGATTCATCGATGACGACCCCAAGAAGCGACGCCAGGAGGTGCGCGGTGTGCGGGTCCTGGGGGGCTTCGATGATCTGGGCGAAGTCGCTCGAATGACCCGAGCCACGAAACTGATTGTGTGCATCGGCGACGCCGACGCCGCCCTGATGCGCCAAGTGGACGAAGCAGCGAATCGGGCAGGCATGACCGCGATGGTGCTGCCGCCTCTCGACCAGATCCTGCGCAACAACTCCGTGATCTCTGATGTTCGTCAGCTCTCGATCGAGGATCTGATCGGTCGTCACCCGGTGCGACTCGAAACCGAATCGATCGCCTCGTACCTTCAGGATCGCCGAGTACTCGTCACCGGAGCGGGTGGGTCGATCGGATCTGAGCTCTGCCGGCAGCTCGCGCGATTCGCGCCGCGCGAACTCATCATGCTCGACCGCGACGAGACAGCGTTGCAGGAGACGCAGCTTTCGATCAGCGGTCACGGGTTGCTCGATACCAACGACGTTGTGCTCGCCGACATCCGCGACGCGGGAGCCCTCGAGCGTCTCTTCCGCGAGCGCCGACCCGAAGTGGTGTTTCACGCCGCGGCGCTGAAGCATCTGCCCATGCTCGAGCAGTATCCCGATGAGGCGTGGAAGACCAACGTGCTGGGAACGCTCAACGTGCTGCGCGCCGCTCAGGCGGCAGAAGTGGGAACCTTCGTCAACATCTCGACGGATAAGGCGGCGAACCCTACCAGCGTGCTCGGGCATTCGAAGCGCGTAGCCGAGAAGCTCACGGCGTGGATGGCCGAGCACACGGGCCAGCGCTATCTCTCGGTGCGATTCGGCAACGTGATCGGCAGCCGAGGATCGATGCTCCCGACCTTCCGCAAGCTCATCGATGCGGGTGGCCCCGTCACAGTCACACACCCGAACGTGACGCGTTTCTTCATGACCATTCCCGAGGCATGCCAGTTGGTGGTGCAGGCGGGCGGCATCGGGCGCCCTGGCGAAGTGCTGATCCTCGACATGGGTGAACCCGTGAGCATTCTCGACGTGGCGAAGCGCATGATCGCGCAGTCCGGCCGCGACGTCGACATCGTCTTCACCGGACTCCGGCACGGCGAGAAGCTGCACGAGGAGCTCGTCGGCGAGGGCGAAGGAGATGAGCGTCCCTACCATCCGAAGATCTCCCACGCTCGCGTCGATGCGATTTCGCCTGCGGTGCTCGATCACGAGGGATGGGTTGCGCGAATGGATCTCACAGCCGCTGCCGAGGAGCGAGTGCGGTGAGCGCGATCGCGATCGGCTGGCTCACAGGCGGCATCGCGCTCGTCGGGAGCGTTCTGCTTCCGTTCGCGGTGCGTCCGCTCCTGATTCGCCTGGGCATCATGGATGTGCCCAATGAGCGCTCGTCGCACGAGCGCCCCGTGCTGCGAGGTCTGGGACTGGCCGTGCTCATCGCGATGCTGTTGGCCGGGGGTATCGCGGTCGTCGCGCTCGCGGGTGGTTCGGAAGCGCCGCCGGGATGGCTGATGCTGCTCATCGTGGTGATCGGTTCGCTCTGCGCCGGCTTACTCGGGCTCGCGGAGGATCTCAAAGGGCTCAGCGTTGCGGTGCGGAGCGCGCTCCTGTTGGCGATTGCGCTCGGAGCTGCGGTGACATTGCTGCTGTCGGCACAGCCCGGTGTCTCGCTGGCGCCGGCGATCGGCGGGGGCAGCGCCTCGTTCGCGTTCATCGGGGGGAGCGCAGCGTTTCCGCTCTGGATCGCCGTGCCACTGGCGATCTACGCAGTGCTGTTCATCTCGAGTTACATCAACGTCGCCAACTTCATGGACGGGCTGAACGGCATCAGTGGGTTCCACGGCGTGATCGCCGGAGGTGCTTTCGCGGCCGCGGGCTGGTTCGTCGGACTGCCTTGGCTGCTGGTGGCCGGGCTCGTGCTCGCTGCGGGCTTTGCGGGCTTCCTGCCGTGGAACCTGACAAAGCCGGGCGCCTTTCTCGGCGATGTCGGAAGCTATCTGCTCGGCGGTGCAACCGCGATCACGAGCTTTGCCGCTCTGGTAGCGGGAGTGCCGCTGCTGGCCACGATCGGGCCGATGGTGATTTACTTCGGCGACGTCGCGGTGACGCTCGTGAAGCGCGTGAGGGCCGGGCGTCGCTGGGACGAACCGCACAAGGAGCACACGTACCAGCGCATCCAGCAACTCGGGTACACCCACGTGCAGGCGTCGGCGATCACCGCCGGCGCGACGCTCGCAACCTCGATCCTCGGCCTCGTGTCAATCTTCACTAGTACCGCGGGCGCCATCGCGCTCTTCGCCGCGGGCCTCGTCGTGCTGGTGCTCTATCTGCTGCTGCCCAGACTCCTTCCGTGCCGCGCCTGAGTATCGCGACACGCCCGGGTTGCACGGTGTCGATCCTCGTGCGAGAATAGACAGGTTCAGTACTCCGCGCTTCGGTGCGGATCACTGCCAGGCAGTGCATAACCGCCCCGCTCGCTCGGGGTTCTGGTTAGGCCGCGGGTAGCGAACGAGACCTGCACGCCATTGGGCGGCCAGACATGAGTCCGGCCGCTTTCGTGCGCGCGGGGCCGCCTCGCCCGTCCATACGGGCCGGTCGGTTTTGACAGGTGAACAGAGACCCAGCACGAAGCGCGTAAGCGCTGCAGCCAGGGCGCTGGTACGTAAGACGTCCAATGCCGCGATCCTTCGGGGGAGCGGTACGACGCAAGTAGAAAGTAGAGAGTCACATGGCGGGACAGAAGATCCGCATCCGACTGAAGTCGTATGACCACGAGGTTATCGACAGCTCCGCACGCAAGATTGTCGACACGGTGACCCGCGCGGGTGCGACCGTGATCGGCCCCGTGCCGCTCCCGACGGAGAAGAACGTGATCGCAGTGATCCGTTCGCCCCACAAGTACAAGGACAGCCGCGAGCACTTCGAGAAGCGCACGCACAAGCGTCTGATCGACATCGTCGATCCCACCCCGAAGGCTGTCGATTCGCTCATGCGTCTCGACCTGCCTGCCGACGTCAACATCGAGATCAAGCTCTAAGGGGGGATCCGGACATGTCAGTAGTACGTAACGTGAAGGGTCTTCTGGGCACCAAGCTCGGTATGACGCAGGTATGGGACGAGAACGGCAACGTCGTTCCCGTCACCGTCATCGAGGTGGCACCGAACGTCGTCACCCAGATCCGCACCGCAGAGGTCGACGGCTACAGCGCCGTGCAGATCGCCGCCGGTCAGATCGACCCCCGCAAGGTGAACAAGCCGACCGCAGGTCACTTCGAGAAGGCCGGCGTCACGCCGCGCCGTCACCTCACCGAGGTTCGCACCTCCGATGCGTCGGAGTACGCACTCGGCCAGGAGCTCACCGTTGATGGCACCTTCGAGGCCGGTCAGATGATCGACGTCGTCGGCACTTCCAAGGGCAAGGGCTTCGCCGGCGCCATGAAGCGTCACAACTTCAAGGGCGTTGGCGCGTCGCACGGCGCGCACCGCAACCACCGCAAGCCCGGCTCGATCGGTGGCGCAGCCACTCCCGGCCGCGTCTTCAAGGGTCAGCGGATGCCGGGTCGCATGGGTGGCGAGCGCGTCACTGTGCAGAACCTCACCGTTCAGGCGGTCGACGCCGAGAAGGGCCTCATCCTGGTCAAGGGTGCAGTTCCCGGAGCGCGCGGTCGTCTCGTATTCGTTCGCAACGCAGTGAAGGGGGCGTAGTTCATGGCTACCGCTACCAAGCTCGAGGTGTTCGACGCTCAGGGCAAGAAGGCCGGGTCGGTTGACCTTCCCGAGACCATCTTCGGTGTCGACCCCAACATCCCGCTGATCCACCAGGTGGTCACCGCTCAGCTCGCAGCTGCGCGTCAGGGTACGCACAAGACCAAGAACCGCGGCGAGGTCTCCGGTTCGGGTGTGAAGCCGTTCAAGCAGAAGGGCACCGGCCGCGCTCGTCAGGGTTCGGTTCGTGCTCCTGAGCACCGCGGCGGCGGCGTCGTGCACGGTCCCGTGCCGCGCGACTACGCTCAGCGCACTCCCAAGAAGATGATCGCTGCTGCGCTTCGCGGCCTGCTGTCGGATCGCGCCCGCGCGAACCGTCTGCACGTCGTCGAGACGTTCGGCATCGCCGACAAGCCCAGCACGAAGGCTGCTCGCGAGTTTCTCGCGTCGGTCGCGCCGGGTAAGCGCGTGCTCGTGGTCATCACCCGTGAAGATGAGTTGACGGCGCTCAGCGTTCGCAACCTGGCGCACGTTCACGTGCTGTTCCAGGATCAGCTCAACGCCTACGACGTGGTCGTCAGCGACGATCTCGTCTTCACCAAGGCCGCCTTCGACGCGTTCGTCGATGGCCGTGCCGCTCAGGAGGACACGAAGTGAGCTTGAACAAGTCCGCACACGACGTCATCATCCGCCCGATCGTCTCGGAGAAGAGCTACGGTCTCATCGACGCCAATGGCCAGTACACCTTCGAGGTGCAGCCGGAGTCGAACAAGACCGAGATCAAGCTCGCCGTCGAGGAGGTCTTCAATGTGAAGGTCGCCAAGGTCCGCACGCTGACCCGTAAGGGCAAGTCCCGCCGCACGAAGTTCGGTCTGGGCAAGCGCAAGGACACGAAGCGCGCCATTGTCACGCTGAAGTCGGGCTCCATCGACATCTTCACGGCTGCGCTGTAGAAGGGGCGAAGAGGAACACATCATGGCAATTCGCAAGTACAAGCCGACGACCCCGGGTCGTCGCGGCTCGAGCGTTGCTGATTTCGCTGAAATCACCCGCTCGACGCCTGAGAAGTCGCTGCTCCGTCCGCTCCCCAAGACCGGCGGTCGCAACAACCAGGGCCGGATCACCACCCGTCACATCGGTGGTGGCCACAAGCGCCAGTACCGCGTCATCGACTTCCGTCGTCATGACAAGGACGGCGTGGACGCCAAGGTCGCGCACATCGAGTACGACCCGAACCGCACCGCGCGCATTGCGCTGCTGCATTTCGTGGACGGCACGAAGCGCTACATCATCGCTCCGAACAAGCTGAAGCAGGGCGACGTCGTCGAGTCGGGTTCGGGTGCTGATATCAAGCCCGGCAACAACCTGCCGCTGCGCAACATCCCGACCGGTACGGTCATCCACGCGATCGAGCTGAAGCCTGGCGGGGGAGCGAAGCTCGCTCGTTCCGCAGGCGCTTCCGTTCGCCTTGTGGCGAAGGATGGCCCCTACGCTCAGCTGCGTCTGCCCTCGGGCGAGATCCGCAACGTCGACGCGCGCTGCCGCGCGACCGTCGGCGAGGTGGGCAACGCCGAGCAGTCGAACATCAACTGGGGCAAGGCCGGCCGTATGCGCTGGAAGGGCGTTCGCCCGACCGTGCGTGGTGTCGTCATGAACCCGGTGGATCACCCCCACGGTGGTGGCGAAGGCCGCACCTCGGGCGGTCGTCACCCGGTCAGCCCCTGGGGCCAGAAGGAAGGCCGTACGCGCCATCCGAACAAGGAAAGCGACAAGCTCATCGTGCGTCGCCGTAACGCTGGCAAGAAGCGTTAGTCGACAGGTAGGAGAGAGTAGAAGATGCCTCGTAGTCTCAAGAAGGGCCCCTTCGTCGACAACCACCTGTTGAACAAGGTGATTGTCCAGAACGAAGCTGGCTCCAAGAACGTGATCAAGACCTGGTCGCGCCGCTCGATGATCATCCCGGCGATGCTGGGACACACCATCGCGGTGCATGACGGTCGGAAGCACATCCCCGTGTTCGTAACGGAGACCATGGTCGGTCACAAGCTGGGCGAATTCGCGCCCACGCGTACCTTCCGCGGTCACGTGAAAGACGACAAGAAGGGCCGTCGCCGCTAAGCGGTGACGTGAAGGAGGAAGAGAAATGGTGGAGTCGACCGCACGTCTGCGTCACATCCGCATCACCCCCCAGAAGGCCCGTCGTGTCATTGACCTGGTCCGTGGGAAGAACGCTCAGGAGGCACTCGCCATCCTGAAGTTCGCCCCGCAGGCCGCAGCGGAGCCGATTTTCAAGCTCGTCGCCTCGGCGATCGCGAATGCGCGCGTCAAGGCCGACAAGGAAAACCTGCGTCTCAACGAAGACGAGCTCGTCGTAGCTCGTGCATTCGTGGACGAGGGCGCGACGCTCAAGCGTTTCCGTCCCCGTGCTCAGGGCCGCGCATTCCGTATCAACAAGCGCACCAGCCACATCACCATCGTGCTGCAGACGGCTGATGAGCTCGCCGCCGTGAAGAAGGGAGCCTAGGTATGGGCCAGAAGATTCATCCCTATGGCTTCCGCCTCGGGATCACCACCGATCACGTATCGCGCTGGTTCTCGGACTCGACCAAGGCCGGTCAGCGCTACGCTGACTACCTTGCCGAGGACATCAAGATCCGTCAGCACCTGACGAAGCAGCTCGATCGCGCGGGCGTGTCCCGCGTCGAGATCGAGCGCACCCGTGATCGTGTTCGCGTGGACATCCACTCGGCACGTCCCGGCATCGTCATCGGTCGCCGCGGCGCCGAGGCCGAGCGCATCCGCGCCGACCTCGAAAAGCTCACCGGCAAGCAGATTCAGCTGAACATCCTCGAGGTGAAGAACCCCGAGGCTGACGCTCAGCTCGTCGCGCAGGGCATCGCCGAGCAGCTCGCTGCTCGCGTGGCGTTCCGCCGTGCAATGCGCAAGGGTCTGCAGGGCGCTCAGCGCGCTGGCGCCAAGGGCATCCGCATCCAGGTCTCCGGCCGTCTCGGCGGCGCTGAGATGAGCCGTTCGGAGTTCTACCGCGAAGGCCGTGTGCCGCTGCACACGCTCCGCGCGAACATCGACTACGGCTTCTACGAGGCGAAGACCACCTTCGGTCGTATCGGCGTGAAGGTCTGGATCTACAAGGGTGACCTGACCAACAAGGAACTCGCTCGTGAGCAGGCGGCCCAGAAGCCGTCGCGCGACCGCGGCGACCGCCGCCGTGCGCCCCGTGGCGCACAGGCCGAGGCTGCACCCGCTGCAGCAGGAGCGGAGAAGTAAGCATGCTGATTCCCCGTCGAGTCAAGTACCGCAAGCAGCACCACCCGAGCCGCACCGGCCAGTCCAAGGGCGGTAACGAGATTGCCTTCGGCGACTTCGGTATCCAGGCACTGACCCCCGCATACGTGACGAACCGTCAGATCGAGTCCGCTCGTATCGCCATGACGCGTCACATCAAGCGTGGCGGCAAGGTGTGGATCAACATCTACCCCGATCGTCCCCTCACCAAGAAGCCTGCGGAAACCCGCATGGGTTCGGGTAAGGGCTCGCCCGAGTGGTGGGTTGCCAATGTCAAGCCGGGCCGCGTCCTCTTCGAGGTCGCCGGTGTCGATGAGGAGCTCGCACGCGAGGCGCTCACCCGCGCCATCCATAAGCTGCCCCTCAAGGCCCGCATTATCAAGCGCGAGGAGGGCGACGCGTAATGGCGATCGGTACCAAAGAACTGGCCATCACCGAGCTCGATAGCTTCGAGAACGAGCGGTTGGCCGAAGAGCTCAAGAAGGCGAAGGGCGAACTCTTCAACCTTCGTTTCCAGTCGGCCACCGGTCAGCTGGAAAGCCACGGCCGCGTTCGCCAGGTGAAGCGCGACATCGCTCGCATTTACACCGTGCTGCGCGAGCGTGAGCTCGGCATTCGTGCCACCCCTGCTGCTGCGCCCGCAAAGGCGAAGAAGAGCAGCAAGAAGACCGAGCAGGCGGATGCCGCCGCTGAGACGAAGGAGGCCTGAACATGGCTGAGGTCGAGAAGGAACAGCGCGGCTACCGTAAGGCTCGCCGCGGCTATGTCGTCAGCGACAAGATGGAGAAGACCATCGTTGTCGAGGTCGAGGATCGCGTGAAGCACCCGCTGTACGGCAAGGTGCTGCGTCGCTCGTCGAAGGTCAAGGCCCACGACGAGCAGAACACGGCCGGCATCGGCGATCTCGTGCTCATCCACGAGACCCGGCCGCTGAGCGCTTCGAAGCGCTGGCGTCTGGTCGAGGTCCTCGAGAAGGCGAAGTAAGCCCTCGGGCTTACTCAGTGAAGGAGTAACAAGTGATTCAGCAGGAATCCCGACTCAAGGTTGCCGACAACAGCGGCGCCAAGGAGTTGCTCACGATCCGTGTCCTCGGTGGCTCGAAGCGTCGTTACGCCGGTCTCGGCGACACGATCGTCGCGACCGTCAAGGACGCGATCCCCGGTGGCAACGTCAAGAAGGGCGATGTGGTCAAGGCCGTCATCGTCCGGACGCGCAAGTCGACTCGTCGTGGTGACGGCTCGTACATCGCGTTCGACGAGAACGCCGCCGTTATCCTCAAGGCCGACGGGGAGCCCCGCGGCACTCGCATCTTCGGGCCGGTCGGACGTGAACTCCGCGACAAGCGGTTCATGAAGATCGTCTCGCTCGCACCGGAGGTGATCTAGTCCTATGGGCGCAAAGATCAAGAAGGGTGACCTCGTCGAGGTCATCTCTGGCCCGTCGCAGGAACGCGGCGGATACAAGGGCAAGCAGGGTCGCGTCATCGAGATTCTCTCCGACAGCGATCGCATCGTGGTAGAGGGCGTCAACTACGTCACCAAGCACGTGCGCGTCGGCCAGTCGGATCGTGGCACCCGCGAGGGTGGCATCGAGACCGTCGAGGCCCCGATCCATGTGTCCAACGTCGCGGTCGTCGACCCCGAGACGAAGAAGCCGACCCGCGTCGGCTTCCGCGTCGAGGAAGTCGAGAAGGACGGCAAGAAGAAGACTGTTCGCGTGCGTTTCGCGAAGAAGTCCGGGAAGGATCTCGCATGACCGAGACTGCAGCGACCAACGCTCAGCCCCGCCTGAAGCAGAAGTACCGCTCCGAGATCGTTCCGCAGCTGCGCGAAGAGTTCGGCTACGCCAACATCATGCAGGTTCCCGGCGTCGTCAAGGTCGTCGTGAACACGGGTGTCGGCGAGGCTGCTCGCGACAGCAAGGTGATCGAGGGCGCGATCGCGGACCTCGTGAAGATCACCGGCCAGAAGCCGATGGTCACCAAGGCTCGCAAGTCCATCGCGCAGTTCAAACTGCGTGAGGGCCAGGCCATCGGTGCTCACGTCACGCTTCGTGGCGATCGCTCGTGGGAATTCCTCGACCGTCTCGTGAACCTGGCGCTGCCCCGTATCCGCGACTTCCGTGGCCTTTCGCCCCGTCAGTTCGATGGAAACGGCAACTACACCTTCGGTTTGACCGAGCAGAGTGTGTTCCACGAGATCGATCAGGATAAGATTGATCGCGTGCGTGGGTTCGACATCACCGTCGTGACCACCGCGAAGACCGATGATGAAGGCCGTGCGCTGCTTCGCGCGCTCGGATTCCCCTTCAAGTCGGAATAACTGAATAGTCCAAACGGCGAGGGTGCTCGGGATTTCCCGGGCACCCAATCCGTGTGTCACCCAGGTCGTGCGTCGGTGTACCGGCGTATGAAACCAGGCGAGAAAGAAAGAGTCACTCATGACGATGACTGATCCGGTAGCAGATATGCTGACCCGGCTGCGCAACGCAAACTCTGCGCATCATGACGACGTTTCGCTCCCCGGCTCGAAGCTGAAGGAGCGGATCGCTGAGATCCTCAAGCGCGAGGGCTACATTCAGGACTGGAAGGTCGAGGCGGCACGCGTCGGCACGACCATCACCATGTCGCTGAAGTACGGCCCGAACCGCGAGCGTTCGATCGAGGGCATCAAGCGGGTCTCCAAGCCCGGCCTTCGCGTGTACGCGGGCTCGACCGAGATCCCGAGCGTGCTCGGCGGACTCGGCATCGCGATCCTGTCCACCTCCTCGGGTCTGTTGACCGACCGCGAGGCCGAGCAGAAGGGCGTTGGCGGGGAAGTCCTCGCTTACGTGTGGTAACGCGTCATGTCACGTATTGGTAAGCTTCCCATCGCCGTTCCCGGCGGTGTAGATGTCAAGATCGATGGCCAGAAGGTCACGGTCAAGGGCGCGAAGGGCGAGCTGTCGCTCGTCATCGCAGATCCCATCCGCGTCGCTCTCGAGGACGGCCAGGTGCTCGTCACCCGCCCGAACGACGAGCGCGACTCCCGAGCGCTGCACGGCCTCAGCCGTACGCTCATCAACAACAACATCATCGGCGTCACCGAGGGCTACACCAAGCAGCTCGAGGTCGTCGGCACGGGCTACCGCGTGCAGCAGAAGGGCACCGGCCTCGAGCTCGCGCTCGGCTTCTCGCACCCGGTCAACGTGGACGCCCCCGAAGGCATCACGCTCGCGGTCGAGGGCAACACCAAGATCACCGTCAGCGGGATCTCGAAGCAGGCTGTCGGCGAGGCCGCAGCCAACATCCGCAAGCTGAAGAAGCCGGAGCCCTACAAGGGCAAGGGCATTCGCTACGCGGGCGAGGTTGTCCGTCGCAAGGCAGGAAAGGCTGGTAAGTAACCCATGGCCGCTTCAGTATCCCGGGCTAAGGGTCGGACGGCTGCGCGAGTTCGCCGCCACACCCGCCTGCGTAAGAAGATCGTCGGCACGGAGGTTCGCCCCCGTCTCGTCGTCAACCGTTCGGCGCGCCACGTCTTCGTGCAGGTCGTCGACGATTCGAAGGGTCTCACCCTCGCGTCGGCTTCGACCATGGAAGCAGATCTGCGTTCCTTCGACGGTGACAAAACCGCCAAGGCTCGCAAGGTCGGCGAACTCGTCGCCGAGCGCGCGAAGGGCGCCGGCATCGACGCGGTCGTATTCGACCGTGGCGGCAGCAAGTACGCCGGTCGCGTCGCAGCGATCGCCGATGGCGCTCGCGAAGGGGGGCTGACCCTGTGAGCAACGAAACGAAGGAGCAGCAAGTGTCTGCAGAGGCCCAGTCTGAGACGACGGCCGCGCAGGCCGCTCCGGCTCAGGATCACCGCAACGAGCCGCGTGAGCAGCGTCGTGGAAGCCGCGATCGCGGCACCCGCAACGAGCGCAGCGGCCGCGACCGCAACGAGAGCCAGTTCCTCGAGCGCGTCGTCACCATCAACCGCGTCTCGAAGGTCGTCAAGGGCGGCCGTCGCTTCAGCTTCACCGCGCTCGTCGTGGTGGGCGATGGCAACGGCACGGTCGGCGTCGGCTACGGCAAGGCGAAGGAGGTGCCTCTCGCCATTGCAAAGGGTGTCGAGGAGGCCAAGAAGAACTTCTTCCGCGTTCCCCGCGTCGGCAGCACCATCCCGCACCCTGTACAGGGTGAGGCCGCAGCCGGTGTCGTGCTTCTGCGTCCGGCCGCAGCAGGTACCGGTGTTATCGCCGGTGGCCCGGTGCGTGCCGTACTCGAGTGCGCCGGCATCCACGACGTGCTGAGCAAGTCGCTCGGTTCGTCGAACACCCTGAACATCGTGCATGCGACCGTTGAGGCTCTGCAGCAGCTCGAGGAGCCCCGCTCCGTCGCAGCCCGCCGCGGCCTCGACTTCGACCGCGTCGCTCCGGCTCGCATCGTGCGCGCTGAGGCGAAGGCCGCGGCCGACGCTGCCGCGAAGGCAAAGGCAGGTGCGTAATGGCGAAGAGCCTGAAGGTTACGCAGACGAAGTCCGTCATCAGTGAGAAGCAGAACCAGCGCGATACGCTGCGGAGCTTGGGCCTCAAGAAGATCGGTCAGTCGGTCGTTCGTGAGGACACCCAGGCCAATCGCGGCTACATTCGCGCGGTCGCTCACCTGGTAGTGGTTGAGGAGATCGACGCATGAGCGAGAACAACGAGGAGCGTGAGTCGGTGCTGAAGGCGCACCACCTCCGTCCGGCTCCCGGTGCCAAGAAGGCCAAGACCCGCGTGGGTCGTGGCGAGGCATCGAAGGGCAAGACCGCTGGCCGCGGCACCAAGGGCACCAAAGCCCGGTACCAGGTCAAGGTCGGCTTCGAGGGTGGGCAGATGCCGCTGCACATGCGCACCCCGAAGCTCCGCGGGTTCAAGAACCCGTTCCGCACCGAGTACCAGGTGGTGAACGTCGCAAAGCTCGCCGAGCTCTACCCGCAGGGTGGCGACGTCACCGTCGAGGATCTCGTGGCCAAGGGTGCCGTCCGCAAGAACCAGCCCGTCAAGGTGCTGGGCAACGGCGACCTGCAGGTCAAGCTCACCGTGCAGGTCGACAAGGTCTCCAGCTCAGCCGAGCAGAAGATCGTCGACGCAGGCGGAGCAGTGAAGTAACGATCCACGTGGATCGGTTGTACCCTCGGGTGTATCCCGAGTAGCGGGGGACCGGCGGGGCGACATTCATGTCGCTCCCGCCTACCCCCGCTGTTTTTGTTTCACCCGCCGTTCTCGGCGATGGCTCGGTCTAGCGGCACACGCCGTGTAGGCTGGAGCAATTGGTTCTCGTCGGTAGGCGAAGCCCCTTACGACGTTCCAGGAGGCAGATTTTGTTCAGCGCCATCGGACGGATCTTCCGGACACCCGATTTGCGGCGGAAGATTGTCTTCACGCTCGCGATCGTGTCGTTGTTCCGGCTCGGGTCATTCATTCCCGCACCGTTCGTAGATTTCAATAACGTTCAAGCGTGCCTGGTGGCGAACCAGAACCAGGGCAGCTCGGGCCTCTACGACATGATCAACCTGTTCAGCGGCGGTGCTCTGCTGCAGCTGTCGATCTTCGCTCTCGGCATCATGCCCTACATCACGGCGTCGATCATCACTCAGCTGCTCCGCGTCGTGATCCCGCACTTCGAGGCGCTCCATAAGGAAGGCCAGGCCGGCCAGGCGAAGCTGACGCAGTACACCCGCTACCTGACGATCGCCCTCGCAATCCTGCAGTCGACCACGCTTATCACGGTCGCGCGATCGGGCCAGCTTTTCGGCGCCGCAGCGAACCAGGCGTGCCAGAACCTCGTCTCGCAGGAATGGTGGGCAGTGCTCATCATGATCATCACCATGACCGCGGGCACGGGCCTCATCATGTGGTTCGGCGAGCTCATCACCGAGCGCGGCATCGGCAACGGCATGTCGCTCCTCATCTTCACCTCGATCGCAGCGACCTTCCCCGGCGCAATGTGGATCATCAAGGAGTCGCGAGGCTGGGAAGTCTTCTTCATAGTGCTCGGGGTCGGGCTCTTGGTGGTCGCGGCCGTCGTGTTCGTCGAACAATCGCAGCGACGCATTCCGGTGCAGTACGCGAAGCGCGTCGTCGGTCGTCGCACGTACGGCGGCAGCAGCACGTACATTCCGATCAAGGTGAACATGGCGGGCGTGATCCCGGTGATCTTCGCGTCTGCGATTCTCTACCTGCCGATGCTCATCACGCAGTTCAATCAGCCGCAGATCGGCGAGGATCCGAAACCGTGGGTGGTTTGGATCCAGAACAACCTCGTCTACGGCGATCAGCCGTTCTACATGCTCGTCTTCTTCCTGCTCGTCATCGGCTTTACCTTCTTCTACGTGCAGATCACGTTCAACCCCGAAGAAGTGTCCGACAACATGAAGCAGTACGGCGGGTTCATCCCGGGCATCCGCGCCGGTCGCCCGACCGCGGAGTACCTCAACTACGTGCTCACCCGCATCACCAGCGCAGGATCGCTCTACCTCGGGGTCATCGCACTGCTTCCGCTCGTCGCGCTCTCGTTCTTCGGGGCGAACCAGAACTTCCCGTTCGGCGGTGCGTCGATCCTCATCATCGTGGGTGTCGGGCTCGAGACCGTGAAGCAGATCGACGCGCAGCTGCAGCAGCGCCACTACGAAGGGCTCCTCAAGTGACCGCAGAGACGACCGCGCGCCTGCTCATCATCGGCCCTCCCGGCGCGGGCAAAGGTACTCAGGCCGGCCGCATCGTCGAACGGTACGGCGTTCCCGCCATCTCGACCGGTGACATCTTCCGGGCCAATATTCAGGGCGGTACGGAGCTCGGCAAGCAGGTGCAGGCGATCATCGAACAGGGTGAGCTGGTTCCCGACGAGCTGACGAACCAGATCGTCGCCGACCGACTGTCCCAGGACGACGCTGCCGCGGGCTTCCTGCTCGACGGGTACCCGCGCACGGTCGACCAGGTGCAGGCGCTCGACGGGATGCTCAGTGGCTCGTCGCTCGACGCGGTCGTGCTCCTCGAGGCCGACCCCGACGAGGTCGTTGCGCGGCTCCTCAAGCGTGCAGCGCTCGAGGGGCGCGCGGACGACACCGAGGCGGTCATTCGGCACCGTCAGGACGTCTACGCGGAGCAGACTGCACCACTCATCGAATTGTTCTCCCAGCGCGGCATCCTGGTCTCAGTGGATGGTCTCGGCTCGGTCGATGAAGTGTCGGAGCGCATCGCTGCCGGCCTGTCGGCTCAGCTGAGCGCTCGAGTCGGGCAGTAGCTCGTGGGGCGTCGAGGCCTGCTGCGACGTTCGATCTACAAGACGCCGGCGCAGCTGCGCCAGATGATCGAGCCGGGGCTCGCGACTGGTGCAGCGCTCGACGCCATGCGTACCGCCGTGACGGCCGGAATCACGCCGCTCGAACTCGACGCGATTGCGGAGCGCACGATCCGCGCGATGGGTGGCGCTCCGAACTTCATGTTGGAGCCCGGGTACCGGCACACAATCTGCGCGAACGTGAATGAGCACGTGGTCCACGCGATCCCGACTCACCGTCCGCTCGAACCCGGCGACATCGTCTCGCTCGATGCAGGCGCAGTGATCGACGGATGGCACGGCGACTCGGCCTTCACCGCAGTGCTGCCCGATCACGCCGACCCGGATCGCACGGCCGCCAATCAGCATCTCAGTGACGTGACCGAGCAGGCCATGTGGCGTGGAATCGCGCGCCTGGCATCGGCCTCGCATCTCAATGAGGTGGGGGAAGCCGTCGAGGCTTACGTTCGCGCTCACAGTGATTTCGGCGTGCTCGAGGATTACATCGGTCACGGCATCGGTCGAAGCATGCACGAGGATCCGCCGGTCTTCAACGTGCCGGTTCGCCGGCGCGGGCCCGAGGTGAAGCCGGGTCTGGTCGTCGCCATCGAGCCGATCGTCTCGGCGGGTGGCATCGACACGGTGGTCGAGGACGACGATTGGACGGTGACCATGGCGGACGGATCGATGAGCGCGCAATGGGAGCACACCGTCGCGGTGCACGACCGAGGCATCTGGGTGCTGACCGCTTCGGACGGGGGAGCCAGTGGTCTCGAGCCGCTCGGCGTTCGCCCGGTTCCGATCCCGTAGCGGCTTCTCCGCCGCCACGACACTCGACGAGCTTTACAAAAGACGACACGCCGAGTACTCTTGATCTTTGGTGCTTTGCGCCTGCTTTTGCGTTCGCGCCGACACCAGTCGGAGTGCGGCCGGAGACGCAGAAGCTGAGCATTCGCATGACCAGTACACCTACGCAAGCGATAGTGAGGCTATGGCGAAGAAAGACGGCGTCATCGAGATCGAGGGACACATTGTCGAGGCTCTGCCCAACGCGATGTTCCGCGTCGAGTTGACCAATGGACACAAAGTGCTCGCTCATATCTCAGGCAAAATGCGTCAGCACTACATCCGCATCCTCCCCGAGGATCGCGTGATCGTGGAGCTGACGCCCTACGATCTGACCCGCGGCCGCATCGTCTACCGCTACAAGTAGGTCGCTGGGAAGTAACGACTCGCGGCACTCCGCGGGTACGAGGACAGCGATACACACGAAGGAACCATCATGAAGGTCAATCCCAGCGTCAAGCCGATCTGCGATCACTGCAAGGTCATCCGTCGCCACGGGCGCGTCATGGTGATCTGCAAGAGCAACCCGCGTCACAAGCAGCGCCAGGGCTAAGGCCCAGCCGCTGACCGCCGCGGCAGGCTCAGCAGAACACGCAACTGAATATCTGATCCAGCGCATCGAAGAACCCGCTCAGCAGCATTCCGCGGGGGACACCTCGGGCCGGAGGCCCGAACCCCCGATGCGCACCACACCTCCACGATCCGCAAGGAGAGCCAACATGGCACGTCTCGCAGGAGTCGACATCCCACGCGATAAGCGCGTTGAGATTGCACTCACTTACATCTATGGCGTCGGGCGCACCAGCGCACTCAAGACCCTCGCCGACACCAGCATCGATGGCAACATCCGCGTCAAGGATCTGTCGGATGAGCAGCTCGTCGCGCTTCGCGACTACATCGAAGGCAACTTCAAGGTTGAGGGCGATCTCCGCCGCGAGGTCGCAGCCGACATCCGCCGCAAGGTGGAGACCGGCAGCTACCAGGGGCTTCGCCACCGTAAGGGCCTGCCTGTGCACGGTCAGCGCACCAAGACGAACGCTCGTACCCGCAAGGGCCCGAAGCGCACCGTCGCCGGCAAGAAGAAGTAACGCCGGTCCGTTAGACCCACACACAGAGCTTTTCAGGAGAATACTCAATGGCTGCACCAAAGACCGCGGCTCGCAAGCCGCGTCGCAAGGACAAGAAGAACGTCGCCGTGGGCCAGGCCCACATCAAGTCGACCTTCAACAACACGATCGTCTCGATCACCGACACCACCGGTGCTGTGATCAGCTGGGCCTCTTCAGGCGGCGTCGGCTTCAAGGGCTCGCGCAAGTCGACCCCGTTCGCCGCTCAGCTCGCCGCTGAGTCTGCTGCGCGCAAGGCGCAGGAGCACGGCATGAAGAAGGTCGACATCTTCGTCAAGGGACCGGGCTCGGGCCGCGAGACCGCGATCCGCTCGCTTCAGGCCGCAGGCCTCGAGGTGGGCTCGATCAACGACGTGACGCCGCAGACGCACAACGGCTGCCGTCCGCCGAAGCGCCGCCGCGTCTGATCGGAGAGTCGCGTCGGCGCGAGCCGGCGCGACTGCCGCCCGTGGGGCGGCGATCCGTCATTCCCAGCACCGGCTCCGACCGGTGCTTCAGCCCACTTCAATCCCGATACCGCATGAGTCATATAGCGGACTCCAGCGAAAGGATCACACACCGTGCTGATTGCACAGCGACCCACTCTGACTGAAGAATCGATCTCCGAGTTCCGTTCGCGTTTTGCCATCGAGCCGCTTGAGCCCGGCTTCGGCTACACGCTCGGCAACTCGCTGCGTCGTACCCTGCTGTCGTCCATACCCGGCGCCGCGGTTACCAGCGTGCGTTTCGAGGGCGTCGCCCACGAGTTCACGACCATTCAGGGCGTGACCGAGGACGTAACCGAGATCATCCTCAACATCAAGGATCTCGTCGTCTCGAGCGAGCATGACGAGCCGATCACCGCCTACCTGCGCAAGACGGGCGCTGGCGAGGTCACTGCAGCCGACATCTCCGCTCCGGCGGGCGTCGAGGTGCACAACCCCGAGCTCGTCATCGCAACGCTCGGCGACTCGGCCCAGTTCGAGCTCGAGCTCACGATCGAGCGCGGGCGCGGCTACGTCTCGGCCGCTCAGAACCGGAACGAAGATGCAGAGGTCGGCCGTATTCCGGTCGACTCGATCTACTCACCGGTGCTGAAGGTCACCTACCGCGTCGAAGCGACGCGTGCAGGGGAGCGCACCGACTTCGATCGTCTGGTCGTCGATGTCGAGTCGAAGCCGGCGATCTCGCCCCGCGACGCAATTGCGTCTGCAGGGTCGACGCTCGTCGAGCTCTTCGGTCTCGCACGCGAGCTGAACACCGCCGCCGAGGGCGTCGAGATCGGCCCCGCGCCGGTCGAGGTCGTCGCCGAGGGCGAGCTCTCGATCCCGATCGAGGATCTGGATCTCTCGGTGCGCAGCTACAACTGCCTCAAGCGCGAGGGCATTAACACGGTGAGCGAGCTGGTAGCGCTCTCCGAGGCGCAGCTAATGAACATTCGCAACTTCGGTCAGAAGTCCGTTTTCGAGGTGCGCGACAAGCTCACCGAGATGGGCCTCTCGCTCAAGGACGCGGTGCCCGGGTTCGACGGTGCGCAGTTCTACAGCTACGAAGACGACAACAACTAACGGTTCGGCACTGTCCGCCCGACCGCACACTTACTGGAGTAAATAATGCCCAAGCCCAACAAGGGCCCCCGCCTCGGAGGCGGCCCCGCACACGAGCGTCTGATGCTGAACCAGCTGGCCTCGCAGCTCTTCGAGCACAAGCGCATTCAGACGACGGAGACCAAGGCAAAGCGCCTGCAGCCCGTCGCCGAGCGCCTGGTCACCTTCGCGAAGCGGGGCGACCTGCACTCGCGTCGTCGCGTGATGCGTCAGATCCTCGACAAGTCCGTGGTGCACGAGCTCTTCACCGAGATCGCTCCGCTCGTCGAGAACCGCGATGGCGGCTACACGCGCATCGTCAAGACCGGTTTCCGCAAGGGCGACCGTGCGCCGCTCGCCGTGATCGAGCTCGTGCTCGAGCCCGTGTCGCCGAAGCCCAAGGCTGAGAAGCCCGCGGCACCGGCTGCGGCAGCAGCTGAGGAGCCGGCTGAGGAGACCGCAGCCGCTCCTGCCGAGGAGACCACCGAGGCACCCGCTGAGGAGAAGGCCGAGTAAGTACTCGTTCGATTCGCCGAGAGCCCCCGCTGCGCGCTGCGCAGCGGGGGCTCTCGGTTTCTCCGGTACAGTCGCCTGGTCTGGCGCGGTGCGGCTTCCGGGCACGCCTCGCAGCAGTGCCTCGTGCGATCAGCCCAGCCGCTATCGCTTACCGGCGGGGCACTGAAAAGCCGACTCCCTCGCCCGGCTGCTGCAGCTCATCGAGCGCTGCTTGCACGCACTCGGCGTAGAGCTCGCCACCACTTGGATTCGGATGGATGCCATCTCCCGCGAGTGCCGTATTCGGGGCGGCGGAGATGGTCCCCTCCCAGTCCGCGAGCACGACTCCGCGATGGGCGTCGGCGTAGGCTGCGAGCGTCTCGTTCACGCTGGGAACCCAGTCGCGATCGGCGTGCGCGTTGACGAGCACGAGCTGCCGATCCCCGGCAGAGGCGCGGAGCGCATCGAGTTCTTCGGCGCCGACGGGGCCATTGGTGCCGAGGCCGACGAGGAGCACCGGGCGCACACTGCCCCCGCCCGCCTGTTCCGAGGCGAGTTCCACCCCCACGCCCATCCCCCGGGAGACCGCGGCATCGATGGTGATGCCAGGAAATCGTTCTTCGAGCTCCGGCAGGCTCGCCAGCATCACCGAGTCGCCGATCGCGCTCATGTCGGGGCCCTCTGGGGAGAGGGAACCGGGCGCTCCGGCTTCACCGTCGGCGTGCTCCTCCACCCCGGCGTCAGGGTCAGCAGCAGTCTTGGATTCAGCAGCAGCGTCGAGCGCCGCCTTGCCCCGTTCAACCGCATCGGCCGCGGTGGTTTGCGTCGGTGCGGTTGCGACAGCGAAGACGGTGGCAGGGGCGGAGACTACCAGCACCGCCGCCATCACTGCGACGACTGCCCGACGCTGCGGCGTGGCTTTGGCCGGGCGCAGCAACATGGCGAGCGATCGCCTGAGGCCGAAGCGGCGCACGGGCTCCTCGACGTAGCGATACGAAACGGCAGCGATGCCGATCGTCGTCACCAGCGTGATGGCGCCCACTCCCTGCGGCAGCGCGGTGGCGAACAGGGCGGACGCGATGAGCAGCAGCGGCCAGTGCCAGAGGTAGATGCCGTACGAACGTTCGCCGATCCAGCGCAGTGGTCGCGCATCGAGTACCGCCCCGATCCAGGCTCCAGGTCGGGTGACCGACCACACGGTCACGAGGGCGGCGAGTGACGCGAGCTGAAAGCCCCAGGCAAAACTCTGCGGGCTGCCCTCCGGCAGCGTCGCGGCGAGCCATCCCAGCGTGCCGAGACCGGCCAGGGTGGTTGCACTGAGAGCGAGCTGCGCCATCGCACCCGGTCGTTCGTGCACCTGGGCCCGCGCACCCGGCCCCACGAGCAGGGCCAGTGCTGCGCCGAACGCGAGCCCGAACGTGTGCGTGTCGGAGCCGAAGTAGACGCGCGTCGGGTCAGTCCCGGCGGCGGCGAGCACCATCATGAGCAGTGCCGAAGCGGCGCCGAGCACCATGAACGGAAGCGCGCGGACCGCACGCCCGCGGATTCGGACCACCAGGAGCAAGATGAGGGGGAGCACGATGTAGTACTGCTCCTCGATGGCGAGCGACCAGGTGTTTCTGAAGAGCTCGGGCGCGTCCCGGGCGAAGTAGTCGGCACCGCCGACGATCGACGTCCAGTTGCTCACGAAGAGTGCGGCACCTGAGATCTGACGGCCGATTCCGACGAGCAGGTCGCGGTCGATGAGCAGTGCGAGCGCCGTCGAGACGACGAGCACGAGGCCGAGTGCCGGCAGTAGTCGACGGGCGCGCCGTCGCCAGAAATGCCCCAGACGAATTCGGCCCGTGCCTGCGTGCTCGCGCAGCAGCAGCGTCGTGATGAGAAAACCGCTGATGACGAAGAAGACGTCGACGCCGAGGAATCCCCCGGGAAGCGCGCCTGGGAAGAGGTGATAGCAGAGCACCAGGCCGACCGCGATCGCGCGAAGTCCATCGAGTCCCCCGAGCCGGTCGGCGCGAGGGTGGAGGCGGGTCGGTGATGTCTGTGTCATGGCGGCAAGTGCGGCACCGTCTTGCGGCGACGCCTCGGACATCCAGTGTACGTTGCGTGATCGGAAGCGAACCGAGCCGTCTGGCAGGATCGAAGCATGCACTCTGCTCCCGTACGCCTGCGGTTCGACCTCTCATACGACGGAACCGACTTCTCGGGCTGGGCAGCGCAGCCGGGGCTGCGCACCGTGCAGGGCAGCTTGGAAGCGGGAATTGCAACGCTGCTCAGGATCGCCGAGCCGGAATCGACCCGTCTCACGGTCGGCGGCCGCACTGACGCGGGGGTGCACGCCAGGGGCCAGGTCGCCCACCTCGATGTCGCCGAGGCTCGACTCGATCAGTGGGCGGGGCGACGTCGGCCCGATCAGCCGGTTCCGGGGGAAGCCGAACTCGCTCGGGTGCGGGCTCGCAAGCTGAACGGCGTCGTCGCCCGAGAAGCGCCGGACATCGTCGTTCATTCGGTGCGCAGAGTGCCGTCGACTTTCGACGCGCGCTTCTCGGCGCTGAGGCGTCGGTACGAGTACCGGCTCATCGGCGCCGGCATGCGCAAGGATCCTCTGGTGGCCAGGTACACGGCCGAGGTGCCGCGCCCGCTCGACTTCGACGCCATGCAGTCGGCGGCCGACGAACTGCTCGGCCTGAACGACTTCACCACGTTCTGCAAAGCACGCGACGGCGCCACCGCGGTGCGCGACCTATTGCGCTTCGAGTGGAGACGCACGGAGGACGGCGCCTACGCCGCCCGTATCGAAGCGGACGCCTTCTGTCATTCGATGGTGCGGGCGCTGATCGGGGCGGTCGTGGCCGTGGGCAGCGGGCGCATCGACCGCGACGAGCTCGTCGCGCTGCGCGATGCGCGCATGCGAACGAGCCGCTTCACCGTGATGCCGGCGCACGGACTCTCTCTGGAGGAGATCGCCTACCCTGACGACGACGAGCTCGACTCCCGCGCCGCGGCGACCCGTGCACGCCGGGCCCCGGTCGGCCGAAGCTGACGCAAGGGCGACAGTGTGCTAGTGTTGGTCCTTGGTGCGTAAGCACCCGATTTGTTGAGCCCTCCACCCGCGCGCGCACCCCTCGGGGACCACGCACCGGAGCGGGATCCACGAACTCCTCCAATTCGACAGAAAGCAGCACTCTAGTGACTCGCACGTATTCACCGAAGGCCGCCGAGCAGAAGCACGATTGGGTCGTCATCGACGCAGCCGACGTGGTGCTCGGCCGCCTCGCATCGCACGCGGCAGCCCTGCTCCGCGGCAAGCACAAGACCACCTTCGCTCCCCACATGGACATGGGCGACTACGTGGTGATCATCAACGCGGACAAGGTCGTTCTGACCGGAAACAAGGCGAAGAACAAGCGCGCCTACCGTCACTCGGGATACCCGGGCGGTCTCCGTTCGGTCAGCTACACCGAGCTGCTCGAGAAGAACCCCGAGCGCGCGGTCGAGAAGGCCATCCGCGGCATGCTCCCGAAGAACTCGCTCGGTGCAGATCTGTTCCGCAAGCTGAAGGTGTACGCAGGTGCCGAGCACCCGCACGCGGCTCAGCAGCCCACCCCCTACACCTTCGGCCAGGTCGCGCAGTAATCGCGCCCCGAGACCTCAGAGAGAGAATTCACAGTGACTGAAGAGCAGACCGTGGCCACCGAGAGCTACACCACCGAGACGCCGGCCGGCCAGGCCGACGTCGCGACCCCGCGTCCCGCACTCACCGTTCCCGGTGCAGCTGTAGGTCGCCGCAAGCAGGCCATCGCCCGCGTGCGCCTCATCCCCGGTTCGGGCACCTTCACGGTGAACGGACGCGAGTTCGCGGAGTACTTCCCGAACAAGCTGCACCAGCAGCTCATCACCGATCCGTTCACGGCGCTCGAGCTCAACGGCTCGTACGACATCATCGCTCGCATCGGCGGCGGCGGCCCCTCGGGTCAGGCCGGAGCGCTGCGCCTCGCGATCGCTCGTGCACTGAACGAGATCGACGAAGAGCACAACCGCGCCACGCTGAAGAAGGCCGGCTTCCTGAGCCGCGATGCGCGTATCAAGGAGCGCAAGAAAGCCGGTCTCAAGAAGGCCCGCAAGGCGCCGCAGTACTCGAAGCGCTAAATCGAGGCTTCCAACACATGGGACGCCTATTTGGCACCGATGGGGTTCGAGGGCTGGCTGGCGTCGATGTGACCGCCGAGCTGGCCCTCAGCCTTGCTCGCGCTGCGGCTCTCGTTCTCGGGCGTTCTGCCCGGGGCGAGAGCCGTCGTGCTGTTGCCGTCGTAGCGCGCGATCCGCGCGTCTCCGGCGAGTTCATCTCGGCGGCGGTCTCCGCCGGGCTCGCTTCCGCCGGCGTCGACGTTCTCGACGCCGGAGTGATTCCGACACCTGCAGCGGCGTACCTGGTGGCCGACACGGGCGCCGACTTCGGTGTCATGGTGTCGGCCTCGCACAATCCTGCCGCCGATAACGGCATCAAGTTCTTCGCCGAAGGCGGGCGCAAGCTCGCCGACGATGTCGAAGACGAGATCGAAGCGGCGATGGAGGGTCCGGTCGTGGCCGTCACCGGCCGCGAGGTCGGACGCATTCGTCGGTTCGCAGACGCCGAGGACCGCTATCTCGTGCACCTGCTCGGCACGCTCGAGGGCACACGCCTCGACGGTGTGCACGTGGTGCTCGACTGCGCGCACGGAGCCGCGGCGGGCATCTCACCGGATGTCTTCACTGACGCGGGTGCCCGGGTCACCGTGATCGGCAATGATCCCGACGGCTTCAACATCAATGAGGGCGTCGGGTCGACTCACCTCGAGCCCCTGGCCGCTGCCGTTATCGAGCACGGCGCGGACCTCGGGATCGCGCACGATGGGGACGCGGATCGCTGCCTCGCAGTGGACGCTGCCGGTAACGTCGTCGACGGCGACAAGATCATGGCGATCCTCGCGCTGTCGATGGCGCGTCGCGGAAAGCTCGTGCGCAACACGCTGGTCGCCACGGTGATGTCGAACCTCGGTCTGAAGCTCGCGATGGCAGACAACGGCATCGACGTGGTCGAGACGGGGGTCGGTGACCGGTACGTGCTCGAGGCGATCAACGCCGAGGGATATTCTCTCGGCGGGGAGCAGTCGGGTCACGTGATCATGAGCGATCACGCGACGACAGGTGACGGAATTCTCACCGGTCTGCATATCGCCGCTGAGATCGTGCGCAGCGGGCAGACGCTGACCGAGCTCGCCACGTGCATGACGGTCTATCCGCAGGTGCTCGTGAACGTGCGGGGCGTCGATCGGACCGGCGTCGACGGCGACGAGGTGCTGCAACAGGCGGTGCGTCAGGCCGAGATCGCCCTCGCGGGCAATGGACGAGTGCTGTTGCGTCCGTCGGGTACGGAGCCGGTCGTCCGAGTGATGGTCGAGGCGAAGCACGTTGACGATGCTCAGCGCCTCGCCGACGACCTCGCGGGCATCGTGCTCGAACGCCTCGCGGTGTAAGGCCAGTCGATACGCCGATGCCCGGTCCTTTCGGGGACTGGGCATCGGCGTTTCTGCTCAGCGCTGGCCTCGAGAGCCGGGAGCAGCGCGAATAACGGGCTCAGTACCAGTGCGGATCTCGCGCCTGCCAGGCGACCCAGGCTGCGCACGGGCTCCCGTAGGCCGCTTGAATGTATGAAAGACCCCAGTCCACCTGCGTGTTGCCGTTCGTCCGCCAATCGGGGCCTGCAGCGGCCATCTTCTCGGCAGGCAGTGACTGGGGGATGCCGTACGCGCCGCTGTAGGGGTTGAGTGCATCGGCACGCCAACCCGATTCCCCGTTCCAGAGCGAGACGAGGCAGGAGAACTGGTCGTCGCCCCAACCATGGGCGCCGAGGGACGAACGAGCGTAGGCTTTCGCACCAGCCGGGTCGATGCTGACGCCGCCGCCCGGGTCCCCGCCGCCGGGATTCTCGCCGCCGGAGTTGCCTCCACCTGGGTTCCCGCCCCCCGTGCCGGGATCAGCGCCCCCCGGTGTCTCCGACCCGCCCGCGGGGGTGTCCGCGGGGGAGCTCGCGTTGCGGTCACGCTCTTCCTGCTGCCGCGCCGCCTCCTCGCGCTGCCGCTCTTGCTCCGCGGCCTGTTCGGCCACCTGCAAGCCGATCTGATACTGGCGCTCTGCATCAGCGGTCGTTCCGCGCAGTGCAGCCAACTGGGCATACATCGTCTCGCTTCGCTCGCCCGCGCGTGCAACGGCGGCGTCCGAGTCGCGCTGCGCCCGCTCAGCGGCCGCAGCGGCCGCATCAGCATCGTCTGCGAGACGTTCCCGCTCTCGCTTCGCGTCTGCAGCCTGGTCGTGGAGCGAGCTCGCCGAATTGACCTCTGTCTTCGCGCGTTCGGCGATGCCGTTCCAGGTTCCCGACACCTGGGATGACATGCTGAACTTCGCCATGAACTCCTCTGGGTCGGACGCCGTTGCGAGCGCGCTTGCGCTCGCAAGTCCCGTCCCGTTGGTGTACATCCAGGAGACCATGCGCCCGAGGGCCTCATCATTGTCGCCGAACGACTGCTCGGCCTGCGCGATGCGAGATCGGAGCGCCTCTTCACGGGCGACCGCTGCCTCGAGCGCCTCCCGTGCCTCCCGCGCACGACTGTGGGCGGCCGCTGCGGCCGTCGTTGCAGTCGTCGCCTCATCACTCGATTGCTGCAATGCGCTCTGCAGGCGTTCGTATTCGGCTTGCGTCGCCGCTTCGGAATCCTGCGCCGCCCGCACTTCAGACCACGTGGGATAGCCGCCCTCGCTGCTCCCGCCATCGACGGCGATCGCCGGTATCGTTCCGGCGAGCACGAGCGAGGCGGCGAGCCCCGCAATCAGGGTGCTCCGAATACAACGATGGGGGCGCATAGCCTCCAGCGTAAGCGATGCTGCAGACACCGGAGCAGGAAGGTGCCCGGAGCCGGCGGGGCGGCCCGAAGCCGGCACCGCTACAACTTGCGCAGCAGCACCTTCTGCACGCGGTGGTCCGATTCCTTGCGCAGCACGAGGCTCGCCCGCGCGCGCGTCGGTCTGATGTTCTCCACGAGATTGGGCTCGTTGATGTTGTTCCAGAACTCATCGGCGATGGCGAGCGCCGCGTCGTCGTCGATCGTCGCGAAGCGACGGAAGTGCGAGGTCGGATCCGCGAACGCGCTCTCGCGCAATTGCAAGAACCGGTGCCGGTACCAGCGCTGAATGTCGGAAGACCGAGCATCCACGTACACCGAGAAGTCGAAGAGGTCGCTGACGGCGAGCGGATGATCCATCGAGGCGGGCTGCAGCACGTTCAGCCCCTCGACGATCAGGATGTCGGGACGACGGACGACGGTGTACTCGCCAGGCACGATGTCGTAAACGATGTGACTGTAGTGAGGAGCCCGCACCTCGTCGACGCCGGCCTTCACCTGGGAGACGAATCGGAGCAGGGCCCGACGATCGTAGGATTCGGGGAAGCCCTTGCGATGCGCGATGCCGCGGCGCTCGAGTTCGGCGGCTGGGTACAGAAATCCGTCGGTCGTGATGAGCTCGACCTGCGGCGTCTCCGGCCATCGCGCGAGCAGATCGCGCAGGATCCTCGCCACGGTCGACTTGCCCACCGCGACCGATCCGGCGATGCCGATGACGAACGGGCTCTGCCGCTCGCTGCCGCGCTGCAGGAAGCCGCGAGTGCGTTGGTGCATCTCTCGTGCGGCGATGGCGTATTGGTTGATGAGGCGGCTGAGTGGCCGGTAGACCTGGGACACCTCGGCGAGATCGAGCGGTTCGCCCAGACCGCGGAAGGCCGCGATCTCGCCCTCGGTGAGCGGCATCGGGGTCTCCCCGGCGAGCCGGGCCCACTCGTCGCGGCCGATCTCGGTGAACGGCGAAGTGAACTCGGGGCGGATGAGCGGGTGCGTGTCGGTGGAGACCGCGGCGCCGGCCGGGGAGGTGTTCTGGGTCATCGTGCATCAATGGTGCCACTAAACTAAGCACCATGTGTGGAATCGTTGGATATGTCGGCCCGAACGACACGGTCGAGGTACTGCTGAACGGACTTCGACGGTTGGAATACCGGGGGTATGACTCTGCGGGCGTCGCGGTGGTCGACGCGACGGGGGCGCTCTCGGTACGCAAGCGCTCGGGCAAGCTCTCCCGGCTCGAGGACCTGCTCGAAGCGAGTCCGCTGGATGCCGCGGGCACCGGTATCGGACATACGCGCTGGGCGACGCACGGCGGCCCGACCGACGTGAACGCGCACCCGCACCTCGGGGATGACGGCAAGCTGGCCGTCATTCACAACGGCATCGTCGAGAACTTCGCCGCGCTCCGTGCTGAGGTCGAAGCGGAGGGCATCGAACTGCTGAGTGAGACCGACACCGAGGTCGTCGCCGCGCTGCTCGGGATCGAGGTTGCGCGACAGGGAGATCTGGAGGCCGCATTCCGCACGGTGGTCGCGCGGTTGCACGGCACCTACACTCTGCTCGCGATGCATCGCGACGAGCCGGGCAAGGTCGTGGCGGCTCGCCACCACTCCCCGCTCGTGATCGGTCTCGGCGACGGCGAGAACTTCCTCGGGTCCGATGTCGCCGCCTTTGTCTCGTTCACGAAGCGCGCCGTCGCCGTGGAAGAGGACAGCATCGCGATCATCACGCCCGCTGAAGTACGGGTCACCGACTTCACGGGCAACACGGTCGAGTTCGAGGAGTTCGAGGTCGAGTGGGACGCGGACGCATCCGACAAGGGCGGCTGGTCGTCGTTCATGGCCAAGGAGATCAATGAGCAGGCTGACGCGGTCGGGAACACGCTGCGCGGGCGAGTCTCGGGGGCCGGCGTCGAGATTCCTGAGCTCACCGCGCTCGGCGATGATCGCCTGCGCGAGATCGATCGCATCATCATCATCGCTTGCGGCACCGCCTCCTACGCGGGACTCGTCGGCTCCTACGCCATCGAGCAGTGGGCGCGGGTTCCCGTCGAGGTGCAACTGAGTCACGAGTTCCGCTACCGCGATCCTGTGCTCTCCGACCGCACGCTGGTAATCTCGGTCAGCCAGTCGGGCGAGACGATGGATACGCTCATGGCCGTCAAGTACGCCATCGAGCGCGGCGTGACGACGATCTCGGTCTGCAACACCCAGAGCGCGACCATTCCGCGGGAGTCGGACGCCGCCGTCTACACGCACGCCGGCCCCGAGGTCGCGGTCGCGTCGACGAAGGCGTTCATCGCGCAGATCACCGCGATCTACCTGGTCGGCCTCCACCTCGCACGCGTACGAGGCACCTTCTCCGCAGAGGAGCAGGCGCGTGCGGTCGAGCAGTTCGAGGCGCTCCCGGCGAAGGTGGCGGAGGCGATTGAGACTCGCGACCAGATTGCGCAGCTCGCGCACTGGATGGCCGATACTCGCTCGGTGCTGTTCCTCGGACGCCACGTCGGATACCCGATCGCGCTCGAGGGTGCGCTGAAGCTCAAAGAGATCGCGTACATCCACGCCGAGGGCTTCGCCGCAGGCGAGCTCAAGCACGGACCGATCGCCCTGATCGACCACGGTCAGCCGGTGTTCGTGCTCGTGCCGAGCCCGCGCACCTCGCCGATCATGCATTCGAAGGTCGTCTCAAACATCCAGGAGATCCGAGCTCGCGGCGCCCGCGTCATCGCGGTGGTGGAGAAGGGCGACACTGCGGTGCTGCCCTACGCCGACGACGTCGTGCGCCTGCCGCTCGCCGACACGCTCTTCGAGCCGCTGCTGCAGGTGATTCCGCTGCAGTGGTTCGCCCTCGAGCTGTCGACCGCGAAGGGTCTCGATGTCGATCAGCCGCGCAACCTCGCGAAGTCGGTTACGGTCGAGTAAGGATGCGGTCGCGTAAGAACTCGATCGAGTAAGAACACGGTCGAGTAAGCAGGGTGCGTCGGGGCAGCAGCGCTGCGGCGCGTGAGGAGCGTGATGATTCTCGGAATCGGCGTCGACACGGTCGATATCGCTCGCTTCGAGCGCACCCTCGCCCGCACACCGCGCTTGCGCGAGCGACTCTTCACGGAGGCGGAGCGCTACCTGCCGGTGCATTCGGTCGCGGCGCGTTTCGCCGCGAAGGAGGCTCTGATCAAGGCGCTGGGCGGTTCTGACGGGCTGAACTGGCACGATATGGAAATCGTGCGCGACACTGACAGGCCCCCGGCCTTCGTGCGAACGGACCGGCTGCTCGCCGCGCTCGCTCTGGCGGGTGCGGCGATGCCGCACGTGTCGATGACGCACGATGGCGGCTTCGCCACGGCGTTCGTCGTGGTGGAGGCGAGGGCGCCAGAGGCCGAGGCCGCGGAGGGGGTGCGATGACCGCGCAGCGCGTCGTCGAAGAGGTGCATCACGTTGCCGATCCCGAGGCCATGGGTGCCCTTGGATCGCGACTGGGGCGTGTGCTCCGCGCGGGCGATCTCGTGATCCTCACCGGCCCGCTCGGAGCAGGGAAGACCACGCTGACCCGAGGCATCGGCGAGGGGCTCGGAGTGCGCGGCCCCGTGCAGAGCCCTACGTTCGTGCTCGCCAGGACGCATCCGTCGCTGGTCGGTGGAGCGCCGCTCGTGCACGTCGATGCGTATCGACTGGCGGGCCCCGATGAGCTCGACGACCTGGACCTCGACTTCGAGGGTTCCGTCGTGGTGGCTGAGTGGGGCGCCGGCATCGTCGATACACGTTCGAGCTGGATCGAGCTCGTGATCGAGCGGCCGATGGGGACCGAAGACGCAGACACCGAAGCGGCCGATTGGTCGGAGGCGCTCATCGAACCGCGACGGATCACCATCACCGGTTACGGCCCGCGCTGGGCGGGGGGAGTACTGCCATGAGTACCACGGCACCAGAGGTGGGGGAGCACGTACTGCTCGCCATCGACACCGCCATCGGCACGACTGTCGCGCTGGGATCGAGGCAGGGCATTCAGATCGCGGCGAGCGATGACGCCAGAGGGCATGCGGAAGCCATCGGAAGGCTCCTCGACGAGGTGTTTCGCGCGGCCGACCTGTCGCCGACGCAAGTGACGGGGGTCGTCGCCGGAATCGGCCCGGGGCCCTTCACGGGGTTGCGAGTCGGAATCGCGGCGGCCCACGCGTTCGCGCTCGGGCGTGGCGTGCCGGTGCTCGCCGTGCAGGGCCACGCAGCGGTCGCTCTCGATGCGTTCGAGCGGGGAGAAACGGGCCAGTTGCGCGTCGTGCAAGACGCGCGGCGCCGCGAGCTGTTCGTGACGCAGTTCGACGGTCTGGACGCGGCGGGCATCCCCGTCGTCGCAGAGGGCCCGACGCTGATGGCGCGCACCGACTACGCGGAGCGAGCGGGCGATCTCTGGCCCGAGCGCATTCCTGCCGCGTCGCTCGTGCTGCTCGCGGCTCGCCGTCTGGCAGCCGGGCGCCCGTTCGACGACGACCGTACGCTCTACCTCCGCGCACCCGATGTCGCGCAACCCTCAGCGCCGAAGCGAGTTTCGACATGAGCGACGGCACCGTTTCCGAATCAGCTCATGCGGTTCCGACGGGCTCCGCAGCTCCCGCAGCTCCCGCAGCTCCCGCAGACCACGCGGCTCCTTCGGCGCGCAGGGCGACGCTCGACGATCTCGATGCCGTGTGGGCGCTCGAAGCCTCGGTCTTCGGCGCCGAGGCGTGGAGTCTGTCGATGATGCGCGAGGAGCTGGTGGGTGATCATCGCGACTACTTCGTGCTCGCCGGTTCGAACGGTGATGTGCTCGGGTACGGCGGCCTGCTCGCAGTCGGTACCGATGCCGATATCCAAACGATCGCCGTGCATCCGTCGCTCAGAGGCATGGGACAGGGACGCCGCCTCATGACTCTCTTGCTCGACAGCGCGGAGGCGCGAGGGGTGCGCGAGGTCTTTCTCGAGGTGCGCGCGGATAACGCCGTGGCGCACCGGCTGTACACGACCCTCGGGTTCGCTGAGATCGGTGTGCGGCCCCGGTACTACCAGCCGGAAGGCGTCGACGCGATCGTGATGCGGCTCGAGGTGCGCGCCCGTAATTCGGCCGCCACGGCACTGGAGGATCAGGCATGACCACGACCGAGCCACTCGTTCTCGGCATCGAGACGAGCTGCGACGAGACCGGCGTCGGCATCGTGCGGGGGCGTACGCTGCTCGCCAATGCCATCGCATCGTCGATGGACGAGCATGCCCGCTACGGCGGCGTCGTTCCCGAGGTCGCCGCACGTGCGCACCTCGAGGCGATGACCCCGACGATCGAACGGGCCCTCGCAGATGCCGGTGTCGCGCTCGCAGATATCGACGCCATCGCCGTGACCTCCGGGCCGGGACTGGCCGGCGCACTCATGGTGGGTGTCTCCGCTGCGAAGGCGCTCGCAGTGGCGCTTGATCGGCCGCTGTACGCGGTCAATCATCTGGTGGGCCACGTGGGTGCTGACCTGCTGCACGGCGATGGGCTGCGCGAGGCCGTCGGCGCCGTCGGCGAGCTCGAGCTCCCGACCGTTGCGCTGCTCGTCTCGGGCGGGCACACGTCACTGCTGCTCGTGCGCGACCTCGTGTCCGATGTCGAACTGCTCGGCGAGACCATCGACGATGCGGCGGGCGAGGCGTTCGACAAGGTCGCGCGGCTGCTCGGGTTGCCGTATCCCGGTGGTCCCGAAATCGATCGGGTCGCGGCTGCGGGGGATCCGCACGCGATCCGCTTCCCGCGCGGCCTCACGCTCCCGAAGGACTTGGAACGGCACCGCTACGATTTCTCGTTCTCGGGACTGAAGACCTCGGTCGCTCGGTGGGTCGAGAAGCGAGTGGCCGCGGGAGGGCCGGTTCCGGTCGCGGATGTCGCCGCGAGCTTCCGGGAAGCGGTCGCCGACGTGCTGCTCACGAAGGCGCTCGCCGCGTGCCGTGACCTCGATGTGCCGCGTCTGCTGCTCGGCGGAGGCGTGGTGGCCAACGCTCGCGTCCGTGAACTCGCCGCGGAGCGAGCCGCGTCGGCCGGCATCGAGCTCCGTGTGCCGCCGCTGTCGCTCTGCACCGACAACGGAGCGATGATCGCCTCGCTCGGGGCGCAGCTCGTCGCCGCCGGGCACGAGCCGTCCGGGCTCGTTTTCGGGGCCGACTCGACGCTCCCGGTGCAGCAGGTGCAGATGCGCTGATGCTCGGGCCGAGCGTCAAGGCCGCGTCGTTCGCGAGAGAAAAGTCGCCATTCGTCGAAGCTGAACGTTATCTTTGAAGTAGGAATGGGGGAATGCGCCTCATCGACGTTCGATCGAAGGAGAATCATGTCCGACAATCTGCCTGGCAACGACCGCAACTCGAACCCGGTTCCGCCGCCTCCCGCCTCGTCCGACGCCGCGCACGCTCCTGTAGCGCCGAGCGCGCCCGCGTACGATCCCGCAGCGACCAACCATGGCGCGCCGGCTTACAACGCCGGGCCGGTGAAGCCGAAAGGGCTGGCGCTCACCGCGCTGATTCTCGGCGTGCTCAGCTTGATCTTCTGCTGGGTCCCGGTTGCGGGCGCGGTTGGCGGCCTGATTGCTCTGATCCTCGGCATCATCGCGCTCCGCAAGGGTCAGTCGAAGGGGCTTTCCATCACTGGCATCATCACCGGCGCGATCGCGCTCGTGATCGGTGCGATTGTGACGATCGGTTTCTTCCTCGCGCTCAGCCTGGGCCTCAGCGCGGTGGAGGAGTGCTCCAATGGCGCCGAGATGGTTGAAGTCGCGGGTCAGATGGTGTCTTGCGCCGGTGTGAACTGATCTGAACCACTTGCGTGGGCGGCGGGCTCGGGAATTTCGATTCCGGAGTCCGCCGTTCGTGTGCCGGCTCAGCAGCGTTCGGCGAGCAGCGCGCAGTGTCTTCCGTCGGCATCGCGCGTGAGCACGAGCGTCGCGTGCTCGCGTCCGCGCAATCTGAGTCGCGCGCGCAGCGCGGCGGGGTCCACGTCGGCGCCGCGCTTCTTGATCTCGAGTGATCCGATGCCGCGGGCCGCGAGAGCCTTTCGCAAATCCTTCTCCTTGACGGGCAGTCGCTCGAGCACCCGGAAGACCTGGGCAAACGGCGTTGAAATGCTCGCATCTGCGGTGAGATAGGCGATGCCCGGGCTCATCATGCCGGCGCCGAGCGTCTCCGCCAGTGCTCCGATGAGGCGGGCGCGAATGACGGCGCCGTCTGGCTCATAGAGGTATTCGCCCATCGGCCGGACGTCGACGTCGGAAGCGTCTGCGGCGGCCGTCATCTCGTGAGTCTCATCCCCCCGATGCACCAGTGCGGCGCGAGAGACCCCGGGCCGCGCGACTGCACCGAACCAGAGTGCCGTCTCGACGACGTGACCATCGACGGACACCCATTGCGCCTCCGCGTCTTCGGGAATGAGGTCGCGATCGAGCCCCGGACCGAGCTTGACGCCGGTCGGCAGCCGTTCCGCGATACCGTACGCGAAATCGAGGGAGGGGGAATAGTCGTCGGGCGATGCGATGCGACGCGTATTGTGATGGCCCGTCGTACGACGTGCGGGATCGAGAAAGGCGCCGTCGACCGCTGAAAGATCGAAGGCCGCTGCATCGCCTGAGGCGACGACAGGCGACGGCACACCGTTGCGCGCGGCGACCCGTGCGAGATTGTGCGCGGCGATGCGGGCGGTGAACGCATCGAGTTCCACGGCGACGGGCGCGAGGCCGTACGTGAGGAGAGCGATCGATTCCGTACCGAGTCCGCACCCGAGGTCGGCTACCCGATCGCAGCCGGCGTCGCGGAAACGGGCCGCGTGGCCGTGCGCGATCGCGATCCTCGTGGCCTGTTCGAGCGCCGCAGGTGTGAAGAGCAGTTCGCGTGCGAGACTCCCGAATTTCGCACGAGCCTTCTCTCGAAGTCGGGCCTGCGTCAACAGGGCGGCAACTTCATCCGGCGCGCGCCCGGACGAACGGAGACCGCGGCCAACGGCGTCACTGGTCGAACCGGATTCGAGCGCCGCGCAGACGTCGCTCAACGCGACGATGCCGTTATCGCTGAGCAGGAACTCCCATCCCGGGAGCGGTTCCGTCGACGCGTGCTCGCGCCGGGTGATCAATACGACGAGTAGGAATCGAACCCCGACATTGTGCTGCCGACCGCCGCAAAAATGGTGAAGAGGAAGCCGATGTAGATCACGATGAACAGCGCGAGGAATACGAAGTACGCATACCCGATAATGAGCCCGGTGAGCGCGATGCCGCGACCCGCGTCCCCGGTGCGCTTGATCTGGCTGAGCCCCATGTGGCCGAAGACGATGCCGGCGATGGGGCTGAGGAACGCGAAGATGATCGCGAGGAACGCGAACGTGTTGGTCTTGTCGAGCGTCGTTCCGCTCGGCGCAGTCGTGAACTGCTGCGAGTCGTACCCCTGCTGCGGCTGATACGCGGGGGGCTGGGGAGCATTCGACTGCTGCGGAGCCTGATGCTGCTGGCCGTAGGGCGCGTTCTGATCCAGGTGCGGCAGGGGAGTGGTGGGCTGCTCGGGGTACTGTGGCGTGGACATTGCTCCTCCATCGGTGTGCGTCGAATCATCTGACTGCGAGCGACGGACCCGTTGGCGGTGCCAGTTCAGGGCGTCGATCCATTCTAGGCACGGCGCGCTGTTCGCTGTCGGCGATTCCCCGCTGCGACGCTGGCACTCCCCTTGCACGAGTGCCAACGAGAGCCATAGACTCTGGGGTAGACGCGCTCGCATGGGGCGGGCGTGTACACACTTCAGACATTGGAAAGAGGTCAACCGTGTCGGTCGCCATCAAGCCGCTCGAGGATCGTATCGTTATCAAGCAGGTCGAGGCAGAGCAGACCACCGCTTCCGGTCTCGTGATCCCCGATAGCGCCAAGGAAAAGCCCCAGGAGGGCGAAGTTGTCGCGGTGGGTCCGGGTCGTATTTCTGACTCCGGCACCCGTATTCCGCTCGACGTCGCCACCGGCGACATCGTGATCTACTCGAAGTTCGGCGGCACCGAGGTCAAGGTCGGCGGCGACGACTACCTCGTCCTGTCGGCTCGCGACATTCTCGCAGTCGTCACCCGCTAGCAGCGGCGCTCCAGCGGCCCCGGCGATCCTCACGGATCATCGGGGCCGCTGTCGTGTGCGGGCGCGCGACGGGAGTAGACTGCTCCGATGCGGCGGACACGTGCGGGACTCGGTTTCGGTCTCGGCGCGTACCTCTGGTGGGGCGCATTCCCGTTCTACTTCGGCCTCATCGCAATGGTCGGCCCCCTCGAGGTTGTGCCATGGCGAGTGGCTACGACGCTCGTCTTCTGCCTGCTGCTCGTGACTGTCACGAAGCGCTGGCACCGGGTCCGCGTGATCCTGCGCAATCCACGACTGCTCGGGTGGTTCGCGCTCTCTGCGCTGTTCCTCTATGCGAACTGGCAGATCTTCGTCATCGGCGTGATGACCGGGCACGTGCTCGAGACGGCGCTCGGATACTTCATCAACCCGCTCTTCACCATCCTCATCGGTGTGGTGTTTCGCAAGGAGCTTCTCAGTCGGTTGCAGTGGGTCGCGGTCGCGATCGCGGGCATCAGTGTGCTCATCGCAGCCATCGCCTACGGGTCGTTTCCATGGATCGCGCTGGGCATCGCGCTCTCGTTCGGGCTGTACGGAGCCGTGCACAAGCACGCGGGCGAAGCGGTCGACGGCATCACCGGGCTCACGATCGAAACCTTTGCCACGCTTCCCGTCGCCGCAGTGCAGCTCGGCCTGATCGCGGCGACCTCCGGGTTGACGGCCTTCACGTTCGGTACCGGCATCACGACGCTCGTGCTGTTCAGCGGCATCGTGACCGCGATCCCGCTGATCCTCTTCGGCGAAGCCACTCGGCGCCTTCCGCTCGCCCACATCGGGTTCCTGCAGTTCTTGACGCCGATCCTCGGATTCTTCTACGGCGCGTTCGTGACGCAGGAGGAGATCACGACGGGGCGTTGGATCGGCTTCATCGGCGTCTGGATCGCCCTCGTCATCCTGATCATCGACACGGTGCGGCAACTCCGACGTTCGCCGACGGCGCAGGTCAACACGGCCCCGATTCCCCTAGACTGAGAGACGGTACGGGCGCCGCATCCCGGTCGCCCGCGAATCTCTGAGAGCCCCACCCACTACACAGATAGAGGTTCCATGGAACAGCGTGACCCCTTCGCGTTCACCGGTCTGACCTACGACGATGTGCTCCTGCTGCCAGCGCACACCGACGTCATCCCCAGCGAGGCGGACACCGCGACCCAGCTGACCCGGCGCATCCGCCTGCAGATCCCCCTGATCTCGGCGGCGATGGACACGGTGACGGAAACGCGTATGGCGGTCGCCATGGCGCGCAACGGCGGTCTCGGCATCCTGCACCGCAACCTCTCGATCCAGGATCAGGCCGAGATGGTCGACCGGGTGAAGCGCAGCGAAGCAGGAATGATCACCAATCCCGTCACGACCTCGATCGACGCATCGGTCGCCGAGGTGGACGCGATCTGCGGCGAGTACCGGGTCTCGGGTCTGCCCGTCGTCGATTCGAACGACGTGCTGCTCGGCATCATCACGAATCGGGATATGCGATTCATCGACCCGAAGGATCGCTCGCAGGTGCGGGTCGAGGACGCGATGACGCGCATGCCGCTCATCACCGGACCCCGTGGAATCTCCCGTGACGACGCTGCCGCCATCTTCCGCAAGCACAAGATCGAGAAGCTTCCGCTCGTCGACGGCGAAGGCCGCCTCACCGGGCTCATCACGGTGAAGGACTTCGACAAGGAGGAGCAGTACCCGCTCGCCACGAAGGACGATGCGGGACGACTGCGTGTCGGCGCCGCCGTGGGATTCTTCGGCGACGCATGGAAGCGCGCGAGCGCTCTCGTCGAAGCTGGCGTCGACGTGCTCGTGGTCGACACTGCGAACGGGGATAGCAAGGGTGTGCTCGACATCATCGCGAAGATCAAAGCAGACCCGGCGTTTGCGGGTGTCGACGTCATCGGCGGCAACGTAGCGACGTACGCGGGCGCCAAAGCCATCGTCGATGCCGGTGCTGATGCGGTGAAGGTCGGCGTCGGGCCGGGGTCGATCTGCACCACGCGCGTCATCGCCGGTGTGGGCGTTCCCCAGGTCACCGCCGTGTACGAGGCCGCGAAGGCCGCGACCCCGGCCGGCGTGCCGGTGATCGCGGATGGCGGCCTGCAGTACTCGGGCGACATCGCGAAGGCGCTCGTCGCCGGTGCATCATCCGTGATGATGGGGTCGCTGCTCGCCGGCACCGATGAGAGCCCGGGAGACCTGGTGTTCGTCGGCGGCAAGCAGTTCAAGAACTACCGCGGCATGGGATCCCTCGGCGCCTTGCAGACGCGCGGCGAGCGCACGTCGTACTCGAAGGATCGCTACTTCCAGGCCGACGTGCCGAGCGATGAGAAGCTCATCCCGGAGGGTATCGAGGGGCAGGTGCCCTACCGTGGGCCGGTCGGCGCCGTGAGCCACCAGATGATCGGTGGCCTCCGTCAATCGATGTTCTACGTCGGAGCCCGCACGATCGTGGACCTCAAGGAGCGCGGCAACTTCGTGCGCATCACCTCGGCCGGATTGAAGGAATCGCACCCGCACGACGTGCAGATGGTCGTCGAAGCGCCGAACTACAAGCGCTGACACTGCGAGTGTGCGAGGGGGCCCGGATCGATCGCGGTCCGGGCCCCCTCTCGTGCGCCCGGCGCGGCACGCCCAGCCGCCGCCAGATAGACTGGTCGGGTGAGTAACGAGATCGAGATCGGCCGCGGTAAGCGTGCACGTCGCGTGTACACCTTCGACGAAATCGGCATTGTGCCGACGCGTCGTACTCGAGACCCCGAGCTCGTCTCGACGTCGTGGTCGATCGACGCCTTCCAGTTCGACATCCCGGTGCTCGGCGCGCCGATGGACTCGGTCATGTCGCCGGCCGCCGCGATCGCGCTCGGTCAGCTCGGCGGTCTCGGCGTGCTGAACCTCGAGGGACTCTGGACCCGACACGAGAACCCCGAGCCCCTGCTTGCGGAGCTGGCGGGCATCGACGACGAGATCGCCGCCGTGGCGCGGATGCGCGAACTGTACGCCGCGCCGATCCAGGCCGAGCTCATCACCGCCCGTCTGGGCGAGATTCGCGATGCGGGAGTCACCGTAGCCGGGGCGCTGTCACCTCACCGCACCGCGCAGTTCACCGAGACCGTGGTGAACGCCGGAGTCGATCTCTTCGTGATTCGGGGCAACACCGTCTCCGCTGAGCACGTCTCGCAGGAGGGGCGGGAGCCCCTCAATCTGAAGCAGTTCATCTACGAGCTCGACGTTCCCGTCATCGTGGGGGGCGCCGCCACCTATCAGTCTGCGCTGCACCTCATGCGCACCGGCGCTGCCGGCGTGCTCGTCGGCTTCGGCGGCGGAGCCTCGTCGACCACGCGCGCCACGCTCGGCATTCGCGCACCCATGGCCAGTGCGATCGCAGACGTTGCAGGCGCGCGCTCCGACTACCTCGACGAGTCGGGTGGCCGCTACGTGCATGTGATCGCCGATGGCGGCCTCGGTACCTCGGGCGACCTGATCAAGGCGATCGCCTGCGGCGCAGATGCAGTGATGCTCGGTACCGCACTCGCGAAGGCATCAGACGCGCCGGGTCGCGGATGGCACTGGGGCCAGGAGGCACACCACGAGGATCTGCCGCGCGGCAAGCGCGTGCAGGTCGGATCCGTGGCACCGCTCGCGGAGATCGTGAACGGCCCCGCGAACGTCGCCGACGGCAGCGCGAACTTGATCGGTGCGCTGCGCCGCGCCATGGCGACTACGGGCTACTCGGAGCTCAAGGAGTTCCAGCGCGTGGGCGTTGTCTACGCCGAGCGCTGAGTAGCGACAGGTGGCCTCGCGCAAGCTGGAGTACCTGGGTGAGCCGACGCTCGCCCAGGTGATGCGGCGACCGAGCTGGATTCTCGCGCTGCTGCTGGCACTCGGCATTGCCGTCGCATTCGCCGCGCTCGCGCAGTGGCAGGCGGGCATCGCCGTGCAGTCGCAGCAGCAGGAGCAGGTCGACACGGAGTCGGAACGGCCGCTGGCGAGTGTGACCTCCTTCGATCGGGGAGTCACCGATGCCGGAGCCGGCGTGGTCGTGCGGCTCGGCGGCGCGTTCGTGGCCGAAGATTTCGACGTCGTGTCGCCGAGGGACAACGGCGGCACCAGCGGGGCGTGGGTAGTCGGGCACCTGATCACCGATGGGCCAGACGCAGAGCCGGGCGCTCACCTCGCGGTCGCGGTCGGCTGGGCGCCGTCCGTTGCGGAAGCCGAGCGGTCGGCCGACGCGCTCGCTGCAGCATCGGCGGCGTCGGGGGAGCGCGAGCTCACGGGACGCTACATGCCGCCCGAGGGTCCGCAGGTGCCCGATGCCGATGAGGATCCCCTGACGATGCGCGCAATGGTGCCGGCTGCGCTCGCCAACCTCTGGAGCACGGTGGACGGGCCGGTCTACTCGGGCTACCTCGTGCTCCATGATGATTCGGGATCCGCTGATGCGTTGGGTGCGGCATCGCTCGACCCGATCGACTCAGTCGCGCCCCTCGCCGCCGACGCCGTGAACTGGTTGAACGTCTTCTACGCACTCGAGTGGCTCGTGTTCGGCGGCTTTGCCATCTTCTTCTGGTACCGGCTCGCACGAGACGCGTGGGAGAAGGAGCACGAGTTGCTCCTGCTCGAAGCCGAAACCACCCCCTGATCCTCCCCTGGCACCCCGGTCATCGGTGCCGTTCGCCCGCCGTAGAATGGAAGCCATGCAACTGCAGCCCAAGCCCGCCGACTACCCCCGCATTCGGAAAGCCCTGAGTTTCTACAAGGTGACCTCGGTGATCACGGGCGTCATGCTGCTGATGCTCTGCGCCGTCATGGTGATGAAGTACGCCTTCAACGTGCAGCTGTACCTCTTCACCGAAGACGGTTTCGCGCACTTCTACGACCTCGCACCCGAGGGGATTGAATCGGACTTCCAGGCGAGCGGGTTCGACCTGTTCAAGGCGATCCTCATCGCCCACGGATGGTTCTACGTCGTCTACCTGATCTCCGACTTCCTGCTGTGGAGCCCGATGCGGTGGGGCTTCCTGAAGTTCCTCCTCATCGCGCTGGGCGGAGTCATCCCGTTCATGTCCTTCTTCCTCGAAGCCCGCATCGTTCGCGAGGTCAACGGCTTCCTTGATTCCCGCGAAGGCGCCCTCGCGCCAGACGCTTCGACCCCAACCGCTGCGGCACCGTCCGCCACCACTTCGAAAGGCTCACTGGAGCGATAATGGCGACACTGTCAGAACAGCCGGAAACGGATCACCGACCGGTTCTCGTAGTCGATTTCGGTGCGCAGTACGCGCAGCTCATCGCACGCCGCGTGCGCGAGGCCGGCGTCTACTCCGAGCTCGTTCCCCACACCATCACGGCCGCGGAGGTGCAGGCGCGCAACCCGCTCGGCATCGTGCTGTCGGGCGGGCCGTCTTCGGTCTATGAGGAGGGCGCGCCGTCGTTCGACTCGAGCGTCTTCGACCTCGGTATTCCGGTGCTGGGCATCTGCTACGGCTTCCAGGTCATGGCACGCGCACTCGGGGGCACGGTCGGCAATACCGGCGACCGCGAGTACGGTGCGACTGATGCGAATCTCGTCGGTGACGGCGGTGCGATCCTCGGAGGTCAGCCCGCTGCGCAGAACGTGTGGATGAGTCATGGCGACGCGGTGCAAGCGGCCCCCGAGGGGTTCGAGGTGCTCGCCAAAACGGCCGTGACACCTGTCGCCGCCTTCGGCTCGGCCGAACGCAAGCTCTACGGCGTGCAGTGGCACCCAGAGGTCAAGCACTCGGATCACGGGCAGCAGATCCTCGAGAACTTCCTGCACCACGTGGCAGGCATCACGCCCGACTGGAACGCAGGCAACGTCATCGCCGAGCAGGTTGCCCGCATCCGCGAGCAGGTCGGCAACGCCCGAGTGATCTCAGCGCTCTCGGGCGGCGTCGACTCTGCAGTGTCGACCGCGCTCGTGCACGAGGCCATCGGTGACCAGCTCACCGCCGTATTCGTCGATCACGGGCTCCTCCGCAAGGGTGAGCGCGAGCAGGTCGAGAAGGACTACGTCGAATCGACGGGTGTGCGACTCATCACCGTCGAGGCCGCTGATATCTTCCTCGGGCATCTCGCAGGCGTGACCGACCCGGAGCAGAAGCGCAAGATCATCGGCCGCGAGTTCATTCGCGCATTCGAGCAGGTGCAGCTCGACCTTGTCGCTGAGGCCAAAGCGGAGGGCGAGCCCATCAAGTTCCTCGTGCAGGGAACGCTCTACCCCGACGTAGTCGAGTCGGGGGGCGGATCGGGTACCGCGAACATCAAGTCGCACCACAACGTCGGCGGCCTGCCTGAGGACCTCGACTTCGAACTGATCGAGCCGCTTCGCGCGCTCTTCAAGGATGAGGTTCGGGCGATCGGGCGCGAGCTCGGCATTCCCGAGGCGATCGTCGGGCGCCAGCCGTTCCCGGGCCCCGGTCTCGGCATCCGCATCGTGGGCGAAGTCACCCGCGAGCGCCTCGAGGTGCTGCGCGAGGCCGATGCGATCGCGCGCGAGGAGCTCACTGTGGCGGGCCTCGACAACACCATCTGGCAGTGCCCGGTCGTGCTGCTCGCCGACGTGCGCTCGGTCGGTGTGCAGGGCGATGGCCGCACGTACGGTCATCCGATCGTGCTGCGCCCGGTTTCGTCAGAGGACGCCATGACCGCGGACTGGACGCGCGTGCCCTACGACGTGCTGGCCCGCATTTCTAATCGCATCACCAATCAGGTGCCCGAGGTCAACCGAGTGGTGCTCGACGTCACGTCGAAGCCGCCCGGAACGATCGAGTGGGAGTAGC